>DATMMA010000419.1:0-7367 GCA_035570295.1 Streptosporangiaceae bacterium
GCCGAGCCTGGCCCTGACCGCGCCTGCCGCGAGGAAGGCATCGTTCTCGGCCGGCGAGATCCCGCCCTCCGGGCCGACCACCAAGACCACCTCGCCCTCGGCCGGCACTGCCGCAGCCGTTAGCGGGTCCGGGGCATCCGGATCGAGCACGATCGCCAGTGCAGCGGCCGAGATACGGCGGGCCGCCGCGGCCAGATCCGCTTGCTCGGTCACTTCCGGAAACCACGATCGCCTGCTCTGCTTAGCCGCCTGTTCGGCTGTCGAGATCCAGCGCGCTAGCGACCGCGCCCCGCGGTCGCCACGCCAGACTGCCACCGACCGCTGCGCTGCCCACGGCACGATCACGTCGGCGCCCGCCTCCGTCATCAGTTCCACCGCCAGTTCGCCGCGGTCACCTTTAGGTATCGCCTGCAGGATGGCAATCCGCGGCTGCGGCGGCGGCTCCGTCCTGCGGGCGCAGACCGTGAGGTCAAGCTCTGCTGGCCGGGCTGCGGCAACCTCGCACTCCACTATCAGGCCGGCGCCGTCAGTGAGGTCGACCCGTTCGCCTGGCGTCAGCCGCCGGACCGTACTCGCGTGCCTACCTTCCGGTCCGCGCAGCGTGACACGCTCGCCGGCAAGCTCTGCCGTCGGGGCGACGAAGACTGGCGGTCTCAGGTCCGGCCAGCCCGGTTATCAGCGACCGTTGAACGCATCACGCAGCCGCGAGAAGAAGCCGTGCTGGCCTGGCGCGAACTTACCGGGCGGAGCCTCCTCGCCGCGGAGCTTGGCAAGCTGGCGCATCAGCTCTTCCTGCTCGGGCTCGAGCTTGCTGGGCGTCTCGACTGTGACGTGGATTATCAGGTCACCACGGCCCGAGCTGTTCAGCCGCTCGGTCCCCTGCCCGTACATCGGGATGGCCTGGCCAGACTGTGTCCCCGGCCGGATGTCCAGGTCCGCGGGCCCGTCCAGAGTCTCGACCTGGAGGGAGGCGCCGAGCGCAGCGGCCACCATCGGGATCGTCACGGTGCAGTGCAGGTCATCGCCCTGCCGCTCGAAAATGGGATGGGGCCGCTGGACAATCTCCAGGAAGAGGTCGCCGGCCGGTCCGCCACCAGGGCCAACCTCGCCCTCCCCGGCGAGCTGGATGTGCGTGCCGTCCTCGACACCGGCAGGGATCCGCACCTTGATGGTGCGCCGGGTCCTCACTCGCCCGTCCGCGTCGCACTCCGGGCATGGCTTGCGGATAACTGTGCCGAAACCGCCGCAGGCAGGACACGGCCGCGAGGTCATCATCTGGCCGATAAAGGACCTGGTGACCTGGCTGATCTCGCCTCGTCCGTTACAGACGTCGCAGGTCACCGGGTGTGTGCCCGGCGCCGTGCCTTCGCCGGAGCAGGTAGGGCAGACAACCGCGGTGTCGACGACGAGCTCCCTGGTCGTGCCGAACGCGCACTCCGACAGGTCCAGGTCGACACGGATCGTGGCATTGCGGCCGCGCCTCGCCCTGCTGCGCGGACCGCGAGCAGCGGCACCGCCGCCGAAGAACGCGTCCATGAGGTCGCTGAACGGGAAGCCGGCCGCGCCGAAGCCGGCCGCGCCGGCGCGCTGGGCGTACGGGTCAGCGCCGAGGTCGTACATCTGGCGCTTTTCCGGATCGGAGAGCACCTCATAGGCCTGGGTGACTTCCTTGAACCGTTCCTGCAGCGCCGGATCTGGGTTGACGTCCGGGTGCAGCTCCCTGGCCAGCCGTCGGTAGGCCTTCTTGATCTCGTCGGGGCCCGCGTCGCGGCGGACTCCGAGGATCCCGTAATAATCGTTTGCCACCGGCATTCCTACGACTCCGCCAGGATCTGGCCCACATATCGTGCCACCGCGCGTACCGCTCCCATCGCCGTCGGGTAGTCCATCCTTGTCGGACCAAGTACCCCGAGCCTGGCTAGTGATTGACTGCCAGCGCCATATCCGGTAGCCACGAGCGAGGTGCTCCGCAGCCCGTCGACTTCATTCTCCGACCCGATGCGGACTGTGACCGCCGCTTGGTCGCCCGACTCGCCGAGCAACCGCATCAGCACTACCTGTTCCTCCAACGCTTCGAGCACCTCGTGCAATCCCCTGGAGAAGTCGGCCTGGGTCAGATTCGCTGCACCACCGACGACGACGCGCTCCTCGTGCCGCTCGACAACGGTCTCAAGGATCACGGAAAAGACAGCCGCCGCATTGGAACGCTCGACTGAGCTCACCCGGTCGGGCAATTCGGCCACCACCGATGCGACGTCGGCGAGCCTGCGGCCATCCAGACAAGCGTTGAGCACCGCGCGCAGCTGGGTGATTGACTCGTCCCCGATCGGACCGGGCAGTTCGACCACGCGCTGCTCGACCCGCCCGGTATCGGTGATTAGCACCAGCAGCAGCCGCCGGTCGGTCAGCGGGACCAGTTCGATATGCCGGACCGTCGACCTCGTCAGCGACGGATACTGAACGACGGCCACCTGCCGGGTGAGCTGCGCGAGCAGGCGGACCGTGCGCATGACAATGCTGTCCAGGTCGTAGGCACCGGCGAGGAATGTCTCGATCGCGCGGCGTTCTGCCCCCGACAGCGGCTTTACCGCCGACAGCCGGTCGACGAACAAGCGGTAACCCTGCTCGGTCGGTATCCGGCCAGCGCTCGTGTGCGGCTGGACGATGTAGCCCTGCTCCTCCAGGACGGCCATGTCGTTCCTGATGGTGGCAGGCGAGACGTCCAGGTTGTGGCGGTCCACCAGCGCCTTGGAGCCCACGGGCTCATTCGTGGAGACAAAATCCTCCACGATGGCGCGCAGTACCGCCAGTTTCCTGTCGTCAAGCACGCCGCCACCTCCCCTTGGCACTCCTGGACCCTGAGTGCCAATTCTAGGGCCCAATCCGAGCGGGAGGACAGATCAGCGATATCAACGAGTCGCCCAAAAGCGAAGCATCCCGCTGCTGCAACTACATAAACGGTCAGGTGGTGACTAGTCGGGCTAGTCCGTCAGGTTCCGGATGACGGCGTCGGCTAGCAGCCGCCCGCGCTGCGTCAGCCTGACCGCCCCCTGCGCCAGTGCCACCCGGCTGGCCAGGCCGTCCTCGACTGCCGTCCGGGCAGCAGCGCGACCGGCCGGGGTCAGATACGCCACCGGGCAGCCCGCTGCCAGCCTGCTCGCGAGCATGATCCGCTCAGTAGCCCGTTCGCCGTCAGTCAGGACCTCGCGCGCCTGAGCCGGGCTCACGCCAGCACTGATCCGCTGTGCGTAGGCGGCCGGATGCCGGACGTTCCACCAGCGAGTCCCGCCGACGTGACTATGGGCACCCGGGCCGATCCCCCACCAGTCGCCGCCCGTCCAGTACAGCTCGTTGTGCCTGCATCGCGCGTCATCACTGACCGCCCAGTTGGATACCTCATACCAACGGAAGCCGGCTGCGCCCAGCCGCTCATCGGCGATCAGGTACCGGTCGGCCAGCACGTCGTCATCGGGCATCGGCAGCTCCCCGCGCCGAATTCGCGCCGCGAGCCTGGTGCCTTCTTCGACGATCAGGGAGTAGGCAGAGATATGGTCGGGGCCGGCCGCGAGCGCCCGGTCTAGCGACGTCTCCCAGTCCGCGTCAGTCTCTCCCGGAGTGCCGTAGATCAGATCCAGGCTGACATGGCCGAACCCGGCCGATCGGGCCCATGCCACGCATTGCTCCGGCCGGCCAGGCTGGTGCACCCGGTCCAGAACAGCCAGCACGCGCGGCACTGCGCTCTGCATGCCTAGTGAGATCCGGGTGAATCCGCCGGCGCGCAGCTCTGCCAGCACCGGCTCGTCCACCGTCTCCGGATTGGCCTCGGTCGTCACCTCCACGTCGTGCGCCAGCCCCAGCTCAGCGTCGATCGCGCGCAGGATGGCTATGAGGTCGCCTGGCGGCAGCAGCGTCGGCGTTCCGCCGCCGAAGAAGACCGTCTGCACGGGCCCGGCCCGGCCCGCCAGCACCTTGGCAGCGAGCTTGAGCTCGCCGATGGCCAGCGCCGCGTAGGACTCGCGGGACGCGCCAGACCCGAGTTCAGTCGCGGTGTAGGTGTTGAAATCGCAGTAGCCGCACCGGGTCAGGCAGAACGGAACGTGCACATAGACCCCGAACGGGGCACCGCCCAGCCGCGCGGCCGCCGCCTCAGGCAGGCTTCCGTCGGCCGCGGCGGGCTCGCCATCTGGTGGCTGACCGGCCATGTCACCGTCCCCAGCTAACCGGGCAGGTGCTGACCGCGCTGCCGCTGCATCGCTCCACGCTACCCATCAAGCTCGGCTGAGCACGTCCGCGGCGATCTCGTCCCACTTCGAGCCGCGTCCCGCGACCTGCAGCAGCCTGGTCATGAGCTCCCGGTCGCCGTAAAAGGCACGCATGGATTCGGCCACCGTGACCGCCTGATCCGGGCGGCTCAGCACGGTGAGGTCGTTCCCGGCCTGCACGCTGCCCTCAGACAGGATCCTCAGGTAGGCGCCGGGCCGTCCGGCGTCGGCGAACCGCTTGACCCAGTGTGGCTCGTCCAGCCAGGACTTGAACGTCACGCAAGGGATGCGCGGAGCCGTCACCTGGACGAGCGCGGAGCCGACGCGCCAGGTCTCCCCGATCAGCGCGGCGCTGACATCGATGCCTGCCGTCGTGAGGTTCTCGCCGAAGGTGCCATTAGTCAGCTCACGGCCGAGCTGCTCAGTCCACCAGTCCAGGTCCTCCCTGGCGTAGGCGTAGAGGGCCTGCTCGAAACCGCCATGGTCCTGCTTGTCGGCGCACTCATCGCCGTCGAGGCCGAGCGGGCCGACTGATACCGGGCCGGCCACCGGCCGCTTGTCAATCGCGGACCGGCCAGGCCGGCCGCCAATCAGCAGATCGGCTTCCTTACCGCGGTTCACCGAGATAACCCGAGCGCCTGACATGACGTTGACGCTAGCCGACGCGGCCGGGCCAGTCGAACGCGAATCCCGGCCGCTGAACCAGCCAGACCTGACGGCGCCAGACGGGGGTCACATCCAGATAGTGTCCGCGAGCCCGCGGAGGTTTCGCGATCAGGAGCCCTTCTTCGCCGACGGCGCCAGCCGGCGGCATTGACCAGCGACCGTCGCGACTGCCCGTGCACCCCTGCATCGACAAAACAGGGCAACTACTACCTGTTTCAGCCCCACAGGTCGATAATCGGGGGAGTGGCAATCGCGCCTTCCAGGGGGAAGAATGGGTACAGACGGGGCCGGAGATCAGCCGACTCAGGGCTGGGGCCAACCCGGCCAGTTCCTCGGCGGGCCAGCGCAGCCGACCGATCAGTTCGGTCAGCCCGGTCAGCCGGGCCCTGCAGGGGCGCCGGGACCTTTCGGGGCTGGCTCGTTCGGTCAGCAACCAGGCTGGCAGCCGCCTTACGGCCAGGCCGGTCCGTACTTCCAGACGAGCGCAGGATGGCCGCAGATGGCTGGCCGGCGGACGAACTCACTGGCCATCGCGGCACTGTGCTGCGGCGTCGGGCAGGTTGTCGCCGGGCCGTTCGCGGGGATCCCGGCCATCGTCCTCGGGGCCATGTCACTCAAGCAGATCCGGGAATCAGGCGAGGACGGCCGGGGCATGGCAACGACTGGCCTGGTGCTCGGCGTTGTCGGGACTGCCCTCTCCCTGCTCGTGCTCGTCTTTGTTGTGGCGATCTTCAATCGCGCAGCGTCGAGCCTGAATTCCCCCTAGGAGCGGCCTTAACCTGCTGGAGTCAGCTATCGCCCGGATATTGCGCAGGTGCCGCGTGACGGTGCACTGCCATGTAGGGGATGCGTGCAAATGAGTTCAGAACCGACTGACAACCCGAGCGACAAGCCCGGCCGCTTCGATTCCCCGGCGCCCGATTCGTGGGCGCAGCCGGTCCCCGATTCCTGGGCGAGCGAGTCATGGTCGCCTCAGCCGGACGGATCCGGCGTACCGCCCCCGCCGCCCCCCTGGCCAGGTCACCAGGGTCAGCAGGCTCCCCCGCCTGCCGGGCCTGCGGCCGCTGGCCAGCAGAGCCAGCCCGCGCAAGCCGGCGCCGGGCAATCTCCGAACGGCCATTACCTGGTCCCGACCTACGGCCAGTACCGGCCGGACGGCCAGTACCCAACCGACGGCCAGTACCCACCCGACGGCCAGTTCCCGCCGACCGGCCAGTTCCCGCCGACCGGCCAGTACTTGCCCGGCGGTCAGTACCCGCCAGGCGCCTACGGCGACCAGCGGCAGTACTTCACCCCGCCCGTCGCGCGTCTCAACCGGGCCGCCCTCGCGGCGCTGATCTGCGGCATCGGCCAGTTCGTGCTTGGCCTGACGCTGGTCGGCAACATCCTGCTAGCCATTCCCGCGATCATCTGCGGCTCGATCGCGCTCAAGCAGACCAGGCTGCGCGGCGAGCGCGGCCACGGCATGGCTGTCGCTGGCCTGGTGCTCGGCATCCTGGGCGTCCTGTACTTCCTGCTGATACTCGTCGTGATCGTGGTCGGCGTCCGGGTGACCAACCACTAGGTTTCAGCAGGACTTCGCCGGCACCCTCGCGGCGCACGCGCAGACCGAGATCAGGCGAGGCGACCTCGTTCCCGGGTAGAAGTTTGTGCTTGTCAGGAGCGCTTCTTGTCCGGCGGCCCTTCGGTGGACAGCGCGGCGACGAAGGCCTCTTGCGGCACCTCCACCCGGCCGATGACCTTCATCCGGCGCTTGCCTTCCTTCTGCTTCTCCAGCAGCTTGCGCTTCCGGGTGATGTCGCCGCCGTAGCACTTGGCGAGCACGTCCTTGCGTATCGCGCGGATGTTCTCGCGCGCGATGATCCGCGAGCCGATGGCGGCCTGGATCGGCACTTCGAACTGCTGGCGCGGGATGAGTTCCTTGAGCCTGGCCGTCATGCCCAGGCCGTACTCGCGGGCCTTGTCAGCGTGCACGATCTGGCTGAACGCGTCGACCGGGACACCCTGCAGCAGGATGTCGACCTTCACAAGGTCGGCTTCCTGCTCGCCAGCGCGCTCGTAGTCGAGCGAGGCGTAGCCGCGGGTGCGCGACTTGAGCTGGTCGAAGAAGTCGAAAATGATCTCGCCAAGCGGCATGGTGTACCGGATCTCGACCCGGTCGGCGGACAGGTACTCCATCCCGAGCAGCACGCCGCGGCGGCTCTGGCACAGCTCCATGATCGCGCCCACGTAGTCGGTGGGCGCCAGGATCGTAGCCCGAACCATCGGCTCGAAGACCTGGCTGATCTTGCCCTCGGGAAACTCGCTGGGGTTCGTGACAACTGTTTCCAGGCCGGATTCGCTGACGACCCGGTACACGACGTTCGGCGCGGTGGAGATCAGCACCAGGTCGAACTCTCGCTCCAGCCGTTCCCTGACGATCTCCATGTGCAGCAGGCC
>DATMMA010000420.1:0-18146 GCA_035570295.1 Streptosporangiaceae bacterium
GGTAGCCGACAGCGACGGCGTCCTGCACATACACATCCGAGACGACGGGCGCGGCGGCGCTGACTTCACCCACGGCACTGGCCTGATCGGGCTCAAGGACCGGGCCGAAGCGCTCGGTGGCCACCTCCATCTGCACAGTCCGCCCGGCGCAGGCACCGCCCTGGAAATCGAACTGCCCCTCGAGCCCGGCGGGCCACAGCTGCCACCCGGAGCCGACGGCGAGACATGAGGAACCGATTACGGTACTCGGCGCGCGGTAGACGCTGACTGGCACGGCTGGGTGAGCGCGGGGTGGCGGTGACAGGCGGCGGGCTTCCAACCCTCGATCTCGAGGTCTCGGGCTATCCGAAACTGGCCTACTCCAGCGGGTAATCCCGCGACCCGGCCATCCAGCGCCGCTGTGGACAGTCTCCGAAATGCTGACCGGGGTCACGTTCCCGGCCGGACCCGACCGTGTCGCTGCAGGGTGACGCCGCCGCTGCCCGGCTGATCATCGACGCGCAGGACTGCCGCTGGCCGGGTTTACCGGGCGGTGGCTGCCCGATCGGGCGACTAGATTGTCCGCTATGGCCGTCAGCCTCCGCCCGAGCGCCCGTGGGATCATCCTCGACGAAAGCGATCGCATCTTGCTGTGCCGGTTCGAGTTCAGCCGCGACGGGCGCGCGATCGTGGTGTGGGCAGCGCCCGGCGGCGGCGTAGAACCGGGCGAGACGCTGGAGGCAGCGTTGCGCCGCGAGTTGCTGGAGGAAGTTGGCCTCGAGCTCACCGGCGACTGGCCGCACGTCTGGCACCAGGAGGTAGTCCGGCCGGGCCACGCGGTGGGCTTCGACGGCGTGATCAACGACTACTTCCTGGTCAGGACCGCCGCGTTCAACCCGTCCGGAACGCTAAGCGAGTCGGAGTTGGCTGCTGAGAACGTGAGCGGCTTTCGCTGGTGGACGCATGCCGAGATTGCCGCATACCGGGGAAGCGACCTGTTCAGCCCGCGAGGCCTGGCTGCCGCGCTGGGCGGGCTGCTGACCGACGGGCCACCGCCCGTTCCCGTCCTGATGGGGTTGTGAGCGCTACCGCCTTGTGGCGGCCGTGGTCCGGTATCTGTCGATGACGAGCCCGGCGAGAGCCGGGTGGCTACCGAGCGGTTCGGTGACCCAATCGGCGCCGCTGTTGTGGAGCTGATCCTGGAAATAGCCTGGCGCAAGCAGGTAGCTCGCCACCGCCACCGGGCCGCCGGTCCGGCTCCGCAGTTCGGCGACGGCCGCCGCCACCGTCGGCTCGGCCGCGGTCGCGAACGCGGCCAGCGCCGGCACGCCGAGCTCGGCCGCCAGCAAGTCGGCCTGCCGGGCCACGCCGTCAGCGGCGGCCGGGTCGGACGAGCCGGCCGCGGCGAGCACTACGGGCGTTCCCGCCGGAACGCCGGCTTCGGCCAGGCGCGCGGTGAGCACGGTGAGCAGCAGGTCGTCGGGTCCTAGCGGGCCGGCCACGAGTGCGCCGGCCGTACTCGCCGCGTCGGCGATGTCTGCTGTCAGGTGGTAGCCGGAGGACAGCAGCAGCGGCACGATCACCGCGTTCGAGCCCGCCGCTCCGAGCTCGTCGGGCAGCGACGGCTCGGCATGCCCGATGAAAGCGACCCGGACATCGAGCATCGGTGCCAGCCGGCGAACCTGCCGCGCCAGCGCGCTGACGACGTCAGCCGCTGCCGGGTTGCGGCTGCCGTGCGCGACCGCGAGCAGCGCTGGCCGCCTCACGCCGCTGCTCCCTGCGCTGTCGTTACAGGTACCGGCGTGCCGGACGCTGCCGCTTCCGGTATCGGCCCCAGCAGCATTTCGCGCAACCGGACGACCTCGCCGATGACCACGACCGCAGGCGGCCGCACGCCAGCTGATTCCGCCTCAGCTGCCACCCGTTCCAGCGTCGAGGTCAGCACGTGCTGGTCCGGTGTCGTGCCGTCGCAGATGACCGCGACCGGCGTGGCCGCGGGCCGGCCGCGCTTGATCAGCTCAGCCGCGACCGCGTCGAGGTGGGCGACGGCCATCAGCAGCACCAGCGTGCCGGTACCGCGGGCCAGTCCCTCCCAGTCCACCGTCGCTCCCGGTTGCGAAGGATCGAGGTGCGCGGACACCACCGAGAAGTCCTGAGTAACACCACGATGGGTGACCGGGATCCCGGCACAGGCGGGTACCGCGATGGCGCTCGTTACACCGGGAACGACCTGGAACGGCACCCCGGCTCGCACGCAGGCCAGTGCCTCCTCACCGCCTCGGCCGAACACGAACGGGTCGCCGCCCTTCAGCCTGACGACTCGCTGCCCGGCCTGCGCTCTGGTCACGATGAGCTCGTTGATCCGCGCCTGTGTCAGGTTGTGCGCGTGCGGCCGCTTGCCCGCGTCGATGACCTCGACATCCGGGTCAAGCTCAGCCAGCAGTGCCCGTGGCGCCAGCTTGTCGGTGACGACGACGTCGGCCTCTGCCAGCAGCCGGCGGCCGAGTACGGTGATCAGGCCGGGATCGCCCGGCCCGCCGCCGATCAGCGCGACGCTCCCGACGCCCGGTTTGCTCCCGTGGTTAGACCGACGGCGGTGCGGCCTGACCGGCAGCGTGCCCTCGGATAGGACCTGCGCGATGGCCGCACGGAGCCGCTGCGACCGGCCAGGGTCGCCGCCAGCGGTGACTGCCACGGTGACCTCGCCGTGCCGGGTAACAGCGGGTGTCCACGCTGCCGAGATAGCCGCGTCATCTGCCCGCACGCACCAGATCCGGTTGCGCTCTGCCTCTGCCGCTACCTGCGCGTTGACCGCCGGGTCGCTGGTGGCGGCATGTGCCAGCCAGGCAGTCGCCAGGTCGCCTTCGCGGTACGGCCGCGCTAGCACCGTGACCGGCAGTCCGGCAAGCTCGGGTAGCACGACCGGCGCGATGACGATGACGTTCGCGCCCGCTTCGAGCAGGCCGCTCACCCGGCGCAACGCGACCCGGCCGCCGCCGACGACGACCGTGCGCCGACCGGCCAGCGACAGCATCAGCGGATACCGCCCAGGCCCTGCACCAACCGGCACCGCACCAACCGGCACCGCACCAGCCGGCACCGCGCCAGCCGGTCCCGCGCCGCCAGTTCGCCCACCAGTCGGTCCCGTGCCGGCCAGCTCAGCTGGCGGCTGCCCGGTCACAGCGCGCCCGATGCTGCGGGGTTGTACGGCCGTGGCCGCACGACACCGACGAACTTCAGGCTGAAGCCGCGGGCACAGGCTCGGCACTCCCAGTCGCCGGCGTCGGCGCTGGCCGGGCGGAGGTTCTCCTCGCCGCAGTACGGGCAGAAGAACGGCACCTGCCGCTCGCCGCTCATGCCTGCCCGCCCGCGTGCGCCAGTTCGGCCGCGTGTGCGAGCTCGGCCGGGCGGGTCAGCAGGTCCGCGTCGGCTCGCCGCACCCAGGCGGCGAACTCCTCGCCGTCGGCCCGGTCGGCCTGATAGTTGCGCAGCAGGCCCTCGACGTAGTCGGGCAGCGCGTCCGCGGTGACCTTGAGCCCGCGCAGCTTCCGGCCGAAACCAGGGTCGGTGCCTAGTGACCCGCCCAGGTGCACCTGGAAGCCTTCGACGCCGTCCACGATCGAGCCCTTCAGGCCGATGTCGGCAAGCTGGAAGCGGGCGCACGAGTTGGGGCAGCCATTCACGTTGATCGTGATGGGGCTGTCGAAGTCGGGCAGCCGCCGGCCCAGCTCGGTGTAGAGGTCGCGAGCCCGGCCCTTGGTCTCGACAATAGCCAGCTTGCAGAACTCGATGCCGGTGCAGGCCATCGTGCCACGCCTGAAGACGTTCGGACTGGCCAGCAAATCGACCGACTCGAGTTCGGAGACCAGCTCCGCAACTGCGCGTTCCGGCACGTCAAGGATCAGCAGCTTCTGCTCGATCGTGGTGCGCACCCGGCCGGACCCGTAGGCCTGCGCCAGATCAGCCACCTGCCACAGCTGCGTGCCGGATGTCCGGCCGGTGTGCGGGGCCACGCCCACGTAGAACAGCCCGTCGCGCTGCCGGTGCACGCCGATGTGGTCGCGCGAACCCGGCGCGGGTGCGGGCGGCGCTGGCCCGTCGTCTAGCCCGTTCCCGCCCAGGTACTCGCGCTCCAGGACCTCGCGGAACCGCTCCGTCCCCCAGTCGGCGACCAGGAACTTCAGCCGGGCGCGGCTGCGCAGCCTGCGGTAACCGTAGTCGCGGAACAGGCTGGCCACCGCCGTCCAGACCTCGGGTACCCGGTCTGGCGGGACGAAGACGCCGAGGCGCTGCGCCAGCATCGGGTTCGTGGACAGGCCGCCGCCCACCCAGAGGTCGTAGCCGCGCCTGCCTTCGGGTGAGATGACACCGACGAACGAAACGTCGTTGACCTCATGCGCGGTGCACTGGTTCGCGCAGCCGGAGATCGCGGTCTTGAACTTGCGGGGGAGGTTAGTGAGGTCGGGGCTGTTGGTCGCCACCTCTTCCGTCGCGCGCAGCACCGCGCTGGCATCCAGCACCTCAGCCGCGTCGATCCCGGCGACCGGGCAGCCGAGGATGTTGCGCGGCACGTCGCCGCAGGCCTGCTGGCTGGAGAGGCCGACCTCCTCGAGACGGGCCCAGATCGCCGGGACGTCCTCGATGGAGATCCAGTGGAACTGGACGTTCTGCCGGTCGGTGACGTCTGCGAGGTCGCGGCCGTACTCCTTAGCGATCTCGGCGATCGCGCGGAGCTGGTCGGCCTCGAGCTGCCCGCCAGGGATGCGGACCCGCATCATGAAGTAAGGGTCCTCGATCTCGGCGTCCTCGAGGGCGCCGGTCTTGCCGCCGCCGATGCCGGGCTTGCGCTGGGTGTACAGCCCCCACCAGCGGAATCGCCCGCGCAGGTCAGACGGGTCGATGGAGTCGAAGCCGAGGTGGGCGTACCGGTTCAGGATGCGCTCGCGGACGTGCAGTCCGTCGTCGTCCTTCTTGAATCGCTCGGCGGGATTGAGCGGCTCGTGGTGGCCGAGGGCCCACTGGCCCTGGCCGCGAAGCGGCTGGGATGACATCGCTGAGGTCCTTCTGCTGGCATGGCGCGGGCGCTGACAGATTGCGCCGCGGCGACGCCGGGGCGCTGGCGAGGTGCCGGGAAACCCGGCTCAGCAGAAGGTGGGACAGATCGCGCTGGATACGCGCAGCAGGTCAATATGACGCCGGCAGACTAGCCACGGGCCGCGGCTGGCGGTCGGGCTGGTCACTGTTGCCTCCCGGAGGCTAGGCCTGAACTCAACTTGACCGTAACATCCGTCACCAGCAATCGCGCAACGGGAAATATTTCTGCTAGTCAAATTCCAGGCGGGCCAGGGGCAGCGGGTCGGGCTGGGTCTGGCCGAGCAGCGGCTCGTCCGCCGAGCGGATATCGCCGGTGGGCAGGCCACCCGGATACAGCTCCCGGACCTTGGCCACGACGGATATCGCGATCTCGACGTGCTGGCGGCGGGTCGCCAGGTAGAAGGCTTGCGCATCATCGTTGAGCTTAGGGCTCGCGTGCAGCGGCTTGTCGCTCACGGCGAGCAGCGTGGCTGTCGGTACCCGGTAACGGAATCCGTTGGCCGCCACCGTCGCTGACTCCATGTCCACCGCGATGGCCCGCGATAGCCGCAGCCGGTCGCTGACCGCGGACAGCTGCAGCTCCCAGTTCCGGTTCGCGGTCGTGAACACGATCCCGAGCCGGCTGCGCAGGTCGCGGGCCGCTACCTCGTCGAGCAGGAGCCTGTTCAGCGTGTAGTTGGAGACGATTGGCACGCTCACCGGGAGCACGTCGTCGAGTACACGGTCGTCGCGCATATAGGCCGAGGCCAGGACCAGGTCGCCGATGTCCTGGTGATTGCGCAGCCCGGCGCAGTGCCCGATCATCAGCACCAGGTCAGGGCGGAGGACCGCGAGGTGATCGGTAATCGTCTTGGCGTTGGACGGCCCGACGCCGATGTTGATGATGGTCAGGCCGGACCGGTCCGGCAGCGGGTGGTGCCAGGCAGGCATCTGCCGGCCCGCCGAGTCGGGACCGGTGCAGTTCGGCAGCGCCGCCCGGAACTCATCGACGTGCCAGGAGTAGTTCGTCAGCAGCACGTAGCGCTGGAAACTGTCGGCCTGAGTCCCGGTGTAATGCTGCAGGCGGTCGATGGACAGCGCGCTCCGCTCCGGGCCGAACAGGAAAAGCTTCTTGCGCCGCAGGTCTGACCGGGTCTCGTCGACGGCCTCAGCGAGGGCAGGGTCGTGCAGGCCGAGCGCCTTGCGGCCGGGGTTGACCGAGATCCGGGCGCCAGCCGCCGCCAATCGACCGAGCTCCCGCTCCAGGTACCAGCGGATAGCGCCGGGCGAGGCGAATTCTCCTTGCAGCACCGGGTTGTGCGCTGACCAGGGCCGCTCTACGGTCAGCCGCGGGTACCGGCCTTCTTTGTCGGCCTGCTCCATGGCCTCGCATAGCCGCGCTACCTCTGCCCCGCGCCGGTCCCCGGAGACATCGGAGAAGTCCACCGAAACGGTCATCCGGCCATAATGCCAGGACCTGGCGACTGCTCAGGGCCGACGGCTGGCCGGTCGGGTCCACCCGGCCTAGCTCCCGGCCGCGTCGGCCGAGGTCGCGTGGCGTGAGGTCCTGGTCGATTGTCAGTGGCTGCTGGCAGGATCGAGGCATGCAGACAGAAGTGAGCTGGGAGCAGTTTGCCGCAGTCCGGCCGGACCTCGCTAGCGCGGGGTGCGACCTGCTGTATCAGTTCGGCGTGGGCCTGGCCTTCTTGTCCACGGTGCGGCCCGATGGCGGGCCGCGGGTGCATCCGGTCTCCCCGGTGCTGGTGTCAGGCCGGCTGCTAGCGCACGTCATCCCCTCGCCGAAGCGAGACGACCTGCACCGGGACCGGCGGTATGCGCTGCACTCGTTTCCGAGCCCGGATAACGAAGACGCGTTCTACCTCACCGGCCGGGCGCAGCCGGTCAGCGATCCTGGCCTGGCTAGCGGAGCGGCAGCGCAGTTCCTGGCCGAGCGGGGCATCGAGACCGAGCCGGATGGCTTTGCTGATGGCGAGTTCTTCGAGTTCCTGGTGGGCCGGTGCCTGCTCACCAAGACCACAGGCCACGGCGACTGGCATCCGCAGCACGCCACCTGGGCGGCTTGAAATTAGGGTGCGGCCCGTCCGTGGCGGCCGGCATGATGCAGTATGGCCACCGACCTGAAGCATGCCGCCCTGCACGCGCATTACGAGCGCGGCGAGGAAGCTGACCGGCTCGCGCGCAGTGGCGCAGGCCGGCTGGAGTTCGAGCGGACTCGGGAAATCGTGCTGCGCCACCTCCCGTCGCCACCTGCGGCCGTCGCCGACATTGGCGGCGGGCCGGGACGGTACGCCATCTGGCTGGCTGGCATGGGCTACCGGGTCGTACACCGGGACATCGTGCCGATGCACGTCGATCAAGTGCGGACGGCGGCCGCGGCGGTCGGCGTAGCGGTGGAAGCAGCTGTCGGTGACGCATGCGGCCTTGACCTAGGTGACGAGACCGTGGATGCCGTGCTGCTGTTTGGCCCGCTGTACCACTTGCCCCGGCGGGCCGCCCGGGTGCAGGCACTGCGCGAGGCTCGCCGGATAATACGGCCGGGCGGCCCGGTCTTCGGCGCGGTGATATCCCGCTGGGCGGCGCGGCTCGACGGCATGCTGCGGGCGCGGATGTACGCCAAGTACCCGTCCGCCGAGCAGGTGATCGACGAGGTTGAGCGCAGCGGTCTGCTGGCGCCGCTCAGTCCGGGCTCGTTCTGCGGCGTCACCCACCGGCCCGGTCAGGTGCGGGGTGAGTTCGCGGCCGCCGGGCTGGCCGTTGCCGACCTTGTGTCCGTGGAGGGCGCGGCCTACCTGCTTGATGACCTTGATGACCGGATGGACGACCGGCGCGACTGGCAGGTGGTGCTGGACGCTGCGAGAGCGCACGAGCGCGTTCCCGAGCTGTTGGGGATCGGCTCGCACTTGATCGCCACCGGGCTCCGGCACTGACAAGAGAATCGTGTTGCCTGCCGATCGGCGGTTCCGCTGGCAGCGCTCTGCCGACCGGCAGGCTGTCTGTTATCAGGTCACGAGGTGCATGCTCTGGTAGATCACGATAGCGCCGTAGCCAATGGCCGCAATGATCGCGGTCACGACCAGAATGAGTACCAGCCGGATCGCCGTCCGCCAGAACGCGATGATCGCCATCGCGGCTAGCAGCACGAGGACCCGGATGCCGTCCGCATTCTGAGCCGCAGCCTGCATGCTCGCACCTCCCTCCGGCTGCTGCTGGCGGAGGGCCTTGCCAGGCGGAGAAACGCCTGGCCAGATAGGCATCTTGCATTTGGCTCGGGGCCGGGTAGCATGATCCCCATCACTTGGCCCGTCCTTGCGTGGGCTCGGTTCCGGTGACTCGGCACGGTCGATGGCGTCAACATCGGCCGTGCTTTGTGTTGTAGTCCTGGCCCGATGGCCTCCTCACGTCACCAGGTGAGGCGCCGGGCAGTCGCCTCCTTTCTGCCGCTAATGGCTGTCCGGGGGCTGAACCTGATCCGCCCCCTCCAATCACGGTCTCACACCGTTTGGCATTTGCCAATGGCGTTAGCCGGAGGGAACTAGGCGGACGGCGGTGCTGTTGCGCTTAGGCTAGCCCGCCAGGTCTCAGGTCTCCGCCGACCTTTCCGATGATTGGCCAGGTCATAGCATTGCTCCGAGGATTGGCGACTTCGTCAGGCATATCGCGTGTCCGTTATGTGGACGGGCCTGTTCGGTGTATGTTCATCCCGTGGCAAGTGCCAATGGCGATGGTGAAAGGCCATTTCCGACGCGGCGCCGGGCTAGCCAGCGGCCTGGACCTGCCGCTGATGCTAACCCGACCTTGCGACAGCGCGAGCTCGGGATACGGTTGCGTGAGCTGCGAATCGGCCTCGGGCTCACCGTCGAGCAGGTAGGTGCCGAGCTGCTGTGCTCAGCTACGAAGATCAGCCGCATCGAGACCGCGGCGCGGCGGACAAGCTTGCGCGATGTCAGGGATCTGTGCCGGGTCTACGGCGTGCAAGATCCGGCGCCGCTCATGGAGCTCGCGCGCCAGTCGCGCGAGCCCGGCTGGTGGTCGCACTATGACGACCTCGGCTCGCACAGCAACCCGTACATCGGCCTAGAGCAGGACGCGGTAGGTATCACCGCTTACAGCATGTACTTCGTTCCGGCGTTGCTGCAGACGAGTGACTACGCGCGGGCTGTTATCCGGGGCATTGAGCGCAAAATTGAGACTCGTGTCCTGAATGACCGAGTTGAAGCCAGGCTTTTGCGCCAACGACGGCTCGATGCTGCGAGCCCGCCCCGGTACCGCGCGCTTGCCGACGAGGCGGTGCTGCGGCGGCAGGTTGGCGGCCCAGCGGTTATGAGAGCTCAGCTAGACAAGATCTTGACATGGGCGACCCTGGACAGGGGTTCAATTCAGGTGATTCCGTTCAGCGCAGGTGCGCACGCGAGCGCGGACAGCAATTTTGAGCTGCTGGAATTCGGGGACAACTCCAGGCAGGCGCCTGTCGTCTTCGTCGAGGGCCTGGTAACGAACCAGATTCACGAGCGGCCGACGGATATCGCCCGATACCGGGAAGCTATAGAGTACCTGCGCGACTCAGCTCTGAACACGGCTGACTCCGCTGCTCTCGTCGCCGCAATACGAGGCGAATATACGGACTGACAGCCGAAGCTTTGTTCGCATTGATCCATCACTTAGCGAAGAGGTCAAAGGAGGTTAGATGCTGCACATGCCCCAGAGCCTGGGCGAGCTGTCCTGGCGTGTAGCGCGGAAGTGCGATGGCGGCTCTTGTGTGAGAGTGGCCGCTCATGGCGACGAAATAGTAATCGGATCGTCAAAGCATCTCGACGGGCCGGTTATTGCCTATAGCCGCGACGAATGGGTGGCGTTCGTCGAGGGCGTCCGGCAGGGAGATTTTGACGATCTGTAGCAGCACAGCGGATCCGAGCGGGGGACCGCTGCCGTTGCCAGGTCTGTGGGTCCCCCCGTTCGGCTACGAATAGCAGGTTGCGGCGCTGAGTGCGGCGCAGATTAAGCAAGGCCCGAGCAGTGTCGCGCCACCGGGGGCAGCGTCGGCGGTTGTGTAGCACCGGCGGCATGGCTACCCTGACGCGGATGCGGCTGACCGAGTTCTGGGAACGGATGAGGGCGCAGTTCGGCGAGGTCTATGCCGATAGCGTCGCCAAGGACTACGTTTTGTCCACCTTGGGCAACCGGACAGTTGATCAGGCGCTCGCGGAAGGCACGGACGCCAAGACGGTATGGCGAGCTGTGTGCGAGGCCTTCAAAGTGCCGGAGCGGCAGCGGTGAGGCAGCGCTCGAGTGCACGCACTCCGGCCTGCTGCTCAGCTGGCCGGCGCTGATGCTGACCGGACTCGCCGCACGGGGAGTCGTCCTCGTTTCCGGGCCACCCGCGGCCGGAAAGTCCACGCTCGCTGGCCCGCTCGCGGCGGAACTTGGCTTCATGCTCATCGCGAAGGACCGGATCAAGGAAACGCTGCATGACGCCCTCGGCGGGGTGGCCGACACAGATCTCGCCTGGTCTCAGCGGCTTGGCGCGGCTGCTATGGAACTGCTCTGGGCGCTTGCCCTCGACGCGCCTGCGGCGGTGCTGGAAGCCAATTTCTGGCCCGGGGACGCGCGGCTTGAGGCGCGGCTGCGCGCGCTCACCACGGTGCCTGTCGAGGTGCACTGTCAGTGCCCGATCGACGAATGCAGGCGCCGGTACGCCGAGCGGGCACGGTCCCGGCACGCGGTACACGTAGATAGCGCCGCGCACGGGGCGGCGGAGACATTCGCGAGATCCGCCAGGCCGATCGGACGGGGGCCAGTCATCACCGTCGACACGACCCGGCCGGTGGACATTCAACTGGTCGCGGCCGAGGTCTTGCGCCTGCTCGGCGTCAGCCAGCCGGCCGTTTTCCGTGGCGGCGAGCCGGTCTCGGCTTAAGTCGGCGTGTCCGAGTCGGCGTGTCCGCTTCATGATCGAACAGTTGTTCGTTAGAGTGAGTTCGCTGGCGGTTGTCTGCGGGTGCCGGCGGCACGGGCCGAAGGCGGCGCTCCCAGCAGGCAGGCACTGACTGTCAGAGGGTCCGCGTAACGTCAGCCAGCAGGTAAACGAGGCCGCGAGGCCCGGCTTCCGGGTCACGCGGCGAGGTCAGGCCATGCGCACGCGAGCGGCTCAGTAGGCCCTCGGTTCTTCCCCAACAGGAGCTTCAGATGGCACCGAACGACAGGGCGGGTAGTGGCAAGGGTGTTGGCGGTGACAGGGACAAGTCCCTGGAGACCGCGCTCGCGCAGATCGAGCGGCAGTTCGGCCGGGGCGCCATCATGCGACTGGGCGATGACGTCCGCGCGCCAGTCGAGGTAATCCCGACTGGGTCTATCGCGCTGGATGTCGCTCTCGGGATCGGCGGGTTTCCCAAAGGCCGCATAGTGGAAATATACGGACCGGAGAGCAGCGGGAAGACGTCCTTGGCGCTCCATGCCATTGCTAACGCGCAAAAGGCTGGCGGGATCGCGGCATTTATCGACGCGGAGCACGCGCTCGACCCGGATTACGCCAAGAAGCTCGGCGTCGACACCGACGCGTTGCTGGTGTCCCAGCCCGACACCGGCGAGCAGGCGCTGGAAATCGCGGACATGCTGATTCGCTCCGGCGCCATCGACGTCATCGTCATCGACTCTGTCGCGGCGCTGGTCCCGAAGGCCGAGATCGAGGGCGAGATGGGCGACAGCCACGTCGGCCTGCAGGCCCGGCTGATGTCTCAGGCCCTCCGCAAAATTGCCGGCGCGCTGAATCAGACAAAGACCACAGCTATTTTTATTAATCAGCTGAGGGAAAAAATCGGTGTGATGTTCGGATGTATGTCCTACGATACCCGAATTACCCTAGCTGATGGCAGTCAGGAAAAGATCGGCAAAATTGTCAATCAGCGCATGGACGTAGAGGTTCTGTCCTACGATCCGGTGGCCTCCCAGATCGTCCCGCGCAAGATCGTTAACTGGTTCAACAACGGACCTGCCGATCGCTTCCTGCAGTTCACTGTTGCTAAGTCGAGCGGCAACGGCAGGGCTCAGTTCGCGGCGACCGAGAACCATCTCGTGCGCACGCCGGGCGGCTGGCGTCCGGCCGGCGAACTGATCGCAGGGGATCGCCTCCTGGTCACCGAGCCGCACCGGCTGAGCGATCAGCAGATGCAGGTAGTTCTCGGCTCACTGATGGGTGACGGGAACCTTTCGCCCAACCGTCGCGGGCGGTCCGGGACCAGGTTCCGGCTTGGCCATGGCGCAAAACAGGCCGCGTACCTGGACTGGAAAGTGTCCCTTCTCGGCAACATCGACTGCACGCGAACAGTCAACGCCAAGGGTGCTGTCTTTGCTGACTTCACGCCGCTGACGGAACTCGCCGAATTGCATGACGTCGTCTACTTCGGTGACGGCAAGAAACATTTGACCTGGGAGTACCTGAAGGCTCTCACGCCGCTCGCGCTGGCGATCTGGTACATGGACGACGGCAGCTTCTCGCTTCGCTCTAAGGGGCTGCAGGAGCGGACGCAAGGTGGCTCAGGCCGGATCGAGATCTGCGTAGAGGCGATGAGCGCGGGCTCGCGGGAACGACTTGTGCAGTACCTTCGGGACACTCACGGATTGGATGTGAGGCTGCGCGCCGCAGGTGCGCTCAACAAGGCAGTCCTGGTCTTCAGCACAGCCGGGACGGAGAAGTTCCAGAAGCTCGTCGCCCCGTTTGTGCATCCCTCGATGGACTACAAGCTCCTGCCACGGTTCCGGCAGCGGTTCGGCGTACAGCCGGAATACGCGGAGCCGGAACTACGACTTCAGCCCGCGCGAATCCTGGACATCCACATCAAGCCGCGCACGAGATCCATGAACAGGTTCGACATCGAGGTCGAGGGCAACCACAACTACTTCGTCGACAGTGTCATGGTTCACAACAGCCCTGAGACGACGTCCGGCGGTAAGGCGCTTAAGTTTTACGCTTCAATTCGGCTAGATATTCGCCGTATCGAGACGCTGAAGGACGGGACGGATGCCGTCGGGAACAGGACTCGGGTAAAGGTAGTAAAGAATAAGGTAAGCCCGCCTTTCAAGGTCGCGGAATTCGATATTCTATATGGCCACGGAATTAGCCGCGAGGGCAGCCTTATCGACCTTGGCGTCGAGCAGGGCATCGTGCGCAAGGCCGGCGCCTGGTACACCTACGACGGCGACCAGCTTGGCCAGGGCAAGGAGAACGCCAGGAACTTCCTGCGCGACAACCCGGACCTGGGCAACGAGATCGAGAAGAAGATCAAGGAAAAGCTCGGCATCGGCGCCAAGGTCGACGCTGATGCCCCGGCAGCTGGTGGAGGCCCAGAGTCAGCGGCGCCTGGGCTGGCGTCGGTGACGAACCTGCGCGGCCAGTAGGGCGCCCGGTGTCCGGTCGTCCCGGTCGGCGAGGGAGTAACTGGCGCGAGGATGGCCGGCGCCAGGGCACGCGCTCCAGAGCAGGTGCCGGCGGTCTGACAAGCGCGAGTCAGGCCGCCGGCACCGAAGCGGGTGCGGACGCCGGGGCGGACGTCAGCGCTGACGCGGTTACGTCGGTCGGATCTGGCGCTGCCGACAGGGCGGAGGCGGATCCCGAGACGGTCGCCCGGCAGATCTGCTTGCGGCTGCTGACGACGGCGCCGCGCACCCAGGCGCAGCTGGCGATTGCGTTGCGGCGCCGTGGCATCCCGGACGAGGCCGCTGCCGCGGTCCTGGCCCGGTTCGCCGAGGTCAGGCTGATCGATGATGCGATGTTTGCGAAGGCCTGGGTGGAGTCCCGGCATCATGGCCGCGGCCTGGCGGGCCGAGCGCTCGGCGCCGAGCTACGCCAACGGGGCGTGGCGCAGGACGACATCCAGGCAGCGCTCCGGGAGCTAGATCCCGAGCAGGAGCTAGCAACGGCCCGTGAGCTGGTTGCCAGGCGGCTCGCGGCCACTGCTGGCATGCCCGTTCCGGCCCGGATGCGACGACTCACCAGCGTCCTGGCCCGCAAGGGCTACGCCGCAGGGCTCGCTTACCGGGTAGTCCGCGAAGCGCTCGAACAAGAGGGCGGGGAGTGCCGCGTGCCGTTGGATGATCTTGACGTTCTGGGTGAGCCCGATGACGATCAAGAGGCGGCCGGTGCGTAGGCCGGCGGAGATTGCTCATGTTGTGCCGACTTGCAGAAACCGTATGAATCGGGCTTTCCGGAGGCCCTAGGTCGGCTAACACCGACCGGGAATGATGTAGCTGTAGCTGGCCATGGGGGAGGCCGTCATGCAGCGACCGCGCTTGGTTGTGGTGTGTGAGGATGGGCCGCGGCTCGAAGCGCTTGCCAGCGACCTCAAACGGCGGTATGAGGCCGACTATCAGGTCGTTAGCTTGGCTTCGGCCAGCGACGCCCTGGCCATGCTGGCCGGTCTGGGACAGACCGGAGCCGAGGTTGCCTTGCTGATCGCCGATGAGCGACTGGCGCAGATGCCCGCGGTCGGCTTCCTGGCGCATGCGCACGACCTGCATCCGGGGGCCAAGCGGGTCTTGCTCATCCACCGGGTTGACTGGTCTCCTTCGCACCCGACCGTGTTGGCGCTGGCCCAGGGACAGATCGACTATCACCTGCTGGGGCCGTGGTCTGCTGGACGGCGTCCGGGCACAGGACGCGGGTTCCGCTTCCAGCGTCACCCCATGCTCTACCGGGCGGTAAACGAATTCCTCGCGGCCTGGGAGGAGTCACGTGAGCCGTCGATGCCGGCCTTCCGGATCGTCGGCCAGGCTCATTCGCCGCGCGCTCACCGGCTCCGCGACGTGCTGTCCCGCCTCGGCGTGCCCTACCAGTTCCTGGATGACGATTCCGCGGAAGGGCAACAGCTGCTGCGCGAGCTTGGCATGGAAGATGCCGATCTGCCGGTAGCGAGCCTTTTTGACGGCACCGTACTCGCTGACCCCTCCACAGCGGACCTGCTAGGGGCATTGGGTTTCCGGACGACGGTGGAGCCGGGCACCTGCGATGTGGTCATTGCCGGCGGCGGGCCGGCCGGCCTTGCGGCATCGGTCTACGCGGCGTCGGAAGGACTGGCCACCACCGTCTTGGACCCCATGCCCGGCGGGCAGGCCGGGACAAGCCCGCTGATCCGTAACTACCCGGGATTCCCGCACGGCCTTGCAGGTGAGGAACTCACCTTCCGGTTTATCGACCAGGCGTGGCTGTTCGGCGCGAACATGGTGGTCGCCCCGGCAGCCGGGCTGCGTTCCAGCGGATCGGATCGCATCGTGTGCTGCGACGACGGCGCCGCGGTTACCGCCAGGGCCGTCATCATCGCCACCGGCGCGACCTGGCGTCGCCTGGGAATACCCGGCCTGGAGGCCCTGGTCGGCGCGGGCGTGTACTACGGTGGCGCCGCCGCGGAGGCGCGCGCGTGCCAGGACCAGGACGTCGTTGTCACCGGTGCCGGGAACTCGGCAGGTCAGGCCGCGATCAGCCTGGCCAAGTACGCCGCATCGGTGACCCTCCTGGTACGGGGCGACAGCCTGCACGACACCATGTCGCAGTACCTGATCACCGAGATCGCCACGACCGGCAACATCGCAGTGCGACCAGCCACTGAGATTATCGACGGCGGCGGCCGCGGCAGCCTGCAGACACTGACGCTGCGGCGCCGCCAGACCGGCGCCGCCGAGACCATGCCCGCCTCCGCGCTGTTCGTGATGATCGGAACCGAGCCGCACACCGACTGGCTCGAGGGCAGTATCGCGCGCGACGACCAGGGGTTCATCCTCACCGGCCCCGACCTGCTTACGGCGGGCCAGGCGCACCGCTGGCCGCTGGAGCGCCCGCCGCTCCCGCTCGAAACAAGCATGCCGGGCGTCTTCGCGGCAGGCGACGTCAGGCACCAGCCCGTCAAGCGAGTAGCCACCGCGATCGGCGAAGGCGCCCTAGCGGTTCAACTTCTGCACCAGTACCTGCAGGCAGAGCAAGACCGCTAGTCGCGCGCGGCTCAGCGAGGGTGGCACGCAGCGATGGCACGCCGTGATCTGCGACCTGTCTTGGATCACGATCATGGACTCGCGCCTAGCTCAGTGCTCCTATCTGCGGGTTTGTAGTTAGTGACGACTGAAGTTGCGCACTAGATTCCGGACAGGAGCCAGTTCAGCTGGCGGGAAGCTGGAAGTGCCAGATGACCAGTGCCGGTCGGCGGCCACGGGAAGCCCGTGCCACCGATGGCAGGTAGTCCATCAGCGACCAGGGCCAGTCCTGCCAGTCGACGATCCCGGTCGCGGGCTCGGGTAGCGGCTCGTCCGGCTGCTCCCCGGACGGCCTGTTGCTTGGCTCCTCGCACCCCCGTACCTGAAGGCCAAGGCTCAGCGCGGCCCGCAGGTAGTCGCCGAGCTGATGCCGGTAGGTGGTTGCGATGCACGGTTCGCCCGCCGGGCCGCGGGCCGACATCACCGAGCCGCGGGTGACTTGCTCGTGGTGCATGTCGGAGATGACCAGGTCCCCGCCGGGGCGCAGCACCCGGGCGAACTCGGCGAGCACCGGCTGGAGGGGGACGTGTTCGAGGGCGAGCGCGCAGACGATGACGTCCGCCGAATCGTCCGGCAGCGGCAGCCGGTCCAGCTCCCCGACGTGGAACTCGCCGTCCGGAACGCGCCGCCGCGCGTAGGCGAGCATGTCCGGTGAGCTGTCGACGCCGATGACCTGATGCCCGCGCGTGGCGAGGAACTCGGCGAAGCGGCCGGTACCGCAGGCGGCGTCCAGCGCCACGCCGGGCTCCCGGCCGTCGAGGTACGCGGCCACCACCGGCTCATCCATCGCGAACAGACCGCCACCCGCCTCTGCGTCATAGCCGGCCGCCTGCTGCTGGTAGACGAGGTCGGTGCTGACCCGCTCGGCGAATACGCCGCGGCCGCGCAGCTTCTCGTCATCAAGGAGCTTTCGGATCTCGGCCAGCCGGGCGTCGGTGAATGATCGGTCGTGGTCCCCGGCCCAGGCGTCTAGCAGGGCGATGCCTTCGAGGCCGAGCAGATAGGCGAGCGGGTCCTGATAGATCACGAAGACCGATCGTAGACAGATGAAGACAGGCTGCCCGCCGCATTTCCATCCTCAGCGAGGGTGATACGCAGCGACGGCACACCGCGATCTGCGATGCCGGAGCCGACTGGACAAGCCTCAGCCGCGCGCGTCCACCTTGGCACCATAAAGGTTAACAAGGCACCCCGTCGTACGTCTGCTACCAGGAAGTCCCAGCATACGGACAGAGTTGACCAGTTTGTTATAAGCGCTTAGCCTCACGGCAGCGAGGTTTTTTGCTCCGTGCAACCAAGTTCGGTATGTGAAGGCGTTCAAGATACGAATGGCCTGACAGCAGGCAGGTCTGGCCGGCCTGCTGGAAGGGCCTTGACAGCGGGGAACGAGCGAATGCGCCGGGGTCGGCCCGGCGTAGCGAGACCGGCGGTCAGACCGTCCGGCGGCTTGACGGAAGGAGAGTGCGGCACTGAGCTAGCGCTCGCCACGTGCGGATGGTGAAGCAGGTGGCGCTCGCGCGGCCCGGAGGTCGGCGAATGGTGATGCTGAGTCTCACGGCTCGCCAGTACGCAGTCCGCCGAACCGCGAACGCTGGCTCGCGGCGTCGGAGCCTGCGCAGGACCCAGGCTTCACAGGGCCGGAGCTGCGCAGGGCCGTGGCTGCATAGCGCGGGTATGCGCCAGCGAGGTCGCAGCGGTGTTCTTGGTTGTATACGCTGCGTCGGGCCGGTCAGCCGTTGCTCGGGCAGTACCCCTCGCTGCGCGCAGCTGTGCGCGCGATTGGCTAGATCTAGGCGGGCCAGGGCGGAGAGGGGCAGTCGTGAGTGGCAGCGGGGCTGTGCTTGCACTAGTGATAGTCGCTTGCCTGGCCGCGGTAGGCGCGCTGGCTGTGCTGGTTGTTTTGCTGCGCCGGAGCGGCGGCGTGCCCGCTGCGCCAGGTGCGCGCCCGGACAGCGTCGGCCTGTCCGAGGCGGACACCGCGCGCCTGCAGGCTGAAGCCGACGCCCACGCAGCTCAGCTGAAGGCCAAGGCCGAGCATGAGGCTGCGGAGATCCTTGGCA
>DATMMA010000421.1:0-7594 GCA_035570295.1 Streptosporangiaceae bacterium
GATGTGCGCCATGATGCCGATGTTCCGGACATTGGCGAGTTCGGTAGCGGTCTGTGTCGCGGCCACTTCTGGTGATCCTCGATCCTTGGTCAGTCGGGTCGCTCGTTACCAGCGGTAGTGAGCAAATGCCTTGTTGGACTCGGCCATCTTGTGCATGTCTTCACGGCGCTTCACGCTCGCGCCGAGTCCGTTGCTGGCGTCCAGCAGCTCGTTCATGAGCCGCTCGGTCATGGTCTTCTCCCGGCGCTGCCGCGAGTACAAGATCAGCCAGCGAAGTGCGAGCGTTGTGCTCCTTGAGGCGCGGACCTCAACCGGCACCTGGTAGGTCGCGCCGCCGACTCGCCGGCTGCGGACTTCCAGGGTGGGCTTGACGTTGTCCAGCGCGCGCTTGAGCGTCACGACCGGGTCATTGCCAGTCTTGTCCCGGCAGCCCTCGAGCGCACCGTAGACGATCCGCTCGGCGAGCGACCTCTTGCCGCTCTTGAGCACCTTGTTCACCAGCGCGGTGACAATCGGCGAGCCGTAGACCGGATCGGTCACCAGCGGCCGCTTCGTCGCGGGGCCCTTGCGCGGCATGTCAGCTCTTCTCCTTCTTGGCGCCATAGCGGCTGCGGGCCTGCTTGCGGTTGCGGACGCCCTGGGTGTCCAGCGAGCCGCGGATGATCTTGTATCGCACACCGGGCAGGTCACGGACACGGCCACCGCGGACGAGCACGATGGAGTGCTCCTGCAGGTTGTGCCCGACGCCCGGAATGTAGGCGGTGACCTCGATCTTGCTGGTAAGCCTTACCCGCGCCACCTTGCGCAGCGCCGAGTTGGGCTTCTTGGGCGTGGTCGTGTAGACGCGCGTGCAGACCCCGCGGCGCTGCGGGCTGCCTTGCAACGCCGGAGTCTTGTTCTTGGCTACCTTGTCCTGCCGGCCCTTACGGACCAGCTGCTGGATCGTGGGCAACGCGTCTCCGTCTTCCTCTGCCGCGCCTCGCGGCGCGGTGCCTGTCTGTCGATCGCCTGCTGACTGCCCGTGCTGGCGTCGGGCCAGCCGGATGCCGCATCGGATGATGCGGCCAGTCGATCGGCCCCGTTTTGGTCGCGGGGCCTTATGCTCGCGCCGCGCGGAGCGCGGCTTGGACCTAGTCGGACTACTGGTTTCCTGCCAGCAGCCTGCAGGTTTCCCGGCAGGACTGCCCTCACCCGCCCCCCGCGGTCGGGCGTGTCGCGAAGCTCACGACGCACCAGGCTCGAAATCGAGCCGCATCCGGGAGGGAGGTCTCGCTGTCTGCCTGGTCTCAATGTGTTCCAATGAGCACCGCCGCTCATCGGCGCGAGCCGGACGAGCACGGTCACACAGGCATACACGCACCTGTGAGGTACAGGCGCGGAGAACCACAATACCCAAGCCCTGGCGCGCTGGTCAAAACGGGCCGGCTAGTAGCACCCCGCAGGCATCAGGCTAGCGGACTCTGTCCGCCACTGCGGCCAGACGCCTTATACCGACAGTTCTGCAACATACTTACTTTCCCCAGTATTCCCGCCGAGCGGTGCCCTTTGAACCGCCCCGCTTCGGGGTGGCGACCTCGGCCGGCGCACTTCGGTGTCTTGCGCCTCGATGTCGGTCTGCGTGACGGTGGATATCAGCGGGAACGTATGCCGCGGTGAACTGTGACGGTAACGCCTCGCTTGGCCCGGGCTGAGCGCAACCGGAGGGAGGCCAGTTGCCTCTTCTCATCGGCACCTCGGGCTGGCAGTACCGGGACTGGCGCGGCGACTTCTACCCGGCCGGAGTGCCGGTGGCCCGCTGGCTGGAGTTTTACTCCGAACACTTCCCCGTGGTTGAGAACGACGGGACGTTCTACCGGCTGGCCAGCCGTGACACCTTCGCCGGCTGGCAGGAGCGCACCCCGGCGGGCTTCGTCATGGCGATCAAGGCCAGCCGATACCTCACCCACATCCGGCGGTTGCGAGACCCGGCCGAGCCTGTCGCACGGCTACTCGACGCGGCGGGCGGTCTCGGTGGCCGGCTCGGCCCCGTACTGCTCCAGCTACCGCCGACCTTGCAGGCCAATCCAGCTCTGCTCGCTGATTGCCTCCGCCGATTCGCAGCCGAGTTCGCCCGGACTGACGCCGCGGCCAGCGCAGGCGGCCGGGTCTGCGTGGAGTTCAGGCACCCCTCCTGGCTGACCGACGACGTCCGGTCGATCCTCGCCGAGCACAACGCCGCGCTCTGCTGGTCGGACCGGGGCGCCAGACCGCTCGGACCACTATGGCGCACTGCGGACTGGGGCTATCTGCGCTTCCACGAAGGCGCAGCGCAGCCCTGGCCCCGGTATGGCCAGCAGTCGCTCAAGTCATGGCTGAAGCGGATCAGCGACGCGTTCCCGCCCGAAGCGGACGTGTTCGCCTTCTTCAACGACGACCAGTACTGCGCCGCACCGCACGACGCAGTCGCCTTGGCTGGCCTGGCCGACCGGGCCGGCTGGCCAGCCCCGCACCCGGTGCCAGCGGCGTAACCGGGCCCGGCGCAGGCGTCCGCCGCACGCTCTGCGGGCTGGCACACGTCAGCGACCATTGATGCTTGTTCCGCCCGAGACGCGTGTAGTGCACCATTACGAAGGCTACGTGACGCCCGCTCCCGCGTCCGGCCGCCTCCTGCGCCTCCCAACTGCTCTGACGCTTGGCGCGCGGCCAACTCCAGCGCCGACGCTGGCCCGGCGCGGCAGCGGGCGTAGCGTCTCGCGCGTCAGCCGTCACCCTGCGCGTCTCGGGCGGGACCAGCGCCAGCCATCGGCGAACGGGTGCCAGCCCGCAGAGCGCCGGGCGAGCGCCGGCGCGCACCGTCTGCCGACAAGGGCCGCCGCGTACCGGCGCGTAACGGCTTTCCCGGCCACATGCCGGTCTTGCCAAATAGCGCCACGAGCGCCGGTACAAGGAGCGAGCGGACGATAACCGCGTCGATCACGACGCCCGCCGCCATCGCCACCGCGACTTCGCGGAACTGCTGTAGCGGTATCAGTGCCAGCAAGGCGAAGCTAGCCGCGAGCGCGATCCCGGCAACCGTAATCGCGCGCGATGCCTGCGTCCCTGCGACGGCGATAGCGTCACGAAGGGGACGTCGGCGCGCTTCCTCCCAGATGCGGCCGACCACGAAGACGTTGTAGTCAGCGCCGAGCGAGATCAGCAGCACTGCAACGGTGAACGGCACATAGTAGACCAGTCCGTCGTAGCCGATCCGGTCCTGGAACACCAAGACCGTCACGCCGAGCGTGGCCAGAAGCGCCAGGACGCTAGCGACAAGCAGGTAGAGCGGCGCGAGTAGCGCCCGCAGGAAAATGGCCAGCAGCACGAACGTGATCGCCAGCATCACCAGCGCGAGCTCGGCGAGACTGGACATGAGCGAGTTAATGGCCTCGCCGACGGCCGCGGTCTCCCCGCCTACCGCCACGCGGACACCGGGAAGGCCGGCCGACGAGATAAGCCTCGGCAGATTTCGCTCCAGGGCCTGAATGTGGTCCACAGCTGCGGGCCCGAGGGGATCCGTTCTGGGGATGATGCCGAACCGGGCGGCATTGCCGGACTTCGCCAGCATCGGGTTCGGTATCTGCGAGGCCACCGGCGAGACAGCGCTGGCCTGCCTCAGCAGCGCAGTCATGGTCGCCGGACCGATAACTCCGGCCACGCCAGGTTGCCTTGCCAGGATCGCCTGTAGCCTGTCGAGCCCGGCGGTGTCACGAGTTACGCCCCTGCCGAGGATCAGAACGTCAGTCGGCGACACGATGCCCACAGCGAAGCCCTCGCCTGCGGCAGCCTGCGCCCGGACAGGCTGGGAGTCGCTCGGGAGCGCAGTCACGAGCGGCGCACCAAGCCTTACGCCGGTGGCGCCTAGGGCCGCGCCCAGCAGCGCGAGCACGCATGCGGCCGCAATGACCAGCGCGACTGGCCTGGCAGCCGCGAACCTGGCGACCGCTTCGCGCACCTTCCACGGCGACCGCGGCGGCCGGGCCGGCGCCCTGCCCTGGGCCTGCGCCCGTACAGCCCGCCGGGCGGCCCTCCGTGCCTTGGAGTACCAGTGCGGTCCCGGCCAGAACAAAGCGGTGCCGAAGATGCCGATCAGCGCGGGCGCCAGCGTGATCGAGACAACCATCGCAGTCAGCACGGTCACCGCGAGCGCGGGACCGAAGGCTCTCACCAGCTGGACATTCGCCACGGCAAGTGCGGCTGTCCCGGCCGCCACCAGGATCCCGGCCGCGAAGATGATCGGCGAGAACTCGGCGGTCGTCAACCGGGCGGCCTGCACCTTCGTGAGGCCTTCGGCAAGCCTGTTGCGCATCCCGGAAGCGAAGAAGACCGAATAGTCGGTCGTCACACCGAGCAGCAGCACTACCAGCACCGGCTCGACGTCGGGCGGCAGCGTGACGTGCATCTGCTGCACGACCCAGGCAACGATCCGGACGGCCAGCAGGTATGCAGTCGCGGCGCACGCCAGCGTAGCCACCGGAGCGCCCAGCGAGAGGAAGAAAAACCCTACGATCACGGCAATTGCCAGGACGGTGGCGAACTCTACCCAGATCAAGCGCTGGCCGATGATGACGCCTTGTTCGTAGGTCGCGATCCCGGCTCCCGTTAGGCCGACCAGGTGATCGGAACGGGCGGAGGCGTACCGGCTGGCATAAAGCTCACTGCCCGCCAGTTGCTGCGCCGCCGACGTCGACGGCCGGAAGTACAGGTACGTCAGGACCGTCGTCGACCGCTCCCGCGAGCTGGGAAAAAGGCCGCCAGTGTTCGGTATCGGGAGCGCGCCAGCCAGACCGGCGACCGGGCCGCCAGCGGGCCGCCCGGAGTCGAGGTTCACCGCGTTGCGGACAGCGGCCTCCTGGACCGAGACGGGGAGTCCGCTGGCCGCTCGCTGTACCACGATCGCCTGCGCGTCCAGCGGCTCGCCGAACAGCCTGGTCGCCGTGTATTCGGCACGCAGGGCTGGGGAGCTGGGTGGCACGAGGCCGCCCACGCCGCTCGACTGGGTCAGCGGCGGGAGGTAGGCCACCGCTGCGGCGACGGCCGCCACCCAGCCCGCCACGATGAAGTACCGGAGCGACACCACGACCGCCGCATAGGCCCGCGCCAGCCCGCCAGTGACGGCACGCGGTGACGTCGTCATGACCTGGCCCTACCGCGAAAGCAGTCGCGCAAACGCGGCGAACCGCCGCAGCGGCGAACGGCGCCGCGGCCGGAGGCCACGGCGCCGTTCGTGGTGCCGTTCTCGGACGAACTTCGTCCCGCCTACCTGTTGTAGGCGCCGAAGTCATACTCCTCGAGCGGGATGGCCTGACCGGACACCTGGCCGAAGGAGTAGTCAGCCGGGCTGTCGTAGGTGGCCGGCGGGTAGACCGCTGCCTTGGCCTCCTCCGTCGGCTCGACTCGCAGGCTGCGGTAGCGCTGCATGCCTGTGCCGGCCGGGATCAGCTTGCCGATGATGACGTTCTCCTTGAGACCGACCAGCGAGTCCGAGCGAGCGTGGATCGCCGCGTCGGTGAGCACCCTGGTGGTCTCCTGGAAGGACGCCGCCGACAGCCAGGACTCGGTCGCCAGCGAGGCCTTCGTGATGCCCATAAGCTGCGGACGGCCAGCCGCCGAGGTGCCGCCCGCCTCCACGACGGCGCGGTTGACCTCCTCGAACTTCGGTCGCTCGACCAGCTCGCCGGGCAGCAGCTCGGTGTCGCCGGACTCGATCACGTTCACCCGCTTGAGCATCTGCCGGATGATGATCTCGATGTGCTTGTCGTGGATCGACACGCCCTGAGACCGGTAGACCTCCTGCACCTCGTGGACCAGGTGCAGCTGCACCTCGCGCGAGCCGAGGATACGCAGCACCTCGTGCGGATTGACCGCGCCGGCGATGAGCTGCTGGCCGACCTTGACGCGGTCGCCGTCGGACACCAGCGGGCGGGCCCGCATGGAGACCTGGTAGGGCACTTCCTCCGAGCCGTCGTCGGGCACGACCACGATCTTGCGGGACTTGTCCTGCTCGTCGATCCTGATCTTGCCGTCGACCTCGCTGATCGGCGCCAGGCCCTTCGGGATCCGGGCCTCGAACAGCTCCTGGATTCGCGGCAGGCCGTGGGTGATGTCGAGTCCTGCCACACCACCGGTATGGAAGGTACGCATCGTCAGCTGCGTGCCGGGCTCGCCGATGGACTGCGCGGCGATGATGCCCACCGCCTCGCCGACGTCCACCCGCTTGCCGGTGGCCAGCGAGCGACCGTAGCACTTGCCGCAGACGCCCACCTTCGCCTGGCAGACCAGCACCGAGTAGGTCCGCACCGACTCGACGCCGGCGTTGACCAGCATGTCGATCATGGCCTCGGTCATGTCCGACTCGGCGGTGACGAGCACCGTCCCGTCCGGGCCGGCCACGTCTTCGGACAGGGTGCGACCGGTGCCGGTGTTCTCGATGTTCGGGAGCTTCCGGACGACGCCGTCCGTGCCCTTCTCAGCGATGCGCATCGGCAGCGACCGGTCGGTGCCGCAGTCTTCCTCACGCACGATGACGTCCTGTGCCACGTCCACCAGCCGCCGGGTGAGGTACCCGGAGTCGGCGGTACGCAGCGCGGTGTCGGCCAGGCCCTTGCGGGCGCCGTGCGTCGAGATGAAGTACTCGACCACCGTCAGGCCCTCGCGGAAGCTGGACTTGATCGGCCGCGGGATCGTCTCACCCTTGGGGTTCGACACTAGGCCTCGCATGCCCGCGATCTGCCTGATCTGCATCAGGTTTCCACGTGCACCGGAGTTGACCATCATCCAGACCGGGTTGGTCTCGGGGAAGGCCTTCTCCATGTCCTGGGCCACATCGGCGGTCGCGTGCGTCCAGATCTCGATGAGCTCCTGGCGCCGCTCGTCGTCGGTGATAAGGCCGCGCTCGTACTCGCGCTGCACCTTGTCGGCCCGCTTCTCGTAGGTGTCCAGGATCGCCGCCTTGTTCGGCGGAGCCGCGACGTCCTCGATCGAGATCGTGACACCGGACCTGGTCGCCCAGTGGAAGCCGGCGTCCTTAAGCGCGTCAAGCGCCGCAGCCACCTCGACCTTGGGATAGGTCTCGGCCAGCTCGTTCACGATCACCGACAGCTGCTTCTTGCCGACCTCGAAGTTCACGAACGGGTAGTCCGCCGGAAGCGTCTCGTTCAGCAGGCAGCGGCCAAGCGTGGTCTCCAGCCGGAGCGGCTGACCTGGCTCCCAGCCCTCCGGGGGCGTGAAGTCGCGCGGCGGGGTGACGTTGGGCAGCCGGATCTGGATCTTGGCCTGCAGGTCAAGGTCGTCCCGGTCGTATGCCATGAGCGTCTCTGCCAGGCTGCCGAACACCCGGCCCTCGCCGGGGGCGCCGTCCTTCTCCCTGGTCAGCCAGTAGATCCCGATGACCATGTCCTGGGTCGGCATGGTCACCGGCTTGCCGTCGGCCGGCTTCAGGATGTTGTTGGTGGACAGCATCAGGATCCGCGCCTCGGCCTGTGCCTCGGCAGACAGCGGCACGTGCACGGCCATCTGGTCACCGTCGAAGTCCGCGTTGAACGCGGTGCAGACGAGCGGGTGAATCTGGATGGCCTTG
>DATMMA010000422.1:0-14471 GCA_035570295.1 Streptosporangiaceae bacterium
ATCAAAGAGCAAGGGACGATCTTCGACGTCATCTCCCCCGACCGCAAGCTGCCCATCGTCGCCACGCGCGACATCGCAGCGATCGCCGCGCGCCTGCTGCTCGACGACAGCTGGACCGGCCAGCAAGCCATCCCGCTGCTCGGGCCCGAGGACCTGTGCGGCAACGACCTGGCCGCCGTCATCTCCGAGGTACTCGCAACCCCGGTGCGCTTCAAGCAGATCCCCGTCCAAGCGTTCTCCGACCAGCTCACCGGATACGGCATGTCGCCGGCCATGACCCGGAGCCTGCTGGACATGCTGGTCGCCAAGGACAACGGCCTGGACAACGGGATCGCCCGCACCCCGCAGAACGCGATCGACACTCCTACTACCTTCCGGCAATGGTGCGAGTACTCCCTCAAGCCGGCCGCGCAGGCCGCGTGAAGCCAGGGCGGCGAGTGAGCCCGCTATCAGGTGGCGGTCAACTCCGGCCGGGCAGCTCGCGCCGCTTTAACACAGCCCGATGGCTGACCGGCGGGCTCAGCCCGGGATCTGCCCGCGCATGCCGCTCGCCGTGATCGCCTGCCTCGCCGAATCTGGCCAGGGCAAGCGCGGACACCACGGCGACAACGAACCCGAGTGCAGCCACTGCCGTGAGCCCGTGCCGGGTGCGGTCACCGAGAAATATGACGCCGACAACGGCGGGCGGCACCGTCTCGGCCAGCACCATCGCCGCCGTCGCGGTCGTGACGCTGCCGCCCTCCAGCGCGGTCGCATAGAGCAGGAACGACACGATTCCGGCAGCGGCAAGCGTGTAAGTCGCCGGGCTCTTGATCAGCTGCAACGGCGAGAACCCCGGCAGTATTCTGGCCGCGACGGCGAGCACCGCGTAGCCGAGGCCGGCGATGCCCCCCAGCGCCGGCGTGCGCACCGGGTTGGGCATCCGGGCGACCGCGAAGCCGGCCAGCCCCACTGCCGCGACAGCCACGATCAGCCCCAGCTCAAACTCCGACCCGACCCGCTTGGCACCCTGCGCTCCTGCGGACAGTCCGAGCAACGCCACGCCGGCTACCACGCCCGCCACGGCGAGCCACTCGCGCAGGGCAAGCCGCATATGCATGAGCCAGGCCGCGAACACTGCAGTGACGGCCAGGTTGGCCGACATGATCGCCTGGACAGCAAAAATCGGCAATCGCCGCAATGCGATGAGTTGGGCGATAAAGCCGGTCACGTCAATCGCGATACTGGCCAGGAAAAGACCCTGGCGGAGCATCCGGACCAGCAGGCCAGGATCGACACCTTGCCCGGCCTGACCGACGCTTTCGGCAGTGCGGCGGCTGGCAGCGCGTACAGCGATCGCCTGCATCACAGCAGCGACCCCGTAGCACAAGGCAGCAGTCAGAGCGGCCACCAGGCTCGCCAGCATTACTTGACACTACGCCGCCGGCAACCTGGGCATTTGCTTGGCGCCGGCCTATAACCAGCGCAGGCTCGCCCGTCACCCCCGCAGGGCTGCTGGCGGCACCCCGTCACTGCGGTGCGCCGAGTGGCGGCGCCGCGCGGGCGATTCAGAGTCAGACCCCGGCCGCCTGCATGCCGCGCAACTCGTGCTTGAGTTCGCGCACCTCGTCCCTGATGCGCGCAGCCACCTCGAACTGCAGCTCAGCCGCGGCCGCGTGCATCTGCTCGGTCAGCTCGGCGATCAGCGCGGCCAGGTCGGCGCGGGCAGGCCCGGCCTTCTCCCCCGCTGCCGCGGCTGCCGCGGCTGCCGCGCGCGCCCTGGACGACACGCCCGGGACCGGCGCCTTGCCGCGGCTCTGCTGCCGTCCGGATCCGCCCAGCAACTGCTCGGTGTCCGCGTCTTCCCGGGCTAGCTGGTCCAGAATGTCGGCGATCCGCTTCCGCAGCGGCTGCGGGTCGACGCCCTTCTCCCGGTTGTAGGCAATCTGCCTGTCCCGCCGCCGGCTGGTCTCGTCGATGGCCCGCTGCATGGATGGCGTGACCTTATCGGCGTACATGTGTACCTGGCCAGACACGTTCCTGGCAGCGCGTCCGATGGTCTGGATCAGCGACGTGCCCGACCGAAGGAAGCCTTCCTTGTCAGCGTCCAGGATCGCCACCAGAGACACCTCCGGCAGGTCGAGGCCCTCACGCAGGAGGTTAATGCCGACCAGCACGTCATACTCGCCGAGCCGCAGCTCGCGCAGCAGCTCCACCCGCCGCAGCGTATCCACCTCGCTGTGCAGGTACCTCGCTCTGATGCCGAGCTCGAGCAGGTAGTCGGTGAGGTCCTCGGCCATCTTCTTCGTCAGCGTCGTGACGAGCACCCGCTCTGACTTCTCCGCCCGTTCCCTGATCTCGCCCACCAGGTCGTCTATCTGGCCTTTGGTCGGCTTGATGATCACTTCAGGATCCACCAGGCCGGTCGGCCTGATGACCTGCTCCACCACCTCGCCGCCAGTCTGGCGCAGCTCGTACGGCCCCGGCGTAGCGGACAGGTACAGCGTCTGGCCGATCCGGTCGCCGAACTCGTCCCACGTCAGCGGCCGGTTGTCGATCGCACTTGGCAGCCGGAAGCCGTGGTCGACCAGGACCCGCTTCCTGGACACGTCACCTTCGTACATGGCGCCGATCTGCGGCACGGTGTTGTGTGACTCGTCCACGACGAGCAGGAAGTCTTCCGGGAAGTAGTCCAGCAGCGTGTTGGGCGGGCTGCCGGCCTCGCGTCCGTCGATATGCCGCGAGTAGTTCTCGATGCCGGAGCAGCTGCCGACCTGCCGCATCATCTCGATGTCGTACGTCGTCCGCATCCGCAGTCGCTGGGCCTCAAGCAGCTTGCCGAGCCGCTCTAGCTCCGCCAGCCGATCCGCTAGCTCGGCCTCGATCCCGGCGATCGCTCGTTCCATCCGCTCCGGCCCGGCGACATAGTGCGAAGCAGGGAAGATGTACAGCTCCTCGTCTTCACTCATCACCTCCCCGGTCAGCGGGTGCAGCGTCATCAGCCGCTCGATCTCGTCGCCGAACATCTCGACGCGGACCGCGAGCTCCTCGTATTGCGGGATTACCTCGATGGTGTCGCCGCGAACCCGGAAGGTGCCGCGGGTGAACGACAGGTCATTGCGGGCGTAATGCATGCCGACCAGCTTGCGGAGCAGCCCGTCCCGCTCGATCCGGTCGCCGATTTTGACCCGCAGCATCCGGTCCACGTACTCCTGCGGCGTGCCGAGGCCGTAGATGCATGACACCGACGCCACCACGATCGTGTCGCGCCTGGTCAGCAGCGAGTTGGTCGCCGAGTGCCTGAGCCGGTCCACCTCGTCATTAATTGAGGAGTCCTTCTCTATATAGGTGTCGGTCTGCGGTACGTACGCCTCTGGCTGGTAGTAGTCGTAATAGGAGACGAAGTACTCGACCGCGTTCCTCGGCAGCATCTCGCGAAGCTCGTTGGCAAACTGGGCCGCGAGCGTCTTATTCGGCAGCATTACCAGCACCGGCCGCTGAAGCCGCTCTGAGAGCCAGGCAACCGTGGCGGTCTTGCCGGTCCCGGTCGCGCCGAGCAGCACAGTGTCCTTGGCGCCGCCGGCTATCCGCTTCTCCATCTCGGCGATGGCAGCCGGCTGGTCCCCGGCTGGAACCATGTCCGTTACTACGTCGAACGGGGCGACACGGCGCTGCAAATCGGTGACTGGGCGCATGTCATCTCCTCAGTTGCTGCACGCTTCCACTGTAGGGTGACCCGCCGACAGTCGCGGCCCGGAGCCACGGGCCGGCCGGTCCTGCGGCCAGCGCCCAGCGCCCAGCGCGACTAGCGCAGCGCAAACACAGCTCGCTGCAGAATTAACGCTTGATAAAGCACTGGCCATTGGCATTTGTTCCGGCCACTGCTTCTCACCGCCTGAAAAGGGACTAATCACTAAGATCGGCAAGAGCAGACTCCGTCACGCGTGAGCTGCGCCCAGATTCGCTGTAACGGGGGGGAGGCCGGTACGTCGGGCAGTCACCGCTGTCACCCGAGGGCGGCGGCGGCCGCAGCGGTCCGGACGCGCGGTCGGCTACGGCCGCCGGAGGCGGCAAGGGCAGCACCGAGCACGCGGTGCCCCGTTAGGCTTCGGTCGGCCGAACCTGGATGCGCTTTCGCAGCTCGCTCCACAACTCGCCGACCTGGCGGTCGAGCTCGGCCAGTGATCCGGAATTGTCTACCACGATGCCGGCGATACCCAGCCGCTGCTCCCGGCTGGCCTGCGCCGCCATCCGTGCCTGCGCCTGCTCCCGGCTCAAGCCGCGCAACCGAACCAGCCGGTCGAGCTGGATCCGCGGCGGCACGTCTACCACAACGACTAGGTCGTAGGCATCAGCCAGCCCGTTCTCTGCGATCAGCGGCACGTCGTGAACGATCACCGAGCCGGGGCCCGCGGCCTCCTCTAGCTCGCGCATCCGGGCGCCGACCCGCGGGTGCACGATCGAGTTCAGCGTCGCCAGTTTCCCCTTGTCGGCGAAGACAATCTCGCCGAGAGCCACCCGGTCCAGCGCACCGTCGGGCCCGAGCACTCCAGGGCCGAACGCCTCGGTCACCTCGGCGAGCCCGTCGGTGCCGGACGCGACAACCTCGCGGGCGATGAGGTCAGCGTCGATAACGACAGCCCCTTGGGCAGCCAAGCGCTTAGACACCTCGCTCTTGCCGGCCCCGATCCCGCCGGTCAGCCCAACCCTGAGCACGTCAGCACGCTACCGCGGCCGGGCGGCATACAGAGTCCTGAAGCACGAGCCCCTGAAGCACCGGCCCCTGAAGCACCGGCCCCTGAACAAGCCAGCGGCGGGCGCCCGGTGCCTCGCACCCGGAGCCCGCCACCGCCATGTACCAGGGAGCCCGTGCCGTCAGCTCTGGCCGCCGGACAGCTTGTCGCGAAGGGCGGCAAGTGCTTCATCTGAGGCCAGCGTGCCGGCCCGCTCGGAATCGGCACTCGACGTGCTGTGGTCCCTGGCCTCGCCTTCCCCGCCAGCCTCCCCGGCGGCGGCGTCGGCCTTGCTGCGCGCCTCCGCGACCTGCTGCTGGTGAGCCTCGTACCGGGCGCGGGCCTCGGCATACTGCCGCTCCCACTCCTCGCGCTGGCTGTCGAAGCCCTCCAGCCACTCGCCAGACTCGGGGTCGAAGCCCTCCGGGTAGAGGTAGTTGCCCTGCTCGTCGTAGGCAGCCGGCATGCCGTACAGGGTCGGGTCGAAGTCCTCCCCGGACACCTCGCCGCCGCCCTCATTGGCCTGCTTGAGCGACAGGCTGATCCGACGCCGGTCCAGGTGGATGTCGATGATCTTGACAAAGATCTCGTCGCCCACCTGCACGACCTGCTCGGGAATCTCCACGTGCCGGTCGGCCAGCTCGGAGATGTGCACCAGACCCTCGATGCCCTCCTCGACGCGCACGAACGCGCCGAACGGCACAAGCTTGGTAACCCGGCCGGGTACGACCTGCCCGATCTGGTGCGTGCGGGCGAACTGCTGCCACGGGTCTTCCTGCGTCGACTTCAGCGACAGCGAGACGCGCTCGCGGTCCATATCGACGTCCAGCACCTCGACGGTGACCTCCTGGCCCACCTCGACCACCTCGCCGGGATGGTCGATGTGCTTCCAGGACAGCTCAGACACGTGCACGAGGCCATCCACGCCGCCAAGGTCGACGAACGCGCCGAAGTTGACGATAGACGACACCACGCCCTTGCGGATCTGGCCCTTCTGCAGCGTGTTCAGGAAGTTCTGGCGGACCTCCGACTGGGTCTGCTCCAGCCACGCGCGGCGGGACAGCACCACGTTGTTCCGGTTCCGGTCCAGCTCGATGATCTTGGCCTCGATCTCCTTGCCCACATAAGGCTGCAGATCCCTGACCCGGCGCATCTCCACCAGCGAGGCGGGCAGGAAGCCGCGCAGGCCAATATCGAGGATCAGGCCGCCCTTGACGACCTCGATGACAGTGCCGGTGACAACTCCGTCCTCTTCCTTGACCTTCTCGATCGTGCCCCAGGCCCGCTCGTACTGAGCCCGCTTCTTGGACAGGATCAGCCGGCCCTCCTTGTCCTCCTTCTGCAGGACAAGGGCCTCGATGTGCTCGCCCGTCTTGACGACCTCGTGCGGGTCCACATCGTGCTTGATCGAAAGTTCACGGGACGGGATGACGCCTTCGGTCTTGTAACCGATGTCGAGCAGGACCTCGTCCCGGTCGACCTTGACGACAGTGCCCTCGACGATGTCGCCGTCGTTGAAGTACTTGATGGTCTCGTCGATCGCGGCGAGGAAGGCCTCCTCGGAACCGATGTCGTTGACCGCTACCTTGGGGGTCGAGGTGGCCTCTGTGCTGCTCGTCATGTGTAGGTGGACTCCGGATACGGGCATGGGTTCGATTTGCGGGACAGTACCGTGCGCGGCGCGTCCGACAACAAAGCCGTGGTTTGCGTGACATGCCTGGTCAGCATGACCGACCGCAGCCTGCAGTGAGACTGCCCCGCGGGCTGCCTGACCATTGGCGGACTGCACCAGAACACAGTGCAGAGACCAGCATATGAGAGCCCGGCCGCAGGGTCAATTGGACCGGCCCCGTTCTAGCTTCGCGCGGCTCGCGCTCGATCCCGCCCGACCGCGCGCAGCGGCCTGCAGTGCCTCGACCGGGAGCTGCCAGGTGGTGTACACGGCAACCGACCGGAAGCCGAGTTCGTGGTTGATGGCCAGCATCGGAGCATTGCTACCGGCGTTCGACGTGATCACCCACCGCACGTCGGGGAGGTCGTCGAGAATGTGCCAGGTCATTGCTGCCTTGAGCCACTTCCCGAGCCCCTGGCCGCGGTGAGCAGGGTCAACCGCGGTGTCGCCCACCCATACCCGGTCGGGTAGTTCCGGCTGGACGGTGATGTCGGTGAGCCCGACGAACCGCGCGGACTTCTCCTCGACGGCGTAAAAAGCCCGGCGCTGCTTACCGACGGCCGCCGCCGCCTCGTCGTACTGACTGAGCAACTCGGGCGTGAAGCGGGTGTCACCGACGTCGAGGTCCTCTCGTGGCGCGGTATTCATGACGTTCAGCGCTGCCGCCGCCTCGTCCGCCAGCTCCGGCGGGGTAGGCCCGGCGACGAACAGCAGCCGGTATGCGGGCGCCCGGCGTGGCCCGTCGGCGAGCCACCGGTCGATCAGGGCGCGGTCAGCGGCGCGCAGATCTAGCCGGTTCTCTTCCGTCACCATGGCTTGGCGCGCCTGCATGGCCGCGCAGAACGCGGCCCCGGACGTGACGTTGTCCTTGGTCACGCCGGTGACGAGGCGCAAACCCCGGCGCTCCGCGACGGCCGCGGCGCGGTCCAGCAGCAGGCGACCCAGCCCTCGCCGTCGCGCGTCGGGCAGAACGGCCACATGAGTCCACAGCACGTGGTCCCAGCCGAGCAGGTAACTCCAGCCGCACGACGCGTAGCCCCGGATCGCACCGCCCGGATCCCTCGCGGTGAGCACAATGCCATCCTCGGCGGCAGGAAGATGCCGGGCCTTGGCAATTTCGCCGGCCAGCGGCATCCGCGGGTCGCCGGGCGTCGCCTCGGCGTGCAGGATGCCGCGCGCCACGTAGAGCTCGGCTAACAGGCTGTCAGGCTGCTCGCGCTGCGGCCACTCTTCGATCGTCCAGGCCAGCACGGCATCTGAACGTAGGCCGTGGTCTGGCTGGGGTCAATTGCTTTTTCACCGGTCCTCCGGCAGCAGCGTGACCTGCTCTTCTGCCACCGCCTGAACGGCCCGGCGGGAGTAGGGCGCGGGCAGCAGCCGGCCGGCGCGCCACGCCTCCTGCTGATCGAAGGCGTGCCGGCTGCCCGGTTCTCCGGCCGCGCCGAGCGGGACGACCCACGCCGACTGGTCCCAGTCGGCCAGATCGAAGGCGTACCGGGCGACCGACCCGGTCACCGTCCGCAGACCGTCCACCGGCACGTAGGCGCTCGCCTGAACCGTATCCATGTCGCCGCCGTACGGCACTGGTGGCGGATCGAGCCCGGCCTGCCTTAGCGGGTGCCGCTGGCCCGTCGCATGCAGCTCACCCCACGGCTCACCGCGCCAGTTCCGCTCGGCCCGGCCGATCGCCTCGGTCAGTGCCTGCCGCCAGGACCAGCCACCGAGCAACGACTCGTCGCCCGCCTCCAGGTGATCCCCGGCTACCCGCCAGACCACAGACTCGGCCCGGACTCCTGGCAGCAGCCGGTTCCACCGGTGGTCAATTACGTCTGCCAGGCCAGTACGCTCCAGGACCAGCAGCGCGAGCTCGCGCCGCAGCACGGAGTATGCCGCGGCAGCGGTCGAGTCAGCTGCCATCTCGCCATTCCACCCGGCTAGCGGTGCCCAGTCGTCGCCGAGCAGGCGGGCAATCCGGCGGGCCGGCAGTGACACCACGTCCCGGTGCAGCGCGGCCATGTCCGCCATGGTCGCGCCGGACAACGCCGAGACCCTGTCAGCAATCCGGCTCGCCCGCCACGGCGGTGCGACATCCAGGCCCAGGTAGGGGCCGGAGTTGGTGGCGAGAATCCGGTTGTTGGCACTGAACAGGAACCCGCCCGCCGGGTCACGCACCTGGGGCAGGTCATCAAACTCGACATAACCGCGCCAGCCAAAGGAGTCCTCGCCGGCCGGGACCGGCGTCCACGCCGCTTCGGGCCGGGCCCGGACCGGAACGCGGCCGCGCGTGAGGTAGCCGATACTCCCGTCGGTGTCGGCCGCGAGCAGGTTATTGGCCGGGTCGACCCAGGACCGCATGGTGGCGAACAGATCGCCCACCGACCGGGCCCGCAGCATGGCAGGCAGCGCGTCGAAGCCGGTGTTCGGCTCCGCCGTGGCCGCCCAGGCGAGTGCGAGGTCATCGCAGACCAGCGGGCCGCGAGCGGTCGGCCGCACCTCGACCGGAACCGGGTCGGCACCGCGGACCCCGATGACCTCACCGCGAGCCTGGCCATCCGGCGCTCCGGCCGGGAAATGATAGAGATCCTGATCGTCAGCCATCGCGTGAGTAATGCACCAGGCGACCCGGTCGTTGTGGCCGAAGTGCGGAAAGCCGGGAACGCCCGGCATGCCGATCCCCAGCACGTCAAATGTCGGCCCGGCGATGTGCCCCTGGACGTAGACGTTCGGCATCTCCAGCGGGCGGTGCGGGTCTCCGGCCAGCAGCGGCAGACCGGAAGCGGTGCGGCTTCCCGCTAGTGCCCAGTTGTTGCTGCCACCGTCGTCAAGGCCCGCCCAGGCGGGCACTGCTCCCTGGCACCGCTCCCCTGGCGGCACGCTGGCCACCTGCCAGCCCGCCCGGCCGGAGGCCATCGCCCTTGCTGCTGCCGGGCCGAGAGCCTGCGCGACCACGGCCCGCCAGAGCTTCGCGGCCGCTGACCCCATCGTGAGGTGGCGGACCCGGTACACCAGCAGGCAGTGCCACGGCTCCCACCGCTCCGGCACTATTCCGGCGAGCGTCCGCCTGGTCAGCGCGAACTCTGCAGGCAGCCCGGCGTACTTGCTGATCAGCGCGTTGACGCCTGCCGTATAGGCAGTGAGCATGTCGCGCGCCGGCGCCGACAATAGTGCGAGGTCCCGGCGCGCCACGCCCGCGAGGTCCAGCCGCCGGCCCAGCGCGTCCCCGGTGACGCCCGCCGGGCCGACCACCTCGGCCGCCCGGCCGAGGCCGCGGCGGCGGTCGTAGTCCATCTGCCAGAGCCGGTCGAAGGCGTGCACGAAGCCCTGGGCAAAGAACGCGTCGTGCTCGCTGACCGCCCAGCAATGGGGCACACCGGCCCGGTCCCGCAGTACCTCTACCGGGCCGTCCAGCCCGCGCAGCCGGAACTCCATGAGGTAAGTATCCCAGGGAACGTCCCGGACCGCGCCCTTTGCGGCATTAGCCCAACAGGTTCAGGGGCAAAGGGGGCAATGGCACAGAGGTCAATGGGCTGCGTCCGCCCAGCTTCGCCCCCAGCCCATGGAGACCTCGAGGTGTACCGTCAGCTCGGCGGCACCGCCCATGGCCACCCGCACTAGCGACTGCACGGCTTCGAGCTCACCCGGCGCCACTTCGAAGAGCAACTCGTCGTGCACTTGCAGCAGCATTCTCGAGCGCAATCCAGCGGCACGCAGCTCAATGCTCGCGGCCAGCATGGCGACCTTGATGATGTCGGCGGCCGAGCCCTGAATCGGCGCGTTCAGTGCCATCCGCTCGGCCATTTCGCGTCGCTGCCGGTTGTCCGAGGTCAGATCTGGCAGGTACCGCCGGCGCCCCAGCATCGTCTGGGTGTAGCCGTCCATCCGGGCCCTGGCAACCACGTCCCGCAGGTAATCGCGGACACCGCCGAACTGCTCGAAATACTCGTCCATGTACCCGCGGGCTTCATCCGGCGAGATCCGCAGCTGCTGGGACAGCCCGTATGCGGAGAGGCCGTAGGCGAGGCCGTAGTTCATCGCCTTCACCTTGCTGCGCAGTTCGGGGGTGACGTCCTCGGGCGCGACCCCGAACACCCGGCCGGCCGTCGCAGCGTGGAAGTCGTGGCCAGACGAGAACGCCGCCGCCAGCGCCTGGTCCTGTGACAGGTGCGCCATGATGCGCAGCTCGATCTGGCTGTAATCGGCAGTGAGCAGGCACTCGTAGCCCGGCCCGACGATGAATCCCTGCCTGATGCGCCGGCCTTCCTCGGTGCGGATGGGGATGTTCTGCATGTTCGGGTCGGTGGAGGAAAGCCGGCCAGTGGCCGCGATCATCTGGTTATACGTGGTGTGAATCCGCCCGTCGGCGTCTGCCATCGGGATCAGGGAGTCCACGATGCTCTTCAGCTTGGCGACGTCGCGGTGCCGCAGCAGGTGCGCCAGGACGGGGTGCTCGGTCTGTGCCAGCAGGCTGGTCAGGGCCTCGGAGTCGGTGGTATAGCCGGTCTTGATCCGCTTGGTCTTGGGCAGCCCCAGCTCGGTGAACAGCACTTCCTGCAGCTGCTTGGGCGAGCCGAGGTTGAACTCGTGGCCAGTTACCGCGAAAGCGGCCTGCTCAGCGGCCTTTACCTCGCCGCCCAGCTCCGCGGACATCGCTGCAAAGTGCTCGGTGTCCGCGCCGATGCCCGCCCGTTCCATCTCGGCCAGCACGCCGACCAGCGGCAGCTCGACATCCGCTAGCAGCTCCGTCGCGCCGCGCTCGGCGAGATCACGGTCGAGCGCGTCAGCCAGCTCGGCGGTGGCCTGGGCGCGCTGAGCCAGCGCGCTGGCTACCTCCGACTCGTCCGGCAGGTCTAGTGTGAGCTGCCCGGATGCAGGCTCGGCATCGCGCAGCTCCCGGTTCAGGTACCGCAATGCCAGGTCGGCCAGGTCGAAGGATCGCTGGCCGGGCAGTGCGAGATAGGCGGCCAGCGCGGTGTCGCTGGTCAGCCCGCGCAGCTCCAGGCCGCGGGCAGCGAGAGCGTGGATCGGCCCCTTGGCGTCGTGCAGTGCTTTGGGCCGGTCTGGGTCGGCCAGCCAGGCGGCCAGTGCCTTGTCGTCGGCTTCCGTCAGCTGGGTGGGGTTTATGTACGCCGCGCCGCCGCCCGGCGCAGCAATCGCGAGACCGGTCAGCGTGCCGGTACCGCGTCCCCAGCTGCCGGTTACCGCAAGGCCGGACCGGCCGGGAACGAGCGCGTTCCCGGCTATCCAATCGGCTACCTGATCGGGCCCGAGGACCTCGGCGGCCACATCGAACCCGGCTGCATCTCCGGCGGGCGCGGCAGCCGCGGCCGCGATGATGCCGATGCCGTTCGGCAGGGTCGAGTACAGCCGGTCGCGCAGCACCCGGAACTGCAACGTGTCGAAGAGCTGGTGGATCTGCTCCCGGTCCCACGGCACGGGCCGCAGATCGTGCGGCCCGACCTCTAGCGAGACGTCGCGCACCAGCTGGGTCAGCTGGCTGTTGCGCAGGACGCCAGCCAGGTGCTCGCGCAGCGCGTCGCCGACCTTGCCCTTGACCTCGTCAACCCGGTCGACGAGCGTGGCGAGTGAGCCGAATTCGGCGATCCATTTCGTCGCGGTCTTTTCCCCGACGCCTGGGATGCCAGGCAAGTTGTCGCTCGGGTCGCCGCGCAGCGCGGCGAAGTCCGGGTACTGGGCCGGCGACAGGCCGTACTTCGCCTGCACCGCCTCCGGCGTGAACCTGGCCATCTCGCTGATGCCGCGCATGGTGTACAGCACGGTTACGTGGTCGGTGACGAGCTGGAACGCGTCCCTGTCGCCGGTCACGATCAGCACGTCCATGTCGGGCTCGGCCTGAGTGGCAAGGGTCGCGATGACGTCGTCCGCTTCGTAGCCGGCGACCGACAGCCGCGGGATGCCGAGCACGTCCAGTACCTCGAAGATGAGGCTGAGCTGATTGCGGAAGTCGGCCGGGGATTCCTTCCTGGTCGCCTTGTACTCCACGTACTGCTCGTGCCGGAAGGTCGGCTCGCTACGGTCGAACGCCACCGCCACATGGGTCGGCTGCTCGTCGCGCAGCACGTTGATCAGCATCGAGGTGAAGCCGTAGACGGCGTTGGTCGGCTGGCCTGTCGTGGTGGAGAAGTTCTCCAGCGGGAGCGCGAAGAAGGCCCGGAAGGCCAGCGAATGCCCGTCCAGCAGGAGCAGCCGGCCGCGGCGGGCTGGTGCCTGCTGCGACTGGGTCTCGTCAGGCTGGTTTTGCTTGGACTGGGCCTGCTGTGACTGGACCTGGTGTGACTGGGCGTGCTCAGACTTCGACTCGCTGTGACCTGGTGTAACGACCTCAGCCGGTGTTGCCTCGCTCGATGCCGCATCGTCCTTTGCCACCCGCCTAGCTTAGTGCGCGGGTCTGTCAGTTTCCCTGGCGTTAGCTGGGCGCACGGTCCCCCGCGCGCCCGCTGGCGGTTCTCCTGGGCGCCCAGTTCCGCGTCGGTGCGCGGCCGCCGACCGACTTAGCACCCGAAACAGCCCCTTCTGGCCGACCTTATGTACCGTTACGCCGGATCTTCCAGGCACGTTTCGGGTGCTAACGATTCCGCCGGCCCCAAAAACGGGCGAATCGCCATCGGTCCGGGCTCCTGGGCCCGGCTACACCCCTACGCTGGCTCCAGCCAGGGTCAACGGGCTCTATCAGCAGGGAACGCGGAGGTAAGGGTGCCGGAATTGTCCGCCCAAGAGATGGAGATCGCGCAGGCCTTCAACAGCCAGGGCAGCGAGACGCTAGCCGGCCGCATGGGCATCAAGATCGTAGAAGCCTCGGCGCAGCGCGTGGTCGGGACGATGCCCGTCGAGGGCAACACTCAGCCCTACGGCATCCTGCATGGCGGCGCGTCGTGCGTGCTCGCTGAGTCGCTCGGCTCGCTCGGGTCAGCGCTGCAGGCCGGGCCAGGCCGGTTCACGGTAGGCATCGAGATCAACGCGACGCACCACCGGGCCGCGCGCTCCGGCCTGGTGACCGGAGTGGCGACGCTTGTGCACGGCGGGCGCACCATGTCCACGTTCGACATCGTGATCACCGGCGAGGACGGCAGGCGAGTGTGCACCGCGCGGCTCAGTTGCTTGCACCGTGATGCTGTTCCCGGCGAGGCAAAGCCTGACGGAGCAAAGCCTGACGGAGCAAAGCCTGCCTAGGCCATGCCCGGCGAAGCCTTGGCCGGCGGCCCTCTGCGGCGACTGTGCGACCGCTCTCCGGCCATTAGCGGCTCTGCGGAGTAGTGCAAAACGGACGCGATCGGCGCGTAAGTTCATCTCCGCCCGAGCCGGCGACGGGATGTTTCTCTCATACCGGCAGCGGAATCCCGGTGTCTTTGCGCGCCGCCGCCGCCCGTCGCTAACGTTGTCGGAGAGCAAGGCGACCGAGTAGAGAACGTGCCGGCCCGGGGAAGGCCGACATGGCACCAAAGGTATTCCGGGCTCATGACCGTCGACCGCATACGGCGTCCGGCGGCCGCAAGCGGCGGGCGCCGACCGCAACGGGGGTTGCGTGGTCGGCCCCGCCCGCTTGCCTTCGGGCGCACGCGAGCCAGGCCGTCGCTACCAGATGGGTCCTGCCTGCACCAGCGCGCGTCCTCCGGCGGACTGGTGGCCGGGCTCATGCCGCTGATCGGCCCGGTGCCCCTGCCCAACCAAGCCAGCCTCAGCCTCCGGCTTAAGGCATGCGAGCGCACGCTCTCCGAACTGTCCGGCTAGGCCTCTGAGAACTGTCCGGCGAGGTGGATCACCACCACAGACTCTCCGGCAGCGTGCTTGACATGGCAGGACAGCAGCGACTGGCATCGCGCCGGGTACGTGGCCAACCTGTGCGACAGCTACCAGGTCCAGGGGCAGGCTGCGCGCGCACGTCGAACCCGGTCTCGAGCACGAGTCGGTGCTCGGGCAGTCTCAGCGCGCCCGACAGCATCGGGCCGTTTCTGGCAGGAAACATCTGGCATTCCCGCGCCGACCGGGTCCCGCATGAGGTGAAGATCAGGTGGCCGGCTTGGCGGGATCGCCACCTTCGGCGCCGGGCTTGGCCTGCTGGTCTGCCTCGG
>DATMMA010000423.1:0-6875 GCA_035570295.1 Streptosporangiaceae bacterium
CCGGTCAGCGGGTTGACGACGTAGCCACCGGTGAACACCCCGGTCTTGGTGCCGCCCTCGGCCAGCCGCTGCCGATCGCTCAGCTGCGCGGCGGCATCGGTGTAGGCCGCCACCGCCGCGCGCGGTGAGTTTGCCTGCCCTCGCCAGCTTGCCGGCGTCTGGTCCGGCCAGGCGTCCGCTACCAGCCTGTCGACCAGCGGGTGCTCGGGCGCCAGCACCGCGTAGGTTGCCCCGTACAGTGTGTCCGGCCGGGTCGTGAAGACCTCGACTCTGCCTTGGGCAGGCGCGGCCATCGGCAGCCAGATGACGGCACCGTCGCTGGCGCCGATCCAGTTGCGCTGCAGTTGCTTGACGTTCTCTGGCCAGGCCAGCTCGTCCAGGTCGTCGATCAGCCGCTGCGCCATCGCCGTGATGCGCATCATCCACTGCCGCATCGGGCGGCGGAAGACCGGGAAGTTGCCGATGTCACTGCGGCCGTCGGCGGTCACTTCCTCGTTCGCCAGCACGGTGCCCAGGGCGGGGCACCAGTTGACTGGCTCGGTCGCGATGTAGGCAAGCCGGCGCTCGTCGATCAGCTGCCGCTGCTCGGCCGGCTGCAGGTCAGACCAACGCCGTCCGCCGGGGACTGGCCGCTGGCCGCTGGCGTACTCGGCGGTCAGTTCCTCGACCGGCCTGGCCTTGCCGGTGCGCTCGTCCACCCAGCTGTTGAAGATCTGCAGGAAGATCCACTGCGTCCAGCGGTAAAAGCCGGGATCGGTGGTCTCGACGCTGCGCCGGGTGTCATAGCCCATGCCCAGCCGGCGCAGCTGACGGCGCATGTTGTCGACGTTGCGCCTGGTGGTGTCCTGCGGGTGCTGTCCGGTGCTCAGCGCGAACTGCTCGGCCGGCAGGCCGAATGCGTCGAACCCCATCGCGTGCAGTACATGGTGACCGGTCATCCGCAGGTACCGGGCGTAGACATCGGTGGCGATGTAGCCGATCGGGTGGCCGACATGGATGCCGGTGCCGCTGGCGTAGGGGAACATGTCCATGACGTAGAACTTCGGCCGGCCTTCGACGAATCCGGCGGCCAGCGGGCCCGAGGGGTTGGGTGAGTTGAAGGTCCCGGACTCTGCCCACCGGTCCTGCCAGCGCAATTCGATCTCGCCGGCCATTGCGGCTGTATACCGGAATGGCGGAACTGGGGCGCCGTTGTCCGCGGCCTGCCCGGCCGGTGCCCGCGCCGCATCCGTCGCTTGCTCTGTCATGGCGTCATTGCCTCTCGCGGTTGCTTGATCCCGGGAAATAAAAAAGCCCCTCACCGTGAGCATGAGGGGCGGCCGCGCTGACTTACTGCGTCAGTGCGGCCTGCTGAGAAGGAGACTGCGGAACCTGGTCACGGCTTCAGGATAGCCTGCCGTCCCGCCGCAGCGCGATGTGCTTCGGTCGCCAGTGAGGTCTACCGGAGCCACTTCTCCGTGAAGATCAGCTGATCCTCGGCATATCCATAGGCACATCCTCGGGGCGGAACTTCAGCCCGGCCGCTGTCCAGAGTTCGATGAGCCGTGGCGCATCGGCCACTGTGGCGGATCGGATGCGCATCGCAACAGAGTAGGCGCAATCTCGGCCTGTCAGCCCGCCGCTGACGCCAGCGCGAGCGGCAGGACGGCGACGGCCCCCGCCTCTCGCAGCGCCATGGCCGCCACGGTCATGGTCCAGCCGGTGTCGACGAGATCGTCCACCAGCAGCACCGGGCCTGCCCGCCTGGTGACCTCGCCGCGGACACCCTCCGGTACCTCGAAGGCATGCCACAGGGCGCGCAGTCGCTGGGCGCTGTTGTGCTGGCGGCTGCTGCCGGGCGACGCAGCCGGGCTGGAGGTCGCGTAGGCCAGCGACCCCAGATAGGTCAGCTGGCCGATCTCCGCGATGCGGCTGGCCAGGCTACTGATGAGCGCCGGCCGGGTGCGAGACGGGACGCTGACCACGCAGGCCGGCCGCTGGTCCCAGGACCAGGCCGCGAGCACCTTCACGACCGCCGCGATGACATCACCGGGAACGTCAGCATCAGGCACTTCGGTTGCGAGCAGGGATCGCAGCCGAGGACCCCACCCCAGGTCAGTCAGCTTGCCCAGCGCCCGGCCGGACTGAGCGGCGAGATCCGGGCTGATCTTGCCGGATACGTCGACGCCGAGCTCGCGCATGCCCGTCGGCCACATCTTGCGCGCCTCGAGTTCGGTGCCCGGCCGGAGCAGCCGGTCCCGCGCCGCTGCTGCCGTTGCTTCAGGCACGACGGCCGGCCATGGCCGCCCGGTGCAGTTGTCGCACCGGCCGCACGGAGCTTCGGCCGGATCGTCGAGTTCGCGCCGCAAGAAGTTCATCCGGCATCCGGTCGTGCCGAGATAGCCGAGCATCGCCTGCTGCTCGCGGCCGCGCTCGGCCGCGACCCTGGCGTAGCGCTCGGCGTCGTAGGCCCAGTCCTGACCGGTCGCGATCCAGCCGCCGGACACTCTGCGGACCGCGCCGTCGACGTCCAGGACCTTGAGCATCATCTCCAGCCGCCCGCGGGACAGGTCTACCCGGGTTTCCAGTGCAGCCGTCGACAGTGCCCGGCCCGCATCCGCCAGCGCAGACAGAGTGCCGCGCACGACCGCCTCCGGCGGGAAGGCCAGCGAGCCGAAATAGGCCCAGATGTCGGCGTCCTCGCGGCCGGGCAGCAGGATCACCTCGGCCCGGTCCACGCCCCGGCCTGCCCGGCCGATCTGCTGGTAGTAGGCGATCGGCGATGGCGGCGCGCCCAGGTGGACGACGAAGCCGAGGTCTGGCTTGTCGAAACCCATTCCCAGCGCGCTCGTCGCGACTAGCGCCTTGAGCTGGTTCGCCAGCAGCGCCTCCTCGGCTGCTAGCCGGTCGGCCGGGTCGTCCTTGCCGGTGTATGGCAGCACATTGTGTCCGTGCTCGCGCAGGAAGGCCGCAGTTTCGTGGGCGGCGGCGACGGTGAGCGTGTAGATGATCCCGGAGCCGGGGAGCTGCTCGAGGTAGGACGCCAGCCAGCCAAGACGCTGCTGGGCGGCCGGCAGCGTGACGACAGCCAGGTGCAGGCTGTCCCGGTCCAGCGGACCGCGCAGCACGAGGGTCTCGCCGTCGGCACCGGCCGCGAGCTGCTCGGCGACGTCGCGGCTGACCCGCGCGTTGGCGGTAGCAGTCGTGGCCAGCACCGGCACGCCTGGCGGCAGCCCGGTCAGCAGCGTGCGCAGCCGGCGGTAGTCGGGCCTGAAGTCGTGACCCCAGTCGGATATGCAGTGTGCCTCGTCGACCACCAGCAGGCCGGCCGACGCGGTGAGCTTGGGCAGCACCTGGTCCCGGAATCCGGGATTGTTGAGCCGCTCCGGGCTGACCAGCAGCACGTCCACCTGGCCCGCGGCCACCTCCGCGTAGATGGCGTCCCACTCGTCACTATTTCCGGAGTTCACCGTGCGCGCCTGGATGCCTGCGCGGCGCGCAGCCTCGATCTGGTTACGCATCAGTGCCAGTAGCGGCGAGATGATCACTGACGGCCCTGCGCCGCGGGCTCGCAGCAGCGCGGTAGCGGTGAAGTAGACGGCCGACTTGCCCCACCCGGTTCGCTGCACGACCAGCGCCCGGACGTGATCCTCGACCAGCGCGCGGATCGCCGTCCACTGATCCTCCCGCAGCCGGGCATCCGGGCCGGCCAGAGCTTGCAGGCAGTGCTCGGCCTCGGCCCGAAGCGGGCCTGGCGGCAAATCGGCGCGTGTCATGTGTTCCTTGCTATCAGCCCGCGCTGACAGTGGCATGCGCCGGATATGCGAACCTTAACCGGGAACGGAGGACGCGTGAAGAGCAGGGAATCGGCCGCAGTCGGGCCGCGGCCAGTCAGGCTGCTGCAGTACGGGCTGAGCTCGGCGAGGCTGCTGCGGTCAGGGCGGGGGGCCGCACTGCTCATCGGCGGCGTGATCGTGCTGGGGATCAACATGCGGGCCGCGATCACCAGCCTGCCGCCTGTCTTTCCCGAGCTGGAATCCGCGCTGCACCTCTCCGCGGGGACCCTGTCGCTGCTCGCCGCCATCCCGGTGCTGTGTTTCGGCGTGTTCTCTGGTGCCGGCGCTCCGCTGAGCCGCCGTTTTGGCGAGGAGCGGGTGCTCGGCATCGCGGTCGCGCTGCTCGCGGCGGGCCTGGTGCTGCGCGGCGTCAGCCCGGCCGTACTGCTGTTCCCCGGCACCGTGATCGCTGGTGCTGCTATCGCGTTGCTGAACGTCCTGCTGCCCAGCCTGGCCAAGCGAAGGATGCCGGAGCGTGCCGGGCTGATCATCGGGCTTTACTTGCTGATGCTCTCGGGCGGGGCTATCGTCGCGTCCGCGCTGGCGGTGCCGGTGTTCAACGCGGCCGGCGCCGGTACGACGTCGGGCAGCGCATCCGTCCGGATCGCGCTGGGCCTGTGGGCCGCGCCGGCGGTACTCGCAGCCGTGCTGTGGCTACCGCAATTGCGGTACCGGACTGTGCCCGACGACGCCGCTGCACCTCAGGCAGGGCCGGTGGCGGACGTGCTGCCGGGGGAGGGCAGGGCCGCCGCGACCCGGCCGGCCGGTGCGCTTGCCATGGGCCGCTCGGCGCTGGCCTGGCAAGTTACCTTGTTCATGGGACTGCAGAGCCTGTCCTACTACGCCACGCTGTCGTGGTTCCCGACCATGTTCCGCGAGCGCGGAGTCAGTGCGGTCCATGCCGGGGACTTGCTCGCGCTGATGAACCTCGGCAACGCCGTGACCTGCCTGCTGGTCCCCGTCCTGGCACACCGGGCGGCCGACCAGCGCAAGCTGGCCGTCGCGGCAGTGGTCGCCACAGCGGCGGGCATTGCCGGCGCTGTGCTCGGGCCGGCTGCACTGGCCCCAGGGTTCATCGCCCTGCTGGGCCTTGGCCAGGGTTCGACGCTCGGACTCGCCGTCTTCTACACCATGGCGCGCGCCCCTGATCCGGCAAGCGCGGCTTCGCTGTCCGCGTTCGCCCAGGGTGTTGGCTACCTGCTCGCGACCACCGGCCCGCTGACGATCGGCTTCCTGCACGATGCCACTGGCAGCTGGACGCTGCCCGGCGTGGTTCTGCTCGGGGTGGCGGCGGCGCAGCTGATCTGTGGCTGGCTAGCTGGCCGGGCGCTGACAGTGCCGGGCTCGATGCTCCGCCGCGTCAGGCCGGTGCCTCAGGAATAGCGGGCCGCTGGCTCAGGCGTACTGCAACGGCCGTCGCAGCAGCCACTGGAGGAACGTCCGGCGCGGCGGCCGCGCCTTGAAGCTTCCGCTGGACACCTGGCCGGAGACCTGCACCCGCAAAACGACCGGGACGCCATGGCGGCGATGCGCCTTGACGCCCACGCTGCCGCTGCGGACCGCCACGTCGTCGGTGTCGACGACGATCCCCGGCCGGGTCACGAGCAGCAGGCTGCCGCTGTGTACGTCGATATCCAGCTGCAGTGCGGGGCTGGAGATCACGGCCCTCGTCAGGTCCAGCTTGACGCTGCCGCTGGCGACGTTGATCTCCATTCGCTGTGGTACCAGCCACTGGCCGTCACGCTTGGCCGAGCCGCTGCCGCAGTCGATCTTGACTAGCTCCCTGGCTCCTGGATGCGCCACGTCGGCTGACTGCGCCAAGCCGGCTGGCAGCGGTGCCGCTGGCAGATCGGTCGTGAGGACGGCCAGCTCGCTGTAGGTGCGGGCCGTCAGCGCGACCTCGAGGCGCTCATCGAGTTCCTCGGCCGTCAGACGGCCGTCGCCCGCAGCGACACGCAGCAGCTCGACGACCCGGTCCCGGTCGGCGTGCGAGGCGCGCAGCTCCGCCTGAGCCGGTGGCTCAGCCGGCCGGTCCACCGGGGAAACTTCGCCAGTCATGGGACATACTGTAGGGGCCGAGCGTGGCAGGCGGAACGGCTCTCAGCGAAGCGAGGGACCGCGACTTCCGGGCGAAGGCGGGTCTCCGGCAGGCCAGATCCAAAGCGGCAAGCGCATCGAGCGGAAAACAGACTCACGCTGTATTGTCTGGCAATACGCCAGGTTTGTGCCGGACGGCCTGGCCGCCCTCGGGCGCTAGCCGCCGGGCGCGGCCGGGTAAATAGCGCGATTAGACAACTGGCAGTTGGACAACTTCAGGCCCAGGCACTGGCAAACTCGGTCGGCGAGCCACCTGCCAGCAGCGGGGCGCGGCCGATCACACGAGGAGCAGATCTAGTGAGCTTGCTGGAGCGCATCCGCAGCCCGCGGGATGTCAAGGATCTCAGCGCAGAGGAGCTGCCCCAGCTAGCCGCGGAGCTCCGCGATCACTTGATCAAGGTCGTCACCAGGAACGGCGGTCACCTGGGCCCGAACCTCGGCGTAGTGGAGCTCACCATCGCCCTCCACCGGGTCTTTGATTCCCCGGTCGACCGGATCGTGTTCGACACCGGCCACCAGTCCTACGTCCATAAGCTGCTGACCGGCCGGTATCCGGAATTCGACACGCTGCGGCAGCGCCACGGCATCACCGGCTACCCCAGCCGTAGCGAATCGGACCATGACCTGGTCGAGAACTCGCACGCGTCGACCAGCCTGTCGTACGCCGACGGGCTGGCCAAGGCCTATCAGCTGCGCGGTGAAACGCACCGCAGCGTCGTCGCTGTCATCGGAGATGGCGCGCTGACCGGCGGCATGGCCTGGGAAGCGCTGAACAACATCGCGGGGGCCAAAGACCGTCGCGTCGTCATCGTGGTCAATGACAACGGCCGGTCCTACCAGCCGACTATCGGCGGCCTCGCTGACCACCTGGCTTCAGTGCGCGTGTCGCAGCGCTACGAGCAGGTCCTCGACTACATCAAGACGTCTCTGTCGCACACGCCCCTGGTCGGCGCGCCGTTGTTC
>DATMMA010000424.1:0-3837 GCA_035570295.1 Streptosporangiaceae bacterium
CCGCCGCCCGCTTCGGTCCATGTCACCGGCTGATGAAGGAACATGCTGGCGGCAATCGCAGCCACAAGGATGTTGCCTTGACTGATCATGGCCGAGACGGTTGCCTTGACGACCTTGTGCGCCCAAATCAACAGCACGTGGCCGCCACCTGGCACTAGCACCAGAAGCGTAACCCAGATCCAGTCCGATGAGGTCATCAGACGTAGTGACGCACCTGAAGCGAGCGTGACAGGAGTTATCGCAACCGCAGCGACGAGCCATACTGCGGAGGTGTACTGCAGACCATCAACGTTGCTCCTGACGCGTTTCGCCGAGAGCCAGTACCCGACGAAGGCCAGCGTGCCAAGCACAGCACATATATCGCCGGTCAGATGGTTTCCGCTGGACTGCGCGGGCCCGATAACCACAATTGCAACACCGACCGTCGCCACGGCTATGAGCAGAGCATCTTGCCAGCCCGCCGATTCCCCTAGAACTCGCCGCGAAAGTAGCAGTACAAGTACGGGAGTAAGTGCCCCTACGATAGACGCAATCGCAACGCTGGTGAGGCGGAACGCATAGGACGACAATGTTATGTCTGCCGACAAGAAGAAACCCGCAGGTGCTGCTATTCGAATGGCCGTCCAGGTTAGACGGCGCCGGGCAAGAACTGAGACAGTAAATGTCAGTGCCGCCGCTATCCACATGCGGTAGAAAGTCAAAATTATTGGTCCGGAGGCAGCTTTGTTAACAAAGATGCCTGTCAACCCCCAGAATATCGCCGCTATGACGACAGCGAACAGGCCGAACGCGCGCTGTCTGGCTGGATAGTGATTCAACGTTGGTGCGCGCACTCAGAATTATTTCCCTGTCGCTCGGATTCAGGACGGTACAGTTTCCGCCGCACTGCGGCCGCGAATGGACAGCAAGGTCACGAAAGTGAACGCAGCGAAGATGCTCAGGGCGGCCGGCACGACGGTTACATTGGTCGCGGACACCGCACCTGCGATGATTGCCGGGCCGACGACCCCGCCTAGCATCGATGCGGTCAGCGCCCATGATGCCGTTCGGTGGTCGCCTGGCCATGTCTCCGCGGCCCAGGCAAGTCCCATCGGGAAGATCGGGGCAGCTGCAAGGCCCGCAGCGACGTACGCTGCCGGGGCCAGCACCGGAATCGTGGCAACAGCGAGGCAGAGCGCGAGCAGCGCAGTTGCCGCGAGGACGATGTGCCGGAGAGCGACGAGGCTGCCAAGCGGAGCCGCGCAAAGTCGGCCGATAGTCATCGCGAGCCAGAACCCCGACGTCACCGCAGTAGCTAGCCGCGCGGAGTAGCCGAGAGCGCTGAGGTGCGCAACGATCCAGCCTGCGGTTCCCGACTCGGCGCCGACATAACAGAGATAGACAAGCCCAAGCCGGACCAGCGTGCCGCGTTCCAGAGTTCGCTTAAGCGAACGGGTTCTGCCGCGGGCTGACGGTGGCTCGTCGGCAACGCGCGGTGGCGCTGCCGCACGGACACCGCGCTGACCGACCGCCAGCAGGCACGCCAGCGCAGCCGCGGTGGCAAAGCCATATGTCAAGGTCTCGCCCTTGAGCGTGCTAACGACAAACGGCCCGGCGACCGCGCCCGCTCCGAAGGCAGCGTTTACGGTGTTCAGCCGGGCGACCCGGTGCCGTGACTCAGTAGCAGCCAGCAGCCTGTTGAGGGTGAAGTCAAGCCCGCCGAAGCCGGTACCTGTCAGGAGGACGGAGCCAAGGAACGCCGGCCATGCGCGAGACGCGGCGACCCCGGCGCACCCGAAAGCGAGAGCCGCCAGGGCGCCGATCAGGACGTCCCGCCCGCTCAGGCGCCGGAGGCACGCCAGCGCGCCCAAGACGCCGGCAAGGGCGCCTGCGAAGTAGACGCTGAGCACGGTGCCAGAGGTGGGCAAGCTGACCTCGAACCGTAGCGAGATGATTCGCAGCAGCGGCCCGTAAGCAGCGTCGAGAACTCCGATAAGCAGGAACACGCCAAGCGCCGCCACGAACGCCCAGCGACTGAAGCTGACCTCGCTCGCAGTGCTCACCAGTGCTGCAATACGCGGAAGGTCCTGAGCAGCTTCTCCTGAGTCGGCTCGTGGCGTACCCGTCTTGGCTCACGATCACGGCCTATCGGTCGCCCGCCCGGTGCATGCCCGAGTGCCTGGCCACCTGCCAGATGTGCCGCTGGTGCCGGAACGAGACGCGCGGCACGGCGGCCGCGCCCGGCCGCGTCGTGCGCGAGAACGCTCATCGACTCCATTGTGGCAGGCCGCCGCGCCGGACCTTCGTCCTGTATGGCACTGATCGTCCTGTCGCTGACCTGCGGTCTCGAGGCGGCAGCGCTGGTGACGATTTAGGGATGGCGCTCAGCGCCGTACTTCGGGCCGCTGCTCGCCGCCTTGCGCGGCGTGACTGATTGGGCAGCTTGCGAGCCCTGCAGGGCGGTCAGGGCTAGCGGGCTGACTTCGGCTTCGCCGCTTTAGGCTTCGGCTTCTTCGGCGGCATCGTGGCGACGAAGGCCTGTGCACGGCTTACCCAGGCGGCCGCCAGTTCCGGACTGTCCCGCCAGGCCGGCGGCAGGCTGAGGTAACCGCCCATCGGCCGCTCGGCTGGCCCGAAGGGCCCGGAACCGTCGACGGCCGCTAGTTCAGCGTGGTCGCTCTCAGCCAGTCGGACGCCGATCGCCCGGCCGAAGAGGCCGGCGAACATGTTCCCGTGCACGAAGGCTCCGAGGTTGCCGAACATCGGCTTGACGTCGACGTCGGGATCCTCAGGCAGCACGGACCTGAAGAACTCCTTGTCGGCCTCGGTCGGCTTGGGGATCTCCATCAGCAAACCCTCCTGGCGCTGGCGCCGCCGCACCGCAGGACGGCTGAATGCCAGCCTGCCACTGGGCACTCGCCGCGGCGTGCTAGACAGGCAGATCGGGGTCACGGCCGTTCCCGGCCGTGCGCCCAGGCAACGCACCTGACGGCGAGAGAGGCATGAATGTCGGACGAAGGACTGAGTTTTGACCGCATCAAGGCCGCGGCGGCCCGGCTCGATGGCGTGGCGCGCCGGACGCCGCTGCTGACCTCGAGCACGCTCGACAAGCTCTGCGCTACCAAGGTGCTGCTGAAGCCTGAGCAGTTCCAGCGCAGCGGCTCGTTCAAGTTCCGGGGCGCCTATAACCGGCTCAGCCTGCTCAGTCCGGCTGAGAAGGAGGCCGGGGTCGTCGCGTTCTCGTCCGGCAACCATGGCGCCGCAGTGGCGCTGGCGGCGCAGTTGCTCGGCATTGACGCGGTCATCGTGGTCCCGGCGAACGGCTCCGCGGCCAAGCTCGCCGCCATCGAGGGATACGGCGCAGAGCTGCGACGTTACGATCCGGTAACCGAGAGCAGAGAGCAGGTAGCAGAGGAGATCGCCGCCACGCGCTCGATGACATTGATCCGGCCGTTCGACGACTACGACATCATGGCCGGCCAGGGAACGACGGGCCTCGAACTGGCCGAGCAGGCACCGGACCTGAGGCAGGTCCTGGTACCGGTGGGAGGCGGCGGCCTGGCAGCGGGCGTTTCCACCGCGGTCAAGACGCTGATCTCTGGTGTGGCGGTGATCGGGGTAGAACCTCACGCCGCGGATGACACCAGTCAGTCGCTGCGAGCCGGTCGCAAGGTCAGGATTCCCGAACCTGCGACGATCGCTGACGGACTGCGGGCGAGCGAGCCGGGTGAGCTGACCTTCGCGGTCAACTCGCGCACGCTGGATGACGTCGTGACAGTCTCGGAGGAAGCGATCATCGACGCTATGCGGTTCTGCTTCACCCGGCTCAAGATCGTCGTGGAACCGAGCGGTGCGGTT
>DATMMA010000425.1:0-10064 GCA_035570295.1 Streptosporangiaceae bacterium
TGCCGGGGTAGTGGGCCCGCCGCCGATCGTGTTCAACCGGCCGTACCTGCTGCTTGTCTCGGTCGCCAGCTCGGGGGAGCCGCTCTTCCTGGCCAGGGTGGCCAACCCGGCCGGGTCGTAACTAGCCTGCATTACGACACCTGGCATCGTTAGGAGGCGCTGTGCTGCCATGGTCTGCCGAGCTGGCCGGCACGCTGAACGAGCATGTGATTTCCAGCGAGTTGCTTCGCGGCAATCCGCTCGGTGATCCGCACGAGCGGCCGCTGTGGGTCTACGCTCCGCCAGGCTACGCGGCTGATCAGGACCGTCGTTACCCGGCCGTGTACGTGCTCCAGGGGTTCACCGGGCACCTGGCCATGTGGCGCAACCGGACTCCGTTCGAGCAGCCGTTTCCGGAAACCGCTGATGCAGTGTTCGCGGCCGGCCAGGCCCCGGCCGCGATCGTGGTGTATGTCGACGCATGGACCAGTTACGGCGGCAGCCAGTTTGTCGACTCGCCCGCAACCGGGCGTTACCACTCTTATCTGTGCCAGGAAGTCGTGCCGTGGGTTGACGCCCGCTACCGGACGATCACCGACCGCTCGCACCGGGCGATCATGGGCAAGTCCAGCGGCGGTTTCGGCGCGATGATCACCCCGATGCTGCGCCCTGACTTGTTCGGCGCGCTCGCCACGCACGCCGGAGACAGCCTCTACGAGCAGTGCTACCTGCGTGACTTCGGCGCGGCGGTGCGCGCGCTGCGCGGCTTTGACGGCGACATCTGGAAATGGTGGCGAGATTTCTCCGCTCGTGTGCCGTTCACGAACCCGGCCGACGCACTGCTCGTCGGCCTGCTCGGGGTGGCCGCCGCGTTCTCGGCGAATGACGACGGCACTATCGACCTGCCCTTCGACACCCGCACCGGGATCGTCAGGCCAGACGTCTGGCAGCGGTGGCTGGACTTCGACCCGGTCCGGATGGCACCGAGATACGCTGACGCGCTCCGGTCACTGCGGGCGATCTGGATCGATGCCGGGACGAGAGACGATTACTTCCTGGATGTGGGGGCCGAGGCGGTCCGGGCCCAGTTGCGGGCAATCGGGGTGCCAGACGAGCTGATCCGCTTCGAGCTTTTTGACGGCACGCACGGCTCGATCGGGTACCGGTACCCGATGTCGCTCGCCTGGCTGTGCCAGCGGATGGGGGCCGGGCAGGAACCCGGCAGCTAACCGGCCGGCCTTCGCGTCGCCGGGCGGCGCGCTGAACGCATCGTGCCTCGTCTCCGTAGTCCTGGGTAGGAACGTCCCCAAGATCAGTGAGAAACGGAGGCTAGCATGCGCAACCGATGGTGGGCGGTGCCAGTTCTGGCTGGCGGGGCAGCCTTGCTGGCCGCGTGCGGCAGTTCGGCGGCACCGTCAGCGAGCGGGAGCACGCCGGCCGCGGCGAACAGCTCTGTGGCAGCGGGTGGTGCGGTGATCTCGACGCACAGCACGAGCAAAGGCACGGTACTGGTTAATGCCAAGGGCCGCACTCTCTACTGGTTTGCCATAGACACGGCGACCGCGTCCAAGTGCACTGGCTCGTGCGCCACCTACTGGCCGCCAGTCATCGGCAAGCCGACGGCTGCCGGCGGCACCTCGCTGCCGATGCACCTGGGCTCGATCACCAGATCGAATGGCCAGGTGCAGGCAACCTACGACGGTCACCCGCTGTACACCTACGTCGGCGACACGGCCCCGGGGCAGATCAAGGGCAACGGCCAGAACCTATCCGGCGGATTGTGGTGGGCTGCGACGCCATCGGGTGCCAAGCTTGCCGCAGCGTCGGCAAGTAGCTCGTCAAGCTCAAGCGGCGGCGGGTACGGCTACTAGCAGGTAGGAGCGGGTGCACCCGGCCAGCCGGGTAACCCGGCTGGCCGGGCGCTCGTAGTGCCACAGAGCGGTAGCCGGGCGTACGATCGGGGCCATGCCAGCGCAGCGGCGTGCGACGACTACCGGGCCGCAGTTCCTCCAGGTGCAGACCACGACCGACTCGCGGGCTGAGGCCGTCGAGCTCGCACAGGCTGCGGTCGAGGCGCGGCTGGCTGCCTGCGCTCAGGTCGCCGGGCCGATCGCCAGTACATACTGGTGGGAGGACGGCCTGGAGCGGGCTGAGGAGTGGTTGATCATGCTCAAGCTGCCTGCCGACCGGTTCGACGACCTGGCTGAGTTTCTCGCCGAACGGCACAGCTACGACGACCCGGAGATCATCGCTACCCCGATCGTGGCCGGGTCGCAGTCGTACCTGGACTGGATCGCGGAGGAGACCAGGCCCGGTGGTGAGTGACCACCTGAGCCGCGACCGCGGGCTGTTCGGACCCGACTCGGTCACCTGGCGGGTGCTCAGTGAGCCGGTGATGTGGATTGCCGGAGTCCGGGCCATGTACATCCAGGCTCTGCACCCGAGGGTGATGCTCGGGACCTGGCAGAACACCGCCTTGGCCAAGCCCGATGAAGCATGGGGCCGCTTCACCAGAACGGTGGAGTTCGTCCGGGTTCGGACTTACGGGACGACGGCCGACGTCAGTCGGGCGGCAGCCCGGCTCCGTAAAGTGCATTCCTCGTTGACCGGCGTTGATGGCGATGGCACTCCGTTCCGGTTGGATGATCCGGAACTCCTGCTGTGGGTGCATTGCGGCGAGATCGGCTCATATGCAGAGATCGCCAGGCGCAGCGGGGTGCACGTGACCGCAGCTGAGCTGGACCAATTCGTAGCCGAACAGCGGCGCAGCGCCGAGGTCGTCGGGCTCAGTCCGGCTATCGTGCCGGCCAGCATGGCCGAGATGGACGCGTATTACCAGCGGATGCGACCCAGGCTGCGCGTTACAGCCGAGGCCAGGCACGCCCTCAGGCTGTCCTTCGCACCCAGGGTGCCGCTGGCGCTCAAGCCGTTGCGGCTCGTCGTGCCGCCGGTGAACGTGCTGGCGTACGCGAGCCTGCCGCGCTGGGCGCGCCGCTTGTACGGAACGCCAGCGATCGGCCTGACCGACGCCGCCGTAACCCTGGCGCTGCGAGCAGCATTTGAGTCCACCACTCGCATCCCGCCGCAGCTGCTGATGCTGGCGGGTGCCGCGGACGCGCGCCACCACCACCATCCGCCGGCCGCCTGACCGGCCGGCTACCGCGCCGTTTTAGGGCTGGCCGGGTGCGGAACATTAGCCGGGTGATGGAGCTATTGCCGCGGCTGCGCCGCGTCCTGCGGGATGACTTGGACCAGGGTCAGCGCGCGGCGCTGGCGAGCTGGGTGTCTTTCACGACGACGTTCGCCGCGGTCCGGGGCATCACCTACAGCATCCGCGCGGGCAAGGGCCCCTTCGGGAACCTGAGCGCCGGGGGCGAGCACCTTCACCACTATCTGTGGGGTATCGCGATGCTGGCGGGGGTGGGCGCGGTAGCCGTTCACGGCGAGGAGCGGTACCGGTCCCATCCGGCTGTCGCGACGAGCTACGGCAGCGGCCTGGCGCTTATCGTCGACGAGTTCGCCCTGCTGCTTGACCTGAAGGACGTGTATTGGGCGAGGCAGGGCCGGTTGTCGGTGGACATCGGTATCGGCGGGATCGCCGCGACCGGAAGTTACTTTGCCGCGCTTCCGGTAGTGCGCGCCATGCACGAGCGCCGCGCGGCCGAGCACGCCGAGCGGGAGCAGCAGGCTGCCTAGCTACTCGCCGACCTCGCCCTTAGCCAGCTCACTGATCACGTCCAGCTGCCCGAGGTGGCGTGCGTACTCCTGTACCAAGTGGAACAGTACCCGCTCGAGCGTTGCGGGCGCCGCGCCATCCCACCGCTCTCCCGGCTGGCCGATCTCGGCGAGGTCGTGCCCAGCGACAATCGCGGCCGTCGTGGCCGCCTGAGCTTGCAGTGCCGCGACGAGGTCGGCGAGCGTCTCCTGCGGCCCTGCGTGCCAGCGGTCGTCCTGCTCATCGCCCCACGGGTCAGCGACCTGGCGCCCCTCGAACCCCCACTCGAGCCACCGCAGCTCGACGTAGCGCAGGTGCTTGAGCAGTTCGATCGGCGCCCACCCCGACGGCAGCATGCTCGCCCGCAGTGCCTGCGACGGAAGCGATTGCAGCTTGCTCACCAGCCGGGAGCGAAAGTAGTCGAGGTAACCGGTGAAGACCTCGGCACGCGTTGCGACAGGGATGGTGGGCGAGGGGAACGTCGTCGTCATGCGTCTAGTCTGCCGTTCCAGAGCGGGTAAGCTTCCTGGCTGGTTATGAGCTGGAGGCACGACGTCGAGAATCGCGACCCGGAATCGCCGGTGGGATTCCGCGCGCCAGCTCGTTCCCGCACGAGACTGAGGCGTGTGCTCCGCAGCCGGTGGCTAGGGCGGCTACTGGCAGCCGTCGCGGTGATCCTGGCCGCGCTACTGGCCGGGAGCGCGGCGCTGGAGGTCACGCCCATGCAGACCGTGACGGTCGCCGGGCAGGTCATCAAGGTAGGCGCCGCTCCGCGACTGGGCTTCTCCGGGCCGGGCGAGGTGGACCTGTTCGGCCAGGGGCTACCGACGGCAATCTCCGTTCCCGGTCCGATCCAGCCCAAGCTGCAGCTCAGCCAGATCACGCTGAATAGCCAGCTTGCCAACTTCGTCCGGGGGCGCAGTCCGAGCCATGCTGGCCTGACGTTGCGGACGCAACTGGTGGCGGCTTGGGAGCGTTACTTCGCCTGGGAGATCGCAGCCGCCGCGCTGGCCGCGCTGATTCTGGCCGGTGCCGTCGCGGGCTGGCGCCGGCTCCCGCTGAAGGCGACCGGGCTGTTGCTCGTCGTCGCCTTGATCGTCACCGTGGCGCTCAACCTTGGCGCCGTTGCCCTCACCGCCAACGGCGCCCGCGCTGCGCTCCGGCACGTCAGCTCGCTGACCCAGCTCGTTGGCACCGAGGCCGTCAGCGTGCCGCATTCCCGCGCGAGCCGGCGCCCGCTTCACGGTATCGAGGAAGTGGTGATAGGGGACTCGACCGCTGCGGGGGCGGGGCTGCCAGCGTTCGCTCATGCCTCGCCGGCTGACAAGGCGTGCGGTCGTAGCTCGCAGGCGTACGCCGTCGAACTCGCCAGGGTTAATGGCTGGAAGGCGCTGAATCTGGCGTGTGACAGCGCCACGATCGCCCACGGCCTGCTAGGCCGGCAGCAGCAGGGCACGCAGCGGATTCCGCCGCAGATCGACTCGGTGGATCGGGTGAAGGACCCCGCCGTTGTCATTGTCAGCGTCGGCGCCGATGACCTCCAGTGGTCGGCCATCCTCGAGTACTGCGCGGCCACGACACAGTGCGATAGCCGCGCCTCGAATGCCTACTTTCAGCAGAAGCTGGCCCAGTTCAGCACTGCTTACCTCCAGCTGCTGATCCAGCTGGGCAGCCTGCCCGGTCACCCGCGGGTGATCATCAACCGGTACTACGACCCGTTCGGCAGCGATCTCAGCTGCATTACCCAGCGCGGCCTCACGCCGGCGAAGGCCAGCACCGTCCAAACCTGGCTAGTGGCGCTCAATCAGGTCCTGGCCAAGGGCGCGGCGCAGTTCGGATTCGCCTCGCCACAGCCCAGCTTCGCTGGCCACACCCTGTGCTCGCCAGTGCCGTATGTTCAGGGGCTGGGCGGCGCTGCGCCGTTCCATCCCACCGCGCTGGGTCAGCTCGCGATCGCCCTCTCCGATGAGGCAGCCCTGGCGAGCCCGGCACCGCAGCCGCCGGCACCATCGACGAGCCTGTCGCCCGGAGTTGCGGCGCTGACTCCCCAGATCGATGCCGGCAATCGCTGACGCACGTCGTTCGCCGTAGCAGGGCGTTCATAAGCCCGAACCAGTCAGGCTGCACCGACCGGGCCGGTCGGCGGAATGTTCCAGGAACTGATGACCGGCTCGGCGTGCTCGGCGCCGAGCGTGCTGAACGTGCCGGTATCCAGGCGGAAGAGCCTGCCGGCTGCGGCCGCCAGCCCGAGCCAGCGCGCTGTCAGCACCCGGAGCAGGTGCCCGTGCGCCACCAGCGCGGTATCGCCGTGGTGCAGCAGCGGCCGGACCTTGCCGAGCACCGCGTCAGCGCGGGCGCCGACCTGCTCGACGGTCTCGCCGGGATGGGCGGCGTCGCCCGGAATGACCCCGTCGCGCCATAGGTACCAGGAAGGGCGCTTTTTTCTGATCTTGGCCGTGGTCAGCCCTTCGTAGCCGCCGTAGTCCCACTCCCAGAGGTCGTCGTCGACCTTCGCCATGGTGAGCCCGGCCAGTTCAGCGGTCTGCCTGGCCCTGCTGGCGGGGCTGACGAAGGCTGCTGTGATGTGCCGCCCGGCCAGCGCCGGACGGAGCGCTACCGCAGCCGCGCGGCCAGCCTCGGTCAGCGGCACGTCCGTCCGGCCGGTGTGCTTGCCTGACCGGCTCCACTCGGTCTCGCCGTGCCTGATCAAGATCAGCTCACCCATGGGCAGCATCATGTCACTGCGCTAGCGGCGGCTTGCCTGCGCTGCCGCCGTCGCCTCGCTGAGTGTCACCTGGGAGAAAGCCCCGCTGGCTGCCCGGACGGGGCCTGGCCCGCGAGGGCGAACACGGGCCGTCGGCCGGGAAGGGGCATCCGGCCGGGACGGCGCCTGCGCGCGTTCCCGTGCTCTTGCCTGACCGTCGCGTCTCAGCCGGGTGACCTAGCCGCTGGACGCACGGCGGTAGAGATCGGTCAGCAGTGCTACCGCCGCGTGCGTCAGGGGGTGCGGGTCGTGCTGCCGCCAGATCATCCGCACGGTGATCAGCGGCGCGTCATGCAACGGCCGGAACACGATCCCGTCGCGGCGGTACTGGTTGGTGGTGCCTTCCGCGGTGATCCCGACGCCGCCGCCGGCCGCGATGATCGCGAGCCAGTCGTCGATGTCGTTGGTTTCCCTGATGTGCGGTCCCGCGCCCGGTGGCCACAGGCCTGGCGTGGTAGTCCCGGTCCGCCGGTCGACGAGCAGGGTCCGTTGCGGTACCTCGTCCAGCCTGATGAACCGCCTGCGGGCCCAGGGATCGTCGGCCGCGATCGCGCAATAGCGCCGCTCGTGACCCACGATCGCGCTGGCGAAGCGGGTGCTATCGGCCTCAGTGCGCAGGACGGCGATGTCGCAGGACCCCTCGGCCAGGCCGCCGGTTGCCGAGTTGGTACGGATCAGGTCGAGTTCGACGTCCGGGTACTGGGCCGCCCAGCGGTGCTGGAACTCGCGAGTGTGCTGGCCCATGGCAGCCCATGGATGTCCGATGCGAAGCCTCGTATGGCCGGTGGTCGCCTCGCCGACCAGGTTGTCTGCCGCTGCGAGTACCTGACGTGCCTGAGCCAGCACATGCACCCCGGCCGCGGTCGGAGTGACGCTGCGGCTGGTGCGGTGCAGCAGCCGGACACCGAGGACCCGCTCCAGGGCGATGAGGTTGCGTGAAACCGCTGCCTGCGAGATGCCGAGCTCGATGGCGGCATCGGTGAAGGTTCCCGCGTCCACGATCGCGACTAGGCAGCGCAAATGCCGAAGTTCGAGATCCATAATCAAAGCGTATAGATGTCTCCGTGCATGCATTTTGCGCATGCGCGGGCGCGGCTCATGCTCTGGTCATGGCTATCGTTGTCCGCGAGCAGCGCCATCGCGCCGCATCCACCCCTGGCGGTGCCGTCCGGTGGTCGGGCGGGCTGTCCGGCACCGCGCTGATGACCGGCAGCGCCGCGTCCAATCAGATCGGCGCGGCGACTGCCGCGCTCGCGTTCCCGGTGCTTGGCCCGGTCGGCGTGGTCGCGGTGCGGCAGTGGGTGGCCGCGGCGGTCTTGCTGGCCACCGTCCGGCCCAAGTTCGCCTCGTTCACCCGCCAGCAGTGGCAGCCGGTGCTGGCCCTTGCGGCCACCTTCGCCATCATGAACCTGTCGCTGTACAAGGCCGTCGACGCGATCGGGCTCGGCCTGGCGGTGACGCTGGAGTTCCTCGGCCCGCTGTCGGTCGCGCTGGCGGCCTCTCGCCGGGTGAGGGACCTGGCCTGCGCCCTGATCGCTGCTGCCGCCGTCGTAGTGCTGGCGCGGCCGCAGCCCAGCACTGATTACGCCGGCATCGGCCTCGCCTTGCTGGCTGCCATCTGCTGGGCCTGCTACATCCTGGTCAATCGCGTCGTCGGTGCCCGCCTGCCGGGGTCGGAGGGACCCGCGGCCGCGGCCTGCCTGTCAGCACTGCTCTACGTCCCGGTCGGCATCTGGGTACTGGCCAGCCATCAGGTCACGGCGGCCGCTCTCGGGCGCGCGGCAATCGCGGGCGTCTTGTGCTCTGCGGTCCCGATGACTGCTGACCTGCTGGCCCTGCGGCGCGTTCCAGCCCAGGTGTTCGGCGTCTTCATGAGCATCAACCCGGTATTCGCCGCGCTGACCGGCCTCATCATCCTCGGCCAGCCGCTGAAAGTCGCCGACTGGCTGGCGATCGCTGCCATCGGCTCGGCCAACGCGGTCAGCGCCGGCAGCGTCAGGGCAGGGTCAGGATCTCGTAGCCGTCCCCGGTGACGACGAGGGTGTGCTCGAACTGTGCGGTGCGCTTGCGGTCGGCGGTAAGCACGGTCCAGCCGTCCGGCCAGATGTCGTACTCGACGGTGCCGAGCGTGAGCATGGGCTCGATGGTGAACGTCATGCCCGGCTCCATGATCACGCCCACCGCGGGGTCGTCGAAGTGCGGCACTACCAGACCGGAGTGGAACGTGGTGCCGATGCCGTGCCCGGTGAAATCCCGGACGACGCCGTAGCCGAACCGCCGTGCGTACGACTCGATGACCCGGCCGACGGCATTGAGGGGGCGGCCAGGGGCCACGGCGCGGATGCCGCGCATCATGGCCTCTTTAGTGCGCTCCACTAGCAGGCGAGACTCCTCGTCGACGTCGCCGGCCAGGAACGTGGCATTGGTGTCACCATGCACGCCGCCGATGAACGCGGTGATGTCCACGTTGACGATGTCACCGTCGGCGATCACCGTGTCGTCGGGTATGCCGTGGCAGATGACCTCGTTCAGGGAAGTGCAGAGCGATTTGGGGAAGCCCCGGTACCCCAGCGTGCTCGGGTAGGCACCATGGTCGGTCAGGAACTCGTGGCCGATACTGTCCAGCTCGTCAGTGGTCACGCCGGGCGCCACGTGCCGGCCGACCTCCGCCAGGGCCTGGGCGGCGATCCGTCCGGCGACCCGCATCCGCTCGATGGTCTCGGCGTTCTTGACGTCAGGCTCGCCCGCGCGCGGGGCGCGCCGGCCGACATATTCGGGCCGAGGGATGGCGGCAGGCACGATTCGCTCCGGCGAAACCCGGCCAGGCTGGAGAATGGCAGACATGATCTGCAAGTCTAAGGGTCATGGACGATGACAAGAGCTGGTGGTTCTGCCTGAAGCACCACGAAGTCGAGCAGGGACCGGGCTGCCCGGGCAAGGACCGGCTGGGCCCGTATCCGAGCCGGGAAGCCGCGGAGCACTGGCAGGAGACGGTGCAGCGGCGGAACGAGGAATGGGAAGACCAGGACCGGTGGCCAGGCGAGGCGGCAGACCGCCGATAATGGCGGCTGGCAGGGCAAATCGGGCGAGCTAGGCCGGGCAACTGCCCTGGGCGCCGTCCGGGGCAGCGGCTGCTGCGCTGCAGGCCCTGCGATCTTGTAGTGTGAGGCCAGCGGCAGCAAGCGCGACAAGGGGGCGCAGAGTGACCGTGGATGAGCCGGATCGTGAGCTCCCGCCCGCCGCTGAGGCGCGGATGGCCGAAATCCGGCAGAGCGGCACGTGGTCATCGGCGCTCAGTGCGGACGAGTTTGCCGGCATCAGGAGCACCGGATTCGAGCCCGTCGGGCAGGTGCTCGGCGCGGCTGTCTACAACATCGGGTACACAGGGGGTTACGGCTGCCCGGCCTACGGAGCCGGTTACGGCTTCGGCCCGCTGGGCGGCTTGGGTGGCTTGGGCGGCGGCCCCTACACCAGCGTGACGGCCACGTCGGGCAGCGGTTCGCTCAATTCGTACGCGCCGCTGGTCCGGACCATGTACCAGGCCCGGCGGCAGGCAATCGGCAGGATGATCGCGGAGTGTAAGGAACTGGGCGGCCACGGCGTCGT
>DATMMA010000426.1:0-8790 GCA_035570295.1 Streptosporangiaceae bacterium
TGCTGGCGATGTCCATGCTGGTCAGGTACGCGAGCGGCAGGCCGAGTCGCTCGGCCAGGTTGATCAGCTTGCGCTCATAGACCATGAACAGGTAGGCACCGTCGGTGTCAATCGGCCGGTCCAGGCTGACGGCGTAGGACCGGTTGTCGTAACTGGCGCCCGGGCCCTTGTAAAGGTCGTATTCGCCCCACGTGTTGTAGGCGTGCCACGTCGGGACAGCGTTCTTCATGACGACCTTGCCCGCAGTGCTGGCCGACCTGACGGTCACCGGGACATAACGCTGGAAGCCGTTATCACCGTCCAGCCGGAACAGGTAGGAGCCCTCTGGCCAATCGTCCGTCGGCACGGTAAGCGAGACGCCCCACTCGGTATGCACCGTCCGCGTCGAGTCGTCGAACCTGGCCGGCGCCTGCCGGTGCCCGCGGATCCACCCGGTCTGCCAGACCAGCCGTGCCAGGTCGTGGTTGTACCAGCCCATCCGGAACGCTTTCACCTTGAACTCGCGCGCCGTCGTCGATACGTACAGGTCGATACGGTCGCCCGGCCGAACGCTAGCCTGCCCGGTGTAGCCGCCGATCGCGTGCAGCGGGCCCTGATTCCGGATACGCCAGTTCTTGTAACCGGGCAGCGAGTTCTCGTACTTGATCGTCCATCGCACTGCGGACTTCGGGCTGCCCGCACCCACGGCCCCTGACGCGCCGGCCTTGGCGGGGCTCACCGAGTCGCCGATCTTGACCGCGGCGACGACGGCGGCCGGAATTGCGGCAGCAGCCGCAGCCCGGCCGAGGAAGGCCCTTCTGGTCCAACTCATGTGACTAAGCATGACCCCCGGCGAGCGACGGCTACATCAACCACTCGTAATTTTACGGTAGTCCGGGACGAGTTGCGCGGTTCAGGACGCCGGTCGATGACACTGAGTGATTGAATCGTTACCAGCCGTGCCAGGGCAGCAGTGCAGTGAGGGCGACCGCCGCGAACAGCAGGGTCAGGTACACGATCGACAGGTGGAACAAGCGCATCGGGGCCGACCCGCCAGCTGTTTCGATCCGGTTCCGGAGCCGGTGGGCCTCGGCGAGGAACCAGCCGCCGAGGATGGCCGCGCAGCAGCCGTAGACCCAGCCGGCGTATGGCGTCAACAGCAGCGTCGCCGCCACCATGACATAGGAATACACCAGGATCTTCTTAGCCACCGCGACTGGAGTGGCGACCACCGGAAGCATGGGAACCTTCGCCGCCGCGTAGTCGTCGCGGAACTTGATCGCCAGTGCCCAGAAGTGCGGTGGCGTCCAGAAGAAGATCACCGCGAACAGCACGCCGGCCGCCCAGCTCACCCGCCCGGTCACCGCGGCCCAGCCGACGAGTACCGGGAAACAGCCAGCTGCGCCGCCGATCACGATGTTAGATGCGGTGCGCCGCTTCAGCGCGATCGTGTAGACGAAGACGTAGAACAAGATGGCGGCGTCGGCAAGCGCCGCGGCAAGCCAGTTCGCCGCAAGGCCGAGAAGCAGCGTGGCTGCGGCGCCGAGCAGGATCCCGGACGTCAGCGCTTCGCCCGGCTTCACCGCTGTACGGCTGGCGGTGCCGGTTGCCCCGTGTCCGCCGGCGCCGTGGCCAGTGCGAGCGGCTACCAGCGGCCGCCCCGACGTACGTTTCATGATCGCGTCAATGTCGCGGTCGATATAGCAGTTCAGCGTGTTCGCGCTGGCGGCCGCCAGCGCGCCGCCCAGCAGCGTCACCAGGATGAGCCAAGCCGATGGCAGGCCACGCCGGGCGAGCAGCATGGTCGGCAGCGTGGTGACGAGCAGCAATTCGATGATGCGTGGCTTGGTGAGCAGGAACAGGCTGCGAGCGATGAGCCGGACGGACCGCCGGCCGGCGGGCAACAGGCTCTCGCCCGGCTCCGCCAGCCCGGGCTCGATCGCGCTGGTTGCCTGTGTCACTGCCGTGCCTCCGCTATGTGCCGGGCCGCGCCGAGGGCTGCCGCAGCGCCGGGTGCCGTACTGCCTACGCGGCGCGACCAGCCCGCGGGCAAGCCGGAGTCGTCGGGCTCCGGCGTCAGCAGACACGTTACCCAGGTCAGCCGGATGCGCAGGCAGCGGGCCATTGCCAGGTCACCACGAGGTAGCGGTCGTTACCCTGCGCAGTCAGAATGGCACTCCTAGTAATCAGTCCTGTTTTAATCGACCCTGTGTAATCGGACCACGGGAAACCGGAATGGCGATGATACGACTTACTCATGAGGTCAGATGCCGTTAACACCCGCGTGCGGCGACAGGCTGCCATCCTGGCGGGCGGCGCGGCCGCCGGGCTGGCCATCGTCCAGGCCGGGCCAGGGCTCACCGGCCTGCGACCGGTCCGGATGCTTGCATTCAAGCGACTGGCCGGCCAGGGAGATCCCGGCCATGTTGCCCTTACCTTCGACGACGGCCCGGATCCGGGCTCTACTCCGCAGTTCACCGGCGTGCTGGCAGAACGCGAGGTTCACGCCACCTTCTTCATGCTGGGAAGCATGGTCGCCAAGGCACCCGGCCTTGCCGCGGAGATCGCCGCAGCCGGCCACGAAGTGGGCGTGCATGGCTGGGATCACCGGTACCTCCCCGCTCGCACGCCGGGAGCGACGAGGTCAGACCTGACCAGGGCCACTGAGTTGATAGCGAGCGTCACCGGCACGCGGCCACGGTTGTTCAGGCCGCCATACGGAGTGCTGAGCGGACCGGCGCTGCTCACCGCCCGTGCTCTTGGGCTTACCCCGGTGCTGTGGGGCGCGTGGGGCCGGGAATGGACGGCAGGCGCGACATCCGCCTCAGTGCTGCGAACGTTGCTTGCCGACCTCGAGGGCGGCGTCACCATGCTGCTGCATGACTGCGGGCGGCCGGGTGCATGGCAAGCCGCCCTCGACGCGGTCCCGCTCCTACTCGACGAGTGCGAACGGCGCGGTCTAGCAGTAGGGCCGGTCGGTGAGCACGGAGGGCATTAGCGCCCTGCCGCAAGCAACACTGCGGCAGTCAGCACAGATTTAGCCCGGTTAGCCCCGCTCGTTCCTGCGCGGCCTTACCACCGACCCGACCACGCCCGTCAGGCCATAGGCGACAGCGCCGTGCCACAGCGCAGTGAAGGCACTGCCGAAGATGCCACTGCCGTGCAGCATCGTCAGCACGAATATCACGATCGCCGCGGCTGCGCCGGGCATGACGGCGAACCGCCACGGCCTGCTGCGTGCCCAGCGCAGCGCGCGGCTGTGCCTGCTGCGGACCAGGGCTCCGGCTCCGGCCACGGCAAAGAACGCGACCACGCCCTCAGATAGCGGGCTGAACAGTTCCGGATGGAGGAAGACGAGGTGGGCGAGCATGTCAGCGCCAGCAACAGCGACGCCCGCGCCGCCGGCTAGCTTCCAGGGCGCCTCTGAGAGTGCTGCGCCGGAAACCGCGATCTCCTCGCGGCGGTTCAGGTCGGCTTGATAGGTGCTCGGCGGTGCGGACATTGTCAACTCCTGCATGCGGCTATGCCTGATGGCCTCAAGATATATCTCCAGGAGCGCGATGACAAGATATATCGCCTTCCAGCTGTCCGTGCCGCGCCGGCTAGCTTCCGCGGCGCGGCGGTCGACCCAGCAGACTACTCCGGCGACTCGCCGCCAGGCCCGGAATTTTGCCCGCCCTAAGGCTGCTTACTGACTACTACCAGCTCCTGGCTAAGTCACCCCCAGCGCTTTCTAGCGCACGCCACGATAGGTGATCCTCAGTGCTCGTTCAGCTAACGTCCAGGTCGGTGGTGCTTACTTATGGCACAGATTCGAGTAACTGCGTCCGCTGAAGGATGTCAGCCCGGCCTGCCGCACATAGGCTGGCATGGCACCGGGCAGAGGGTGATGGAGATGGACGAGCAGAGCAGCGACAGGCAGCAGCCTGGTATCTGGGAATCCTGGACGGCCGCCTCGGCAAATCAGTCCAGCGAGCCGAACGCAGGAGAGGCTTCGCAGGCCAGGTATTCCGGTCAGCCAGCGGAGTCCGGACCTGCAGGCGACCCCGGACAGCCTGGTCAGTTCAGCACGCCCGACGCCACCGGGCAACTGCCCGCGTTCACCCAGCCCATCGGCTACCCGCAGGCTGGTTACCCGGCGTCCGGTTACGGCCAGCCCGGTTATGGCCAGCCGCCCGGTTACGCGCAGGCCGGTTACCCCCAGCAGGGCCAGCCCGGGCACACAGCCCCGGGCCAGCCTGGATACGCCGGCCAGGGATACGCGGGCTATGGCTATCCAGGCGGTGGCGGGTTCGGCCAGCCACCAGGTGGCTACGGAGTACCCGGCGGCTACGGCCAGCCGCCCCGCCCGCCGCGCCTCCGTGCACTGACTACAGCGATTACCTACCTGGCAGTAGCAGCCATCGCGGCGACCGCTGGCGGCCTGGTCGTCGCGTTTGCTGACGGCAGTCAGCCGACGGCGTCCACTTCGGGCAACAGCGGCTCGGGCAGCCTCGGCCTGCCGAACGGCGGCTTCTTTCCGGGCGGCAACAGCGGCAACAGCGGCAGCTCCGGGGCCGTCGCGCCAGGCACTGTGCAGAGGCTCAGCAACGCTGTGACTCCCGGCCTGGTAGTCATCACGAGCAACTTGAAGTACGACGGTTCCGGCGCCGCCGCCGCCGCGACAGGCATGATCATCAGCCACAACGGCCTGGTCTTGACCAATAATCACGTCATCAACGGAACGACCGGCCTCACGGCGACCGTCGTGAAGACCGGCCAGCAGTACACGGCCACCTGGCTTGGCTATGACAAGGGCTCTGACGTCGCCGTCATCAAGCTGGAGGGAGCCTCCGGCTTGCCTACGGTCCCGATCGGTGACTCGTCGACGGTCAAGGTCGGCGACGATGTCGTTGGCATGGGCAACGCAAACGGCACCGGCAAGATCAGCTACGTTCCCGGCAGCATCACCAATCTGAATCAGACCATCACCGCAAGCGACGACGGCAGCGGCCAGGCGCCTGAGAAGCTCACCGGCATGCTGCAGACCAACGCGCAGATCATTCCCGGCGACTCCGGCGGGCCGCTGGTCAGCACTGACGGCAAGGTCATCGGCATGGACACCGCGGCGAGTACCAATAGCACGGCGAACTCCGGCCAGAATGTCGGCTTTGCCATCCCGATCAACCGGGCCATGACTCTGGCCCGGCAGATCATCGCCGGCCAATCAAGCTCAGGGGTCCGGATCGGCAGTTCCGGCTTCATCGGTGTGCTCGTGCCTAGTGGCCCGAATGGCGCGCAGAGCACGAAGACGAACCCTGCCGAGCAACTGCGGCAAGAGGAAGCAGCCCAGCAGCCATTCGGGCAGCGCGGCCCCGCCCCGAGCGGCTGCGTGCAAAACAATTCAAATGCGGGCGTGCCCACGCGGATCGCGCCTGTCAGTTCCGGCACGCTGGTACTCGGCGCGCTGTGTCAGACGTCCGCGGCCAATGCCGGCATCAGCGCCGGCGACGTTATCACCAAGGTGAACAACCGGCCGGTTTCGTCGCCTTCGTCGCTGATGAACATCCTGCAAGGCATTCACGGTGGCGCGTCGGTCAAAGTGACCTGGGTTACCCCCGATGACCAGTCCGTCACTCGCACGGTGACGCTAAGCGTGGCCCCGCCCCAATAGGGCCGGCGCAGTAAGGCCAGCAAGGTAAGGCCAGCAAGGTAAGGCCCGCACAGTTGGCCCTACGCCGGGCTGAGCCAGGCCAGCATCTGCGTCTCGCAGCGCTGGATCTCGGCTTCCGCAACGTGCTCGCCTTGGGTGTGCGCAAGTTGCGGATCGCCGGGGCCGAAGTTGACGGCCGGGATTGCGAGCGCGTCGAATCGGGCGACGTCGGTCCAGCCCAGCTTGGCTCGCGGCGCGCCACCCATGGCGGCCACGAACGAGGCCGCGGCTGGCTCGCCCAGGCCTGGCCGCGCTCCCCCGGCGACATCAGCGATGACGACCTCCCAGCCGTCGAACACTTCGCGTATGTGCTGCTCTGCCTGTTCCGCGGACCGGTCAGGCGCGAACCTGAAGTTGACGCTGACGACGCATTCATCCGGAATGACGTTCCCGGCAACCCCGCCACGGATGCCGACCGCGTTCAGGCCCTCGTGATAGCTGAGCCCCTCCACCACAGGCTGCCGCGCTGCATAACCGCGCAATACATCCAGGATCCCGCCGGCCGAATGGATCGCGTTACTGCCGAGCCAGGATCGCGCGCTGTGCGCGCGCTCGCCGCGCGCGATGACGTCGGCTCGCAGGGTGCCCTGGCAGCCGCCCTCAACTACGGCACCCGTCGGTTCCAGCAGGACCGCGAAGTCGCCCGCCAGCAGGTCCGGCCGCACCCGGCTGAGCCGCAACAGCCCGTTGCGCTCGGCCTCGACTTCCTCGCAGTCGTAGAAGACGTAGGTCACGTCGCGCGCCGCCGTGGTCAGCTGAGCCGCCAGCCGCAGCTGCACCGCAACCCCGGACTTCATGTCGCAGCTGCCGCATCCGTAAAGCAACCCGTCCGCCACGCGGGACGGGAGGTTCGAATGCACCGGAACTGTATCGATGTGACCTGCCAGCACTACCCGCTCGGCCCGGCCGAAGTCTGTGCGCGCCACGATCGCGTTGCCGTCCCGGTGCAGCGCTAGGTGCGGGAGCTCCGCCAGCGCGCTGGCGATCGCGTCAGCCAGCGGCCGCTCGTTGCCGCTGACCGACTCGATGTCGACAATCTGCGCGGTCAGCTCGGCTGCGGACCGAGAAAGATCAAGTTTCCCAGAGTCAGAGTTCACGGTGTCATTTTCAGGGCTGACTCGTCGCGACGTAAAACCCTCCGGGGCTATAACGCGGAAGTTCTTATGTGATCATGGATTGTCTGCCGCCTCCGACGAGGTCCGCGCAGCACCGGGCAGGGCGCGGGCGGCGCTGGTCAGGGCGCGGACGATGACGGCGACCGCGGGCCTTCGCACCGAGGACGCCCTGGCCGCTGCGTACAGGTCCCGGGCCGGGCGCGTGCCGGGCAATTCCCTGACGGCGACCCGGGCGTCACCGCCGGCCAGCGTCAGCCTCGGCAGGATCGCAATCCCGATGCCGCGCGCCACCAGGCTCAGGATCGTGGCCAGGCCTTCGAACTCCGACGGCGCTTCGGCCACCCCGCCTGCCGCAGCCAGCACCTGGTCAACCGCACGACGGGATGCCTCGCCCGCCGGCGGGGCCAGCCACGGCTCCTCGCGCAGCTTGTGCAGCGACACCGGAACGCGCGGGTCGCTTGCCCAGTGCCCGCGCGGCACGACAAGCACGAGCGGGTCGGTAACCAGCGGGTAGAAGCGGAGCGCCGCCTGGCCCGCGGCCAGCCTGCCGTTCCAGTCGTCGACGATCGCCACGTCGACCTGACCCGCCTTGACCAGCCGGAGTACCTCGCCGCCGGCAGTCTGCCGCAGCAGCAGGCTCAGGCCGGGATGTGCCCGCACCGTCCTGGTCAGAGCAGGCGCAAAGGCTACTGCCGCAGTCGGAAACGCGGAGATTGCCACCCGGCCCGCAGGATCGGGGGCAGCCAGGTCAGCCTCAGCAGCCTCGACCAGCGCCAGGATCTCCGCTGCTCGCGCAGCGAGCCGCTTGCCCGCCTCGGTCAGCTCGGCCGTACGGGCAGTCCGGTCAAGCAACGCGGCGCCGGTCTCCCGCTCCAGGGCCGCCAACTGCTGCGAGACAGCCGACGGCGTATAGCCGAGCGCGCTCGCCGCAGCGGCGATCGTGCCTCGCTCGGCGAATTCAAGCAGCAGGCGGAGCCGGTGCACCTCGAGCATCTCAACAGCATAAGCCTGGCTTATTCTCTGCGTCAGACTTGCCCTGTAGTACTGATGCTTTGGCACCAGAAGGGCTGGTCAGCACACTTGCGGAGGTAGCCTCGTCGGCTGAGAAGGAACCCCCGATCTTCTCCTGCCCCCGCAGCAAGGAGCTTTTGCCATGCCATGGGCTGGCCCAGCCATCCTGACCGAACCCATCCCGACCTGGACTCCCCACCCCCCGGATTCCGGCATTCCCGGCACATTGTTTGTTGCCGAAACGCTGGGAACGTGCCACGACAAAGTCCCGGTTTCAGCGACCCTCGCCGCGAACGAGGCACTTGACCGCCGCCGCCAGCGCGGAGAACCCGTCCTGCCGCTGGCCTTCGGCGAGTCCGGACTGCCGGTGCATCCCCGGCTCACCGCAGAGCTCGCCGCCGCGGCTGGCCGCGGCGCATACGGCCCGGTTGCCGGCTCCGAGCGGCTACGCGCCGCCGCAGCCGGCTACTGGTCCCGCCGCTGCCTGCCGACCAGCCCTGACGTAATCGTGGCGGGCCCCGGCAGCAAGGCACTGTTGTTCGCGACGATGCTCGCGCTGCGCACTGGCGTCGCGGTACCGCGGCCCAGCTGGGTCAGCTACGCGGCTCAGGCCACGTTGTGCGGCGTTACGCCGCATTTCGTCAGCACTGTCGCCGGCGAGGGCGGGGTCTGCGATCCGGATGCGCTCGAGGCCGCGGTCCGCAGCCGCCGGCACAGTGGCCGACCCATCGGCGCCGTGCTCGTCACCCTGCCAGATAACCCGACAGGCCGGCTCGCCAGCCCGGACGCCATTCGAGCGCTCTGCGCCGTGGCCGAGCGGAACGGCCTGCTCATCATCAGCGACGAGATCTACCGCGATCTGGTGCATGATCCGGACCTGCCGTTCCTCAGCCCGGCAGAGGTCGCACCGGAGCGGACCGTGGTGACCACCTCGCTCAGTAAGAGCCTGTCGGCAGGCGGCTGGCGGATCGGAGTGGCGCGCATGCCAGACGG
>DATMMA010000427.1:0-5615 GCA_035570295.1 Streptosporangiaceae bacterium
TGCCCCCGCTCGGGACCGCCCGACGAATGCTCATCGACGCCGGCGCCGGAGTCTCCGCCGCTCCGGAGCGCATCGAGGCCGCAGCGATCGCAGCTGAGGCCGACGGCTACGACGGCTTCAACGTTCCGGAAACAAGACATGATCCGTTCGTCTGCGCCACCCTCACCGCCCGCGCGACGCAGCGCATCAGCCTGCGATCCTCGATCGCCGTCGCGTTCGCGCGCAACCCGATGAACGTGGCCGTACTGGCCAACGACATCCAGCTCATCTCGGGCGGCCGGTTCCAGCTCGGTCTAGGCTCTCAGGTTCGCCAGCACATCGAGCGCCGGTACTCAATGCCATGGAGTCACCCGGCCGCCCGGATGGAAGAGTTCATCGCCGCCGTCCGGACTATCTGGCACAGCTGGGCCACCGGCGAACGGCTGGCGTTCCGCGGCACTTTCTATCAGCACACGCTGATGACCGACTTCTTCAACCCCGGACCCAACGAGTTCGGCAATCCGCCAGTGCTGCTGGCAGCGGTGGGCGAGCGGATGACCGCCGTGGCAGGCCGCGTCGCCGATGGCATGCTCTGCCATGGCTTCACCACCGAGGCGTACCTGCGTGAGCGCACCATCCCGGCACTCCGCGCCGCACGCGGCACGCTGGACGGATTCGAGCTGACGTTGCCGGTGTTCGTCGTGCTCGGGAGCGACGCCAAAGGCATGGCCGCAGCCGAGACCGGCGTGCGCGAGCAGATCGCCTTCTACGGCTCGACGCCCGCCTACCGGCCGGTGCTCGACCTGCACGGCTGGGGAGAGCTGCACGAGAAACTCAACCTGCTGTCCCGCCGCCAGGAATGGGCTGCCATGGGCCAGCTCATCTCCGACGACGTGCTCAACGCGTTCGCGATCACCGGCGATCCGGCGCAGGTGGCCGCCGAGTTGCTGGCCCGGTTCGGCGACATCGTCAACCGGATCTCGCTCTACACGCCGTATTCGGCGGATACCGCGCTAGTGACGGCGGTCACGGCGGCACTGCGCGCCGCTCGATAGCCGGATCACCGCTGATAAACCTGCCAAAAGGGGCGGATAGGCTCGACCGGTGACTGGCGTCGACCCGCTCGACAACCCGGCGCGGGCAGCACTGCTCGGCCCGCAGGCACACCTGGCTGAGCGCTGCGGCGCCGTGCTGCGCTACGCTCCCGGCATTTCGCCGTTCGTCGGGCTACCGGATGAGCCGGGTCCCGAGGACTGGACGGACCTGGCCAAGCTGATCGGCGCCGGCAGCGTCGCCGCGACCGCTGGCGTTCCTGCGACACCGCCGCCTGGCTGGCAGGTGCTGATGAACGTGGACGCCGTGCAGCTCACCGGCGAGCTCGTAGCCGCTACACCGGACGCCGAGGTAACCCCGCTCGGCCCGGCTGACGTGCCCGAGATGCTCGACCTGGTGGCGCGAACCAGGCCAGGGCCGTTTTTGCCGCGAACCATTGAGCTCGGCGGCTACCTCGGCGTCCGTCGTGATGGCGCGCTGGTAGCCATGGCAGGCGAGCGGCTGCGGCCACCGGGCTGGTCCGAGATCAGCGCCGTCTGCACCGACCCCGCGTTCCGCGGCAAGGGCCTGGCAGCCCGGCTCACGCTGGCAGTCGCGGCCGCGATCACCGCCCGCGGCGAGCAGCCGTTCCTGCATGCCGCTTCCGACAACGTGACCGCTCTCCGGTTGTATGAGTCACTCGGCTTCCGGCTCCGACGGCCCGCCACCTTCGTGGTAGCGCGAGCCCCGGGATGACCGTCTATCTTCCATCCCTCAAGATCAGTACCGGCAGCGCGAGGGAGTTTCCGCGGAAGCGCCTTGTGAAATGCTGCACAAGGCGTTCCCGCGGAGACGTCGTGAACGCGGCTCAACGCGCGTTCCGATCCCCGGCGCCACTGTGTACGCCCTTCCCAGGGTTGATATGAACCACCATGGGTCCTTTGGCGGACGTGCACCGTAGGCTGGCGAGCATGGTCACCGAGGTTGACATCCGCCTGGCCGACGGACGGACCCTGCACGCCTATGACACCGGCGCGGACGGGATCTCCAGCAGCCCTGGCGCCTCGGGCTCGCCAGTCGCGGTGTTCTGGCACCACGGCTCGCCCAACATCGGCTCGCCGCCTGAACCGCTATTCGCGGCCGCCGAAGCGAACGGCCTGCGCTGGGTCTCCTACGACCGGCCCGGTTACGGCGGCTCGAGTCCGCACGACGGCCGGACTGCCGCGTCGGCAGCAGCGGACGTGACCGCGATCGCAGACGCGCTCGGCTTCGGCCGGTTCGCCGTGCTCGGACATTCCGGCGGCGGCCCGCACGCGCTGGCCTGCGCCGCACTCCTGCCTGAGCGCGTCATCGCCGCGGTGAGCGTGTCCGCGCCGGCGCCGTTCGACGCAGCCGGGCTGGACTGGTTCGCGGGCTGGTCGCCGGGCATCGCAGCGGAGAACCGGGCGGCGACCGGCGGGCGCGCGACGCTCGAGGCGCACTGGGCCAAGGCCGAGCCCGAAGACATGGACGCCTTCTTCACCGAGGCCGACATGGCTGCCCTCGGCGGCAACTGGTCATGGCTGGCAGGCGTGGCTAGCCAGGCCATCGAGCAGGGTAGCGAGGGACTTCTGGAGGACACCCTCGCCGGCACCCAGCCGTGGGGGTTCCGGCCGGATGCCATCGGCGTTCCTGTCCTCATCATGCACGGAGCGAAGGACAAGATGGTCCCGTGCGCGCACGGTGAATGGCTCGCCGTCCGCTGCCCGGCAGCCGAGTTGCGTATCGTCCCGGACGCGGGTCACATCACCGTGCTCGACAGCGCGCCGGAAGCGCTGAACTGGCTGGCCGCCCGCGTCCGCGCGTGACCCTTTCGCTGGAGAACGCGCCGTGACCAGACGCCGAATCGACAGATCTGCGCGCCCAGCGCATCGCGAGTGCCTGCGACAGCGCGCCTGTCCCAGCGGTCCTCGTCGCGCGACCTGCCTCATCGCGGTCGGAACCTCGCGGTGAACCAGCCGATGCGGCCCGTCCTGTATCAGTACGGCACGGATCCGGCGCAGTTCGGTGAACTATGGATGCCCGGCGTCCCATCGGCGGCGACTGTGGTGATTGTCCACGGCGGGTTCTGGCGTGCCCGCTACGACTTGTCGCTCGGCCGCCCGCTGGCTGCCGACTTGGTGCGCCGCGGCTACGCCGTGTGGAACCTTGAGTACCGGCGGGTGGGCGCCGGCGGCGGGTGGCCGGCGACGTTTGAGGACATCGCCGCCGGGATCGACCTGCTCGCGGAGCTTCCCGTCGCCACCACCCGCGTTGCGGTCGTCGGGCACAGCGCGGGCGGGCACCTAGCTGTCTGGGCGGCCGGCCGGGCCGGACGGCCGCCCGGGGCCCCGGGTGCCCGGCCGCTGGTCGCGGTGACCGCGGTGATCTCCCAGGCCGGAGTCCTGGCACTCGCGGACTGTGCGCGCGAGGGCGTCGGCGGCACGGCCGCGCTGGACCTTATGGGCGGCCGCCCCCAGGATCTGCCGGAGCGGTACCGGCTCGCTGACCCGATGACAGCAGTGCCCGTCCAGGCCGCCGTGCTGTGCCTGCACTCCCGGGCCGACGACACGGTGCCCTTCGCCTACAGCGAGCGCTACGTCGCCGCGGCCGCGGCGGCCGGCGGTAGCGCCCGGCTGCACGAGACCGACGGCGATCACTTCACTCTCATCGATCCTCACTCGGCGGACTGGCAGGTGGCCGCCGACGCCCTGCCGGGGCTGCTCGGCCTGCCCGGCGGTCATCTCGGAGCAGGCCGCAGTGAGGCCGGCGAGGACCTCACACCTGGCGGCCGTCAGGGCACCGACAGGTAAGCCGAGAGCCCCGCCGTACGGCGGGTGACAGGTGCAGCGGGCCGGCCTCGACCAGGCCAGGGCACACCGCAGCGCCCGCCGCATGACCAGAGGACTGAACGAGCTCGAGCCGCCAGCACCCTGGCCGCTGCCTGTGACGGTGGTTGCGACGGCTAAGGCGAGATGGCTTTTCGGAACATGTAATCGCGGTAGCTTTCTTCCGGTGCCCGGCCGGGATTCAGCAGGTCTGCTTCCGGGTTGGCCCAGGGCTCGCGGTGTCGGTGCCGAGCCTGCCAGAAAGGCGCGGTAATCGCCTCTGCTCGGCGGCCGATTAGCTGCCCGATCGCCACGAGCCGCAAGCCAGGTTCGCAGGGCAGCACCTGAGAGTCCATGGAGTTCCTCCTCGTTGCGGGCGCTCGGCGCGCCCGCACGCACCACACTTGCGGTAAGGCCCCTCGCTCCACATCAGGCAGATGTCCTGTTACGGCGGCAACTGCGTGCCTTAGCCCGTCTTACTCAGACGAGATGGACCCGGCGCGGCAGCCGGCGATCTCCAGCGAGCCCAGGGGTCGACCGGCGCGACGAACCAATGAGGCACGTCCTAGCCGCGACATGACCGTGCGCTCATTCTGACCGCCGCCGAAGGCAGCTGCGGATGAGCGGACTACCTCATCGAGGTCAGATCGTTCCTGCCCTGTCCGGTGCTATCCGGAATGGTGCGCACGAATGTTCCACTCATCTACAGGTGCGCTGAACTATGCAGCATGCGGCACGATCTCGACGATGAGATCAGCATCCAGGGCGGCGGAGATCCGGTCCAGGAGCCGGATGGTTGGGATGACGCCGCCGGCTTCCAAGCGTGACAGCGCGGGCTGGGTCATCCCGGCTCGGGCGGCAAGTTCGACCTGGGACAGGCCGAGAGCCAGCCGCCGTTCGCGGACGGCGCGGCCGAGCAGGTAGGCGCGCTCGGCCTCAGCCCGGCCCTGGCGGTAGTCGTCGCTGCCGCGGCGCCCGCTGGCGAGATCCTCGTAAGAACTGTGGCCGCTGGTCATGTCAGGATGCCTCCCGGTCGAAGGTGTCGTGCGCTGGCCCGTGCTCGGCCTCGCAGGTTTTCTGTGCTTGTAAGGCACGGGCCACCTCAGCCACTTCGGCGCTCCGGGTCTTCCGGAACACCGTCAGCAGCATGATCCGCCGGCCTGGTGCCAGCCAGTAGGTGATGCGCGGCTGCCGGGCAAGTAAGTGGAATCTGAGCTCGCGTACCTTCCCGCCAAGGTGACGTGTATAGGACTCGCCGAGGGTGTCGGCCTGCTAGGCGAGCAGGCCGACGAGAAAGTCGGCGCGGCCGAAGTCCCGGTCGCTGAGGCACTCGAGCCAGGACCGCACCGCGGGCTCGACCTCGACGGTCCACAACCTTTCCATGCATCCTATGGTATATGCGTCAGATGCTATAGGCAACGGCTGGCCGCGCGCGCCGATCTTGCTGGTATTGGCGGTGTTAGCGTGGATGTAGTGGCAGGCAGGCTCGGCTGCCATGTTGGACTGGGTTTTGGTGGCCTCTTAGGTCCGGATGACCTGTGCGGTCGAATTCGAAGATCCTCACCATATGGGAAGAATTCGAACGTCCTCAGCACAGAGGAAACTGCCATGCAAGCGATCACAGTCCGGGAACGTGATGCGGGACTCGGCGGGCTCTCACTGACCGAAATGCCCTATCCGCACGCCGCCGAGAACGACGTCATCGTGCAGGTGCATGCCGCGGGATTCACCCCGGGAGAACTGGACTGGCCGGGAACC
>DATMMA010000428.1:0-11243 GCA_035570295.1 Streptosporangiaceae bacterium
GGACGCCGCTGTACTGGTTCCGGCCCCGCGATCCCGGGTCGGAGGACTTCACCCTTGGCAGGTTCCCGGCCTTTATCTGGGAGCGATCGGACGGCACGGGGCTGTGGGGTCACGGATCGGCCGAGGACTACGGAGTCAAGATCGGCCTGGAGCCCCCGGATACCAGCCCGGACCCGGTGGAACTAGACCCGGAGGAAATGGACCGGTACATCCATCTGGATACCGACGTTGACGAGCTGAGCTCCGCTGTGGCGCGGGCGTTCCCGGCCCTGGACCCAAGGCCGGCCAAGGTAATCCCGTGCCTGATCACCGATTCGCCAGACGGGCAGTTCCTGGTTGGCGGGCTGAGCAACCAGTCCCGCGTCGTTGTGGCCGGAGGGGATAGCGGTCACGGTTTCAAGCACGCCGCGGGCGTCGGCGAGCTGCTGGCGCAGATCGTGGTCGGTGAGCAGCCTTACTGTGCGACGAATTTTATGGACCCGGCGCGCTTCGGCTGAAGGCACCAGCAGCGGAGCTCGGTGGCGCCCGTCCGCCCAGCTAGCGTCCCGGACCCGTCAGAATGCGGCCTGTGCCTTCGGGGAAGACAAACATCACGCGCGGCCGATCGCACTAGCGGCCCGCTCTGACGCACTCACCAGGACACGGGGAGAAGACGCTATGGCCGATGAGCACTACGACGCGATCGTGATAGGGACCAGCCAGGGCGGCCGGTTCCTCCCGGTCGAGCTGGCGAAGGCGGGCCAGAAGGTGGCGCTGGTCGAGCGTGACCAGCTTGGCGGCGTCTGTGTCAACAGGGGGTGCACCCCGACCAAGACGATGGTCGCCAGCGCTCGCCTGGCCTACCAGGCTCGCCGCGGCGCGGAGTACGGCGTGCGTATTGGCCCGGTATCGGTGGACCTGGCCGCGGTGCGCGAGCGCAAACGGGCCATGGTCGCCGGCGCACGGCAGAACTATGCGAGCCGCCTGGCACAGGGCGGGCTTGACCTGATCGAAGGCCAGGCCCGTTTCACCGGGCCGAAGGCGGTCGAGATCGCCTTGACGGAGGGCGGGACACGGCAGGTCAGCGCGCCTGTGATCGTCATCGACGCGGGCACCCGGCCCAGGCCGCCGGCGATCACCGGCGCGGGCGAGGTTCCCGTGCTCGATTCAACGTCGATCATGGAGTTGGATGAGCTCCCGAAGCACCTGATCATCGTCGGCGGCGGCTATATCGCGCTGGAATTCGGGCAGATGTTCCGCCGGTTCGGCAGCGAGGTCACCATCATCCAGCGAGGCGCGCGCCTGATGAAGACGGAGGACGAGGACGTCTCGGACGAGGTTGCCGCTCTGTTGCGCGATGACGGGATCACCGTCCTGACCTCCTCGACGCCGGTGCGGGTTGAGCCGGCCGGCGGTGGCCGTCTGCGGCTCACCGTTCGCAGCGAGGACGGTGAGCGACAGCTTGAAGGCTCGCACCTGCTGTCGGCTATCGGCCGCATCCCCAATACCGATGCGCTCACCCCCGAGGCGGGCGGCATACGTCAGGACGACCACGGGTTCATCGTGGTGGACGAGTACCTGGAGACCAGCGTCCCCGGCGTCTACGCGATGGGGGACGTCAAGGGCGGCCCTGCCTTCACCCACCTGTCCTACGACGATTACCGCATCCTGCACGCCAACCTCATCAGTCACCAGAAGGCGAGCACGCGGGACCGGATCGTCCCCTACACGGTGTTCATAGACCCGCAGCTTGGCCGCGCCGGCCTGACCGAGCGCGAGGCCAGGGAGCAAGGACGCGCGATCCGGGTGGCCAAGCTCCCGATGAGCGCCGTCATCCGGGCCCTCGAGACAGGGGAGACGCGCGGCTTCATGAAGGCTGTCGTCGACGCCGACAGCGGGCAGATCCTGGGGTGTGCGGTCCTCGGCAGCGAAGGCGGCGAGATCATGACCATGATCCAGGTCGCGATGCTGGGCAAGCTCACCTACACCGCCATGGCGGACGCGATCTTCACCCACCCGCTCCTGGCCGAAGGCCTCAATACCCTCTTCGCGATGTTCGACGCCTAAGGCGGCGCGCCAGCGCAGCGATCGGCTCAGTTCTTGGTGGCAATGAAGTAGGTATTAGCGATGTCGCCGTCGACGTGCTCGACTTTGACCGAGGTGAAGCCGGCGTCGCTGAGCATCTGCAGTGCTTTTTGCTCACCCCACATCGCGCCGAGGCCCATCCCGCCGTCGGCTAGGGACACGGTCATGCAGTGCATGCACGAGACGGTGTAGAAGAACGGGCCGAGCGGGTGGTCCAGGTTCTCGGAAAGCTTGCTGGACGCGGCGATGTCGACGCAGAGATAGACGCCATCGGGGCGTAGCGCGTCGGCGATCCCGGCAAGCATCAGGTCGGGGCGGGCCTGATCGTGTACGGCGTCGAAGGTCGTGATGAGGTCGAACCGCGCGGTCTCACCTAGACGGGCCGCATCGCGCATGGAGAACCGGACGTTCGTCAGGCCGTTGCGATCGGCTTCTGCCCTCGCCGCTGCGAGCCCGGTATCGGAGAAGTCGAACCCGACGAATCGCGAGCGCGGGTACGTCTCAGCCATCAAGTTGGCCGCGTGGCCAGAACCGCACCCTACGTCCGCGACGTCGATGCCTTGCTCGAGCCGGTCAGTAAGCCCGGGAACGAGCGGAAGCGTCACGCCGATCAGTGTTGCATCGCGAACGGCGCCACTGTCCTCAGCCATCAAAGCCTGAAATTTCGGGAACGACGAGTACGGAACTCCGCCACCGTGCCGGAAGCACTCGACGACCTGGTCTTCCACCAGCGCCAGCAGGCCCACGTACTGCGCGTCAATCGCTAGGTTGTCCGGACCGGCAGCCCTGGTAAGCCACGCGGCGTGGTCGGCAGGCAGCGAGAAGGATTCAGCCGCGGCGTCGTGATTGATGATCCGCCCGGTCGTCATCGCGGCGAGCCATTCCCTGACATACCGCTCGTCCAGTTCAGCGCGAGAAGCGATCTCAGCGCTCGTCGCGGCGGGCATCGTGGCCATGAGGTCGAAGAGCCCGGTACGGTGGCCGACGCTGACCATCAGGGCCACCATTGCCTCATTCACCATGTGGAGCATGCGCTCAGCGAATTCCGCCGAGCCGGCAGCATGTGCGTCAGCCATCGAGGCCTCCTTCGTCCGGCAGCTTACAAGTAAGTAGATTGACGACATGTCGATCGTCTACTTATGATGTTGTGGTGGGCAGGTCAGCGACTCCGATGCGGGAGCCAACGTACTTCGTGCTAGCGGCGTTGCTTGCCGGTCCGCTGCACGGTTACGCCATCATCAAGCGGGCTGAGGAGATGTCGGGAGGCCGGGTCCGGCTAGCGACCGGCACCCTGTACACCGCGCTGGACCGGTTGACCGCCGAGGGCCACATCCGGCTGGTCAGCGAGGAGATGGTGGCCGGACGGATCCGCCGTTCCTACGGGCTGACAGATGCGGGATCGGCCGCGTTGCGTGCCGAGGCGCAGCGGATGGCCGAGGCGGCGCGGCTGGTGACCGGCGACGAAACTGTGCCGCGGCCGAGTCGGCTCGACCGGAAGGCGAGGACGGCATGAGCGCCGGTCGCGAGGATCGCATCACCATGGTCGAGCGCCGTTGCCGGCTGCTGCTGCGCTTTTACCCGGTCGCCTACCGGGCCGAGCGCGGCGAGGAGATCATCGGCACGTTGCTGGAGGCGACGCCGGAGGGTCGGAACTGGCCGCTGCGGCGGGACATCCGCGGCATAGCCATCGGCGGCTTGCGCGCCCGGGCGGTGCTCAACCGGCGTAATACTACGGCGGCCAACTTGCGCGTCGCCGTGCTTGTCGGAATCGCTGCCTTGCTCGCCTACGACGTGGCCGGGTACCTCGGCGATCTGGTGTTTGCGGCAGAGCATGGCGGCATCGACTTTCGCAGGACCCATCCCGTGCCATTCGGCTGGCCGTTGGTCGTAGTCGCAACGTTGCTCGCGGTGACTCTGGTACTTGCCTGGCTGAGCCGCCGCCGGGTTATCGTCCTGGCAGGCGCACTCCCGGCAGCTGCCGCTCTAGCGGTCGCCTGGCATTGGCGGTCCAGTGGATATGGATTCGCGGTCACGGACCTGGCCTACGTGGCGGACCTGGCCTACCTGGCGGCCTTGGTTGCGCTGGCCGGTCAGGAGCGGCCGGATCGGCGGTGGTTGTGGCTAATCGGCCCGATAGTGCTCGAACGATTGTTGCTACGTACCGGTCCGGAAGCAATCGGAGTTGTTGCGCTATTCCTGCTGCTAGCCGTGGCCATTGTCAGCATCGCGTGGCTCGCGATCGACGCGAGGCCGGGTATCGCGATAGTCACCCTTCTGCTGGCGATATGGCTGCCATTGGCGATTAACAATGTCGCAATGGGCGTCTTTTCGGGCGTGCCGTTCCTGGCGATCTGCGCCGTCATCGCAGTGGTCGCGGTCTGGCTGCTGCACCGCCAGTCGGCGCATGCGGGCCGGCCGACGCGGACATGACGCGGTGAAGCGGGTCCTGCTGACCGGGATGTCGGGTACCGGGAAGTCAGCTGTCGTTCGCGCGCTCGCGGCTCGCGGGTACAAGGCGATCGACACCGACGACGGGTGGTGCGAGCCGACGCCGGATGGCCGCCAGGCGTGGTGCGCGGACGCCATCGAGGCCCTGCTGGCGACCGAGGACGCCGGCATCCTGTTCGTGGCAGGCTGCGAAGAGAACCAGGTGCAGTTCCATCCGCGGTTCGACCACATCATCCTGCTGAGCGCGCCGCACGAGACGCTGGTCGAGCGGCTGGCGACTAGGACCAGCAACTCGTTCGGCAAGACGCCGGAGGAACTGCGGCGCATTCTTGACGACCTGGAAGCCGTCGAGCCGCTCTTGCGACGCGCAGCCGATCACGAAATCCGGACAAACGTGCCCCTTGCCGACGTGGTAGCAGCAATCCTGCGCCTGGTCAGCACATAGCCGAATGCGCGTCAGCTGAACTCGCTGAGGATCGCGTCGCTGACGGCGGCCATGTGCCGGGCTCCTGCCGGGCGGGAGACAAGGCAGGCGGTCAGGTAACCGACGGCGACTTGCCGCTGCGGGTCGGCCCAGCCGATGCAGACGTAGCTCCCGTTATGGCCGAACGCGGTCGGGCTGGCAAGGGCGCCCATCGGCCCGGACCCGCCGCCGAGCCGGGTGCGGCCGGCCCGCTCGCCGCCTAGCTGGAAGCCTTCCGACCAGCGAACCGGCAGCTTCAGGTACCGGTCGACCTCGCCGTCGCTGGACGGCGAGGTCGCCTGACGGATCGTCTCGGGCTGCAGTACCCGTCCCCCGTCAAGCTCGCCGCCGGCCAGCAGCGCCTGATAAAGCCGGGCGAGGTCGTAAGCGGTAGCGGACACGCTGGCAGCCGGGATGACGGCTTGCCGCACCGCCTGGCGGTTGATCATCAGCTGGGTAGCCAGTTCGGCCGGGCCGCGGCCGGCTACCGGGACGTGCCGGTGCCATTGCCCGGCCGGCAGCCCCAGGTAGCTGTCGCGCAGGCCGAGCGGGTCGAGCAGCTCGGACTGCAGCACGTCGCGCACCGGCACGCCGGTCACCCGCTGCACCAGCTCGCCCAGGATGAACCCGTAGCTGAGCACGTGATAGGCCGGCACCGACCCCGGCGGGAACGACGGCGCCGCCGCCTCGAGCGCCCGCACGGACGCGGCCCAGTTGGTCATCGCAAGCGCGTCTCGCGCCATGCCGCGCACCACCGGCAGCCCGCTGCGGTGCTGCAGGACCTGCCGGATCGTGATCTCCTGCTTGCCGTGCTGGCCGAACTGCGGCCAGTGAGCAGCGACGCGGTCATCGAGTGCCAGCTGCCCGCGCTCGGCAAGCAGGTGCACCAGTAGCGCGACGAGCGGTTTGCTGGCCGAGAACAGGAAGAACAGCGAATCGGGCTGACAGCCAAACGCCTCGTTCAGCACTATTCGGCCGCGTGCTACGACGCACAGCTGCGCCGGGCTTCCCCGTTCCCGGATAATTTCTAGGGCTTTCTCCAGGCCGCCGGCGCCGGACCGCGCACGTCAGGCGGGTGCGAGTTTGCTGACGGCCTCGCCGAGGTCGAGGCCGGGTACCGGCGTGATCGCGATGACGGGAGTGTCCAGCCCGGTCGCGTGATACTCGGCGACCCTCTCGCGGCAGTGCTCGAGGGGGCCGTGGACAACCAGCTCGTCTACCAGTTTGTCAGGGATCGCGGCGAGTGCACCCTTCCGGTCGCCCGAGTTCCAGGCGGCCAGCATGGGCGCGATCACTTCGCCGCGGCCGAGCCATTGGTGGAACGCGGCATACACGGGCACGGTCAGGTAGGCCGCGATCATCCGCTTGCCGATGAAGCGGGCGGTATCGACGTCGGTGGTCGGGCACACGAAGATGCGGGCGACGAGTTCGCACTCCGGGCCGGCCACATCGCGCACCTTCGGGACGTCCGCAGGCGAGAGCCAGTTGGTGATCGCAATGCCTGCCTCGGCGGCCGCGAGCCTGACCATGCCTGGCCGCAGCGCCGCCAGCGCCAGCGCGGGCGGGATCTCGGGCGCCGGGTCAAGCCGGAAGCCGTCCACGGTGAACGTCTCATACTCGCGGCTGATCTTGCCGCCGGCCAGCGCCTCGCGCAGGAACCGCAGCATGTCGCGCGAGCGCTGGTAGGGCTTCTCGAACGGAATGCCGTTCCACTGCTCGACCGCGACCTGGGAGGAGGTGCCGATGCCCATGACGAACTTGCCGGGAGCGAGAGCGGCCAGCGTGCTGGCCTGCACCGCAAGGGAAACGGGCGCTCGGGTGTAAATGCCTACGATCGCTGTACCGAGGCGGAGTTGCGGTGCCCACTGGGAGGCCAGTGTCAGCGGGGTGAAACCGTCTATCCCGTTCAGCTCCGCAGACCAGGCGTCGGTGTAGCCGAGGTCGGGCAGGGCCGAGACCAGTTCTCGCTGATCTGCCAGTGGCACGCCGGTCAGCGGCAGGGTCAGGCCCCATCGGGGTTGCGATTCCATGGTGGCGAGTATGCCAGTTTGAGCCGCCGGCGGGTTGGTCGCAAAAATGTGACCCAGATCACGCAACGGAAACAGTGGGTGACGGCGTCCTATCACTGAGTAATCGATAGGTGCCGCTTCACAGAGGCGCTGGAATCCAAACCCCCCCCACCCACCTGGAGGCTCGCCGTGACCAGGACGAACGTGAACGAAGCCGTGTGTGAAGCGATCTTCGCCTCACCGCTGCAGCCCTCTGACGCTGTGACTGCCGAAGCGGTCGCGGACGCGATCGGCAGCACCGTGCGACGTCTCGGCCCGGCCGGCTGCACCAGCCGCATGGCGGAGGAATTCGGCGATCACCCGGAGACAGCAACCGACCGGATGCGCTGGGTCCGTCAACTGGCCGGCGACCTGTGCGGCTGCCTGTACTTCCCGACCGCCGTCGCCCCCGTAACGGTGGCAACCGGAGCCGGCCTGCTGCCGGTGCGTGAGGCTGCCTGAGTAGTACGCGCCCCCGGAACTGGCCGGGGCCTGACTTGAGGTCAGGCCCCGGCCAGACTTCTGTCCGGCTGAATTTCCATCAGGATGGCGGTGCTGTCAGGTAGACGGAGGCTGGTTGCGGCGGTGCAGTTCACGCAGCCGGTCGGCGGTCTGGTCATCGGCCGGGCTGTAGGTCGTCATCCGGGTGCCGAGGCGCTGGCCCAGCCACAGGTGCGTGTAATTGAGCTTGAGCAGACCCACTTCCGGGTGCAGGAACCGCTTGGTGAGGTTCTCAGGGCTGGCGATCTCGTGCCGCTCCCACAGTTCGGCGAACTCCGGCGACGCCTTAGTCAGCCTGTCCACCAGGCACTTCCAGGCCGGCTCGGCAACGTGCTCGGCCATGGCGGCGCGGTACTCAGCGACCATCCGCCGGGTGCCTTCCTCCCAGTCCAGCGTCGCCGCCCGGCAGCTTTGTACCGTGAACATGCGCCACAGCGAGTTCCGTTCCTCGAATGGCAGCTCCCCGAGCGGGCCCATGAGCAGGTCAAACGACTGGTTATAGGCCAGGATGTCGTAGCGGGCGTTGCGGACACAGGCCGGGAACGGGTCGAGCTTGTCGAGCAGCAGCCGAGCCGTTGGCGGCAGCGGGGTGCAGTTGGCCTTGCCGGCCCCGTCAGGCGCGTCCGCGAGCCGGAACAGATGGTCACGTTCGTGCGGGTCCAGCAGCAGTGTCCGGGCAACCGCCTCCAGGACTTGCGGGGAAGCGTTGATGTCCCGGCCTTGTTCCAGCCAGGTGTACCAGGTGACGCCCACTCCGGCCAGCGTGGCGACCTCCTCGCGCCGCAGGCCAGGTGTGCGGCGCCGGGACGCGGGCGGAAGCCCGACATCCTCCGGCGCGATTCGCTCGCGGCGGCTGCGCAGGAAATCAGCCAGCTCCCGGCGGCGCAGTGCCGCGATGTCGGGGAGCCTGGCGTCCCGCAGCCGGGCCCCGGAAAGCGGCGCCTCAGCAAGCGGCCCCGCGTCAGAAAGCTCAGCCTCAGGAACCAGGGTCTGTTCGCTCATGTCTACTAGTATGACGGTTTCCCATGCTGTTGCCTAGTACTGTTGATACCAGTATAACTGGGCTCTAGTACCTGGATAGATTTGTCGGGCAATCTGGCTACATGCCTTCCAACACTTCTTCGACCCTGGCTCCAAGCGACCGCGCGACCCCGCGCACACGGGCTAGTCACCGCCAGCCTGGCCGCCACCAGGGCCAGCACCACAGGCATCAGCCGCATGAGCCGCAGACGCTGACGGCGGCCGGTCTGACCGTCATCCTCGTCGGCGTCCTGCTGCCCATGATCGACTTCTTTATCGTGAACGTCGCGCTGCCGACCATCGACCGCGACTTGCACGCCAGTCAGCCGCTGCTCGAACTGGTCGTTTCGGGCTACGCGACGGCCTATGCACTACTGCTCGTTATCGGCGGCCGGCTGGGCGACAGCATCGGTCGCAAGCGGCTGTTCCTGCTCGGCATGGCTGCCTTCACTGTCACATCGCTGGCCTGCGGCCTGGCACCGACCGCTGACTTCCTGGTGATCGGCCGGGTGGCGCAGGGCGCTTCGGCTGCGCTGATGGTGCCGCAAGTGCTTGCGACGATCCAGGCGGCGACGACTGGTGAGCGCCGTGCCAGGGCGCTTGGCCGCTACGGGGCGACCGGCGGCCTGGCGGCGGTCCTCGGCCAGGTGCTCGGTGGCGTCCTTGTTTCCGCGAACATCGACAACCTCGGCTGGCGGCCGATCTTCCTGGTGAACGTGCCTATCGGTCTCGCTGGCCTGGTTCTGGCCCAGCGCTACGTGCCGGACACCCGGCATGGTGCTCCGGCGCCGATTGACGGCACCGGAACGGTCCTGCTCGGCCTGACCGTCCTCACGCTGCTCGTCCCGCTGACCGAAGGCGAGTCGGTGGGCTGGCCGGCCTGGACCATCGCGATGCTGGTGATCGCGCCGGTCGCGGCGGCCGCGTTCGTCCGCTACGAGGTCAGGGCCGAGCGGACAGGCCATACCCCGCTGGTGCCGCCGTCGCTGCTGCAGCATCGCAGCATGCGCCGCGGCCTGTTGCTGGCGCTGCCGTTCTTCGCCGGGTTCGGCGCGTTCATGTTCTGTTACGCGCTGCTGGTGCAAGAGGGCTTGCACGCCAGCGCGCTGACAGCGGGCCTTGGCCTGGTGCCGATGGCCGCCACGTTCCTGTTCGCGTCGTTGTCGACCTCCAGGCTGCTCGCGCGATTCGGCGCGAAAGTGCTCGCCGCCGGTGGCCTTCTGCAGGCGGCCGGCCTGATCATCCTCGGCGTGACGGTCTGGCTGGGCTGGCCGCACCTGGCCGTGGCGGAACTGGCGCCGGGCCTCGCTGTCGCCGGGCTTGGCCAGGGCCTGGTGATGAGCCCGCTGTTCGGCGTCGTGCTGTCCGAGGTGCCGCCAGCGGTCGCCGGCACGGGTGCCGGGGTCCTGACCACGACTCAGCAGACGGCGCTTGCCCTCGGGGTCGCCACGCTCGGCAGTCTCTTCCTCTCGCTGGCCGGCGATGGCACGGGGGTCAGCACGGCGTTCCTGGTGGTGATCACGGTCCAGGTTGTGGTCGCGATCGGCGTGGCCGCCGGGGCGCGCGGGCTACCGGGCTGGCGCGCCAGGATCGCGGTAGCCGGCCGGGACCTGGCCGCAGCCGGTCACAGCTGAGCTCAGCTCGCTACAGCGTCACGGGTCCGCGGACTGCTTGGTCCGCGGGCCCGCTGGCGTGCGCGGACTGCTGGTCCGGCCGCGCCAGCGGGCCATCCAGGGCTCGCTGCTCCAAATCCGGAGCCAACCGATTCGGGACTTTCGCTGTCTTAGGGCTTGCTGCATGACCACATCAAGCGAAGGCAGGATCAATGAGGATTATCCGGATAGTGGCTACGGCTACCGGTCTGGCGCTGGCTAGTGGCGGTGTGCTCGCGAGCGCAGTCGGGACCGCGAGCGCCCAGCCGGCATCGGTGGCCGGGGCTGGGCACGCGGCAGTGCGGACGGTGCCGACGGGCGGCCCGGTTCCGCGCGGCTTCCGGGTCGCCTCGGTGACGTTCGTGTCAGCGAACGACGGCTGGGTCCTTGGCACCACCAAGACTTGCGCGCACGCGCCGTGCACGTCGGTGCTCCGCACGACCAATGGCGGCCGGTCCTGGGTCGGCATCCCGGCGCCGAAGTACAAGCTGGCGCGCTCCGGCATGTCGGCCGGCCTGCTGCGGCTGCGATTCGCCAACGCCGTCGACGGGTACGCCTACGGCTCGCAGCTGTGGGTGACGCACAACGGCGGGTCAAGCTGGCACCGCGTCGGGCAGGTTCCCGGTTACATCACTGATCTCGAGGCGTCGGCAGGCGTGGTGTATGCCGCGAGCACGGTGACAAAGTCCGGCAGGCAAGAGATCTTTTCGAGTCCTGCTGGCAGTGATTCGTGGAAGTCCGTCAAGGGCCTGCCCAAGGCTGCCGGGGCTGGCGGGCTCGGCGAGATCACACTGCACGGGAAGGCCGGATGGGTCATCCTCGGCGGGCGGCTGTACGCGACGCAAAACGGATCGCGCTGGACGAAGGAAGGCCTCGCCTGCCGGGCCGGGTTCGGCATCGCGAGCGTCGGTGCCTACAGCGCCACGCAGATCACTCTGCTCTGCACCGGTGATCCAGCGTTGGGATCCACCCGAAAGGTGCTGTACGCCTCCAGCGACGGCGGCGCTCACTTCACCAGGGTCGGCTCGCCGCCGCGGGGCGGAGACG
>DATMMA010000429.1:0-3393 GCA_035570295.1 Streptosporangiaceae bacterium
GACCCGGAACACCGGCAGCGTGCTGCCGGGCACGAAGTAGCGGTACTCGTCGAATACCCCGTAGTTCGGCAGGTGGTGCTTCGCCGAAGTGATCATCACGGAGCCGCCGTGCAGCACGGCTGCCGCGTCGAGCGGCGCACCGGCCGGAACGCCCACTTGCGGCGGCAGTCCCGTACGCCGGTCCAGGTAGCCGACAACGACTGCGATGCCGTCGAGTCCTTCTGCGGCCAGATCGACGGCTAGCCGGTTCAGCGCATCAATGGATGCGTCCACGAATGACTTGCGCAGCGCGAGGTCCTCAACCGGGTAACCAGTCAGCGCCATCTCCGGGAAGACCACGATCCGCGCCCCCTGTTCGGCGGCGCGCATGGTCCACTCGATTACCTTGTCGCTGTTGCCTGCCAGGTCACCCACCGTGGCGTTGACCTGAGCGAGCCCGATCCGAAGCTGAGCCACGCGATCCAGCCTATCGGCGGAAGACCAAACTCCGGCTGCTGACTTGCGGGGCGGAAGGTCAGAGCAGGTCCGGTAACAAGCAGGAAACATACGCCGGGCAAACTGTGTCGGTGGACAGGCAGGAAGAGTTTGTGCTGCGCACGCTCGAAGAGCGTGATATCCGGTTCGTCCGGTTGTGGTTTACCGACGTACTCGGTTACCTGAAGTCGGTGGCCGTGGCACCGGCGGAGCTTGAAGGGGCGTTCGCCGAGGGCATCGGCTTCGACGGATCGGCTGTCGAGGGATTCGCCAGGGTCTACGAAGCGGACATGCTCGCCAAGCCAGATCCGTCGACCTTCCAGCTGATGCCGGTAGGCGAGGACAGCGCCGGAACCGGCCGGATGTTCTGCGACATCATGCTGCCGGACGGCTCACCGTCCTACGCCGACCCCAGGTACGTGCTGAAGCGGGCGCTGGCCAAGGCGTCCAGGCTCGGCTTCACCTTCTACACGCATCCGGAGATCGAGTTCTTCCTGCTCCGGGAGAAGCCAGAGCCCGGAACCCGGCCCCGGCCGATCGACTCCGGCGGCTATTTCGACCACACTCCGCACGGCATCGCCCATGACTTCCGCCGCGAGGCCATCACGATGCTCGAGGGGCTCGGCATCTCGGTGGAGTTCAGCCACCACGAGGGGGCGCCCGGCCAGCAGGAGATCGACCTGCGCTACGCCGACGCGCTGAGCACCGCCGACAACGTGATGACATTCCGGCTGGCGATGAAAGAGGTAGCGCTGCAGCAGGGCGTCTACGCCTCGTTCATGCCCAAGCCATTCACCGAGCACCCGGGCTCCGGCATGCATACGCACATGTCGCTGTTCGAAGGCGACCGGAACGTCTTCTACGAGCCCGGCGGTGAGTACCACCTGTCGAAAGTCGGCAAGGCGTTCATCGCCGGCCTGCTCCGGCATGGCGCGGAGATCACCGCGGTCTGCAACCAGTGGGTGAACTCCTACAAACGGCTCTGGGGCGGCACCGAGCGGATTGCCGGGGCCGGCGGCGAAGCGCCTGCCTACATCTGCTGGGGCCACAACAACCGCTCGGCGCTCATCCGGGTGCCGATGTACAAGCCGAACAAGGGGAACGCCACCAGGATCGAGTTCCGCTCGATCGACAGCGCATGCAACCCGTACCTGGCATTCGCGGTGATTCTCGCGGCCGGGTTGCGAGGCATCGAGAACGACTATGAACTGCCGCCCGGCGCGGAGGACGATGTCTGGGCGCTGACCTCGACCGAGCGGCGCGCGCTCGGTATCGACCCGCTGCCGCAGAACCTGTCCGAGGCGATTTCGGTGATGCAGGACAGCGAACTGGTTGCTGAGGCGCTGGGGGAGCACGTCTTCGACTTCTTCCTCCGCAACAAGCGCGAGGAGTGGCACGAGTACCGGCGGCAGGTCACCCCATTCGAGCTGGACCGGTACGGCATTCTCTGAATCGGCCGAATCCGTCGGCCCGGCGGCGAGTGATCGCGCGGAAGGTGACGCTCTGGCCAGGCAGTTACTCTCCCGGCTGACTTTGCCGCCTGGTACCTGCCGCCTGGCTGCCGCCCCCGCAAGCTTGTCGCCGGGCAACTCGCCCGCCCCGTGGGCGGCGGACCTGCATCGGACGTTCCTGCTGCCGATACCCGAGGCGGCCGCGATCTGGTTCCAGCAGGCGCACGCCCCGGCCTTAGCGGATGCCAGACGATTCTGGTACCCGGAGCCGATCACCTGTTGCACCGCGTGAACCAGAACTCCTCGCGAAGGCTGTCGGGGAGATCACCGGCTAGTTGAGAGCCGTGCGATTGATGTGATCCAACACCGCCCCTGTGACGTCATCTAATGGGCGCTTATGCGTTCTTATGACGAAAAGGGACGGTGCAGAGTGAAGAAGGCGCGAGTGGCCGTAGCGGTTGTCGCGGCGCTAGTCGTTGTCGGTCACCGTGCGTAGGGCACAGATCAATTTCACCTGCGGCCACTGCGGAGCTACGCACGACATCCAAGAGCTGCGGCGCGGCCTCTACTTCGGCCAGCGCTCCATAGGTGACCTCGAAGCGCTGCAGCGCGGCGGGGCGATCGGACTCGGCAAGCGTCTGATGAGGCGCAAGGTGGCGCGTGCGCTCATGCGCGGATTGTGGGGCAGCTAACCTCGCGAGGCGTTCAAGACTAGGCTTCGGCTGGTTCTGCGTGGTCCGGCCTGGATTCCCCCGCCACGGGCAGCATAAGCCCGCGAGCTTGGAGCTGGTCGAGCAAGTCCGCATGCACCTCCGCCTCCGGGCGGTTAGTGCTCAGCTCTAGCAGGATGCCGCGGCTGCGGTAGTAGTCGATGAGCGGCGCGGTTTCCTTGGCGAAGACGGCGAGCCGGTGCCGGATGACGTCGAGTGTGTCATCGGCCCGGCCTTCGCGTCGCGCCCGGTCGAGCAGCCGGCTGACGAGTTCTTCCTCTGGCGCTGTCAGATAGATCACGGCGTTGCTGGTCAGCGCGAGGTCAGCGCCGAACTGGGCCGCGCGCAGCGCTTGCGGCATCGTTCGCGGGAATCCGTCGAGCACGTAACCGCCGGTGTGGCGGGCCGCGGCGACGACGGCTGGCGCCAGGATGCGAAAGATCAGGTCGTCCGGGACAAGATCGCCGCGGTCGGTGTACGTAGCGACCTGCCGACCCAGGCCGGACCCGCGCGCTACCTCTGCCCGCAGCAGGTCACCCGAGGAGATGTGCGCAGCGCCCGTCTGCAGTGTCACCCACCTGCTGTGCGTGCCCTTCCCGGCGCCCGGCGGCGACAGCATGATCACCCGCACCATGACGACCGCACCACCTCCCTACCTGGCCATTATCGAACCCTAGCCGACGGCTATGCCGCTATAGGCGGCAGATGTTGGCCGGAATCGCTGATCCTCGTGTCTGCTGAATATGACACGTACCACC
>DATMMA010000430.1:0-2085 GCA_035570295.1 Streptosporangiaceae bacterium
GTGGTGTCGCAGTCCTCCCACTCCCGGCCGTTCCAGATCTTGCGGTTGAGGTAAGCCGGATCGGTGTAGTTAAGGCCGTTGTGCCCTGGATCGATACCAACGATCTTGCCCGCGAGCGGCTTCGCGGAGCTCGCCCGGGACACAGAGTCGCGTGCCGTGGCGGCCATTCCGGTACCGCTAACGCACATCAGGCCAAGCACCACGCACGCGGACGCCGTCAGCGCTATGGCACGTCCGCTACCCCGCACGACTGCGCGGCAATTCCGTTCCAGCAGCCCAGCCACTCCCTACCAGCCGCGCAAGTCAATCGGCCAGACGTCGACGACGGTGTCACCGGAGAACAGGTAGACGCGCTCGTGGTACGCCATCGTGGGGTCGATGTGCGCGGGCGTGAGCCACGCCAGCTCACCGACCGCTCGCGGCGGACTGAACGTCACGTGCTCATCGGAGCAGAACATGACAGTCCCGTCGGCCACTTCCGGATTCCCGTGATCCATGCCGAACGCCTTGAGGCCGGCGTTGCCAACCGCCCAGTCATCTGACCGCGACACGACCGTAGCCAGTACGAAGGCCGCCTGCCTGAACGGCAGGCCGAGGCGGCCGTAGGCGGTGTCCATCAGCGCATAGGAACCAGCCTGGATCTCATTCGCCCAGGTGTTGAGCACATAGGTGCCAGTGCCGCCGGCCGAGACCAGCTCACCGCCGACGTCAGCGTGCGCGGCGACCAGTATCTCCATGGCGAGCTTGCACCGCTCGGCCCGCTCGGCCGCATCGGGAAGGCCGACGACATGGCCCTCGTACCCCATCACGCCGCGGACCGAAAGGCCGCGGCGGCGGGCAAGCTCGGCAAGCGGTCCGGCATCCTGCGCGGAGCAGCCGCAGCGCGGCAGCCCGACGTTGACGTCAATCAGGACCTCAGGCACGCCGCCGGCGACTGCCGCCTCGATGGTCTCAGCCGAATCGACGGCTAGCGTGATCCGCGCACCCGCAGCGACCAGGTTGCCCAGGCGCCTGGCGTCCAGGACCTCGTTGGCCAGCAGGAGATCCTCGCCAAGGCCGGCCGCGACCATGCCCTCACACTCACGGATCGTCGCGCAGGTGAAGCTGCGATGACCTGCGGCGGCCTGCCGCCGCGCCAGGCCCGTGCACTTGTGCGCCTTAACGTGAGGCCGGAGCCGTGCGCCTGGCAGCGCCTCCGCCATCGTGGCGAGATTCTCCTCGAGCGCCGTGGCGTCGACCAGCAGCGCAGGGGTGTCGACATCCGCGACGCGCATCAGCTCGCCTGCTGCCGGCGCTCATCGTGGATTGCCTCGATGGCCAGCACGATAGCGAGCAGGAACGGCTGGTTCTCGTCATCGGCAATGTCCACCGCGAACTTCTCCCGCAGCGAGAATTTGCGCACCATCCTGGCCACCGGTGCTCCGCCGCGGCTGACTGTGTAGTCCCCGCCGTCGAAGCGGCCGCGCGCTTCCAGTCTGCCGAAGCCCGTCTCGATGTCGTACTTGTCACCGAAGATGCCAGCGTGCCGGACCTGGGCTACGCGCTGACCGCCGGCGTACACCTCGTGAGTGTCGGTCATGATGTGCTTGCGGATCTCGGCAACTTCCTGGCCATTGCCGTCGAGCAGCGATATCCGGGCACCAAGATGCCCGCGAGCCTCGAATACCGGGGTGCCCGACCCGTCAGTGATGTCGAATCGCTCCATCAGCGACCAGCGGCTGGACATGACGTATTCCATGCCTGGACTCTTGCGTAGCCGACCCGTCGGCGCAACGGTGATGACCAAACCGATATCGTCGCAGACTCGCCAGCAGGCATACCCCGTCAGCCAGGGAACGCCGCGGGATCTGCGAGTCCGGCCAGCAGCTCGCCGGCGGCAGCCAGGTCTTCGTCGGGCGGCCGGTCCGCCATCGAGATCGGCAGCGCCGCGTCAGCGAGGTCAAAAGCCTGGGCCAGTACTGCGCTCCGCGGCCTCAGATCGCCCAGCCGCAGGGCCCGGACCGCCGCGACAAGCTCGCATGCCAGCACCGCCCGGAAGGCGCGCACCGTGTCGGTCGCTGACCACGCCGCCTGCGTTCCGAAGCC
>DATMMA010000431.1:0-9090 GCA_035570295.1 Streptosporangiaceae bacterium
CGAGTCGGCCACAACCACGCCCGCGCGAAAGTCCAGCACCCGGGCTAGGTCGATAACGGTCCTGGGCACGGTGGTCACCGGGACCCCCAGCCGCCCACCTACGTGCTCGGCCGGCAGCGCAGCACAGTGGATGCGCACGCCCGGCCTGCCGGACCTGCTGCCCGCGCCTGGCGGCCGGGTGATCGTCAGCACCGCCGGGGCGGGGCCGAGCAGGCTGAGCTCGTGCAGTAGCGCGGCCGCCTGGTGGCTGACCACCGCAGCCGGCCCGAGAGAGGCGGCCGCCGCAGCCGCCGACAGAAGCAGCCGGCCAGCAGGAAGCGCCGGAATCAGCTCAGCCAGGTCGGCCGTGGCGAAGTAGCCACAACCGATGCGCAGGAGCTCCCCGCGTTCCACCATCGCCCGGACCTGCCACGAAGATCTCCCGCCCGCGACAAGCTCAGCCCAGGTCATGATCCCGGCTAATCGGACACTGCTTCGGAAAGATTCGGCAGTCACCAAGCCAGGATCGCTCCCGGCAGCGACATTTCATCGAACTTGTCGGCGATAAGGGATATTTTGTTCTTGTTCGCGCCACCAAAACCAGTGAAACGTCGGCCACGGCTTATCGTCAGCCCGGCAAACGGGCAAATCACCTTCGTATTCCTGCGGCCGAATCACCGGGGCTGCGCCAGGCCCGCGAGCTGCAGCAAGGGCGTCGGCTGGGGACAGCGCCAGGCACCAATCCGGTCGGCGCGCCCACTGGCGCCAGCCGTACTGACCGCCGCCGGACCAGCGATCGGCCAGGTTACGAGCGTTTGCGGCCGAAGGCGAAGTAGGACACCGGGCCTAGCAGGTTGACGGCCATCGCTGCGCGCCACAGCGTCTTAGGGCCGCGAATCCGGTCCGCGGGCCGGCGCTTGATGTCAATCAGCGCCGCGATCTTCAGGGACAACTCCGCCGCTGCCGCTGCGAGCAGCAAAGCTCGCTGGCGTTCGCTGAGCTCAGCCCACTTCCTCTCCGCGTCCGCAAGGATCACGCCGTTCCTGGCCATCGTTCTGCCTTCCTTCTGGTCGGGCTGTTCGTCGGTGGCCGGCGCGACTCTCCGTCAGCCGCAGTCGGCGCGCCGGCGCACGTCTGGCGGCGCGGCGTTCGGAGGCCCGCCATCCGTGACCGGGCGGGCGGGCGCGGGCCAGGGTGCGTTCCCCTCTGGACAGATTTTCGTGACAGTCTGCACCCTCGCGACGAACGGCGAGCATGTTTTCAGGCTTGGCCGACCCGGTGCGGCCAGACCCTTGGTTACTGTCCGTGAAATTTCGATATCTGGCTATTTACCGGTCGGTCCTGAGCTCCCCCGCCATGCAGACAGGTGTTGCCGGTGTGACGAAATAGGTCTAGATAGGCGATTCAGGGGATGCGGGCGAGGCGACGGTTTTGCCCCGCTGCGCGGTTCGTCTATGGGGCGGACCTGCGGTAATGACGCATAGTAATGACCCTAATCACTCTTGTAGTATCTCGCGAGTGGAGTCGATGTTGTGTCAGGTACTCATCGACCGGAGTGCTGAGCTAGGCGCTCTGAGTGGCGCGCTGGCCGCGGCGACGGAGGGCCGCGGCGGGATGGTATTCGTCACCGGAGACGCCGGGGTAGGAAAATCCCGGCTGGTGCGGGAGGTTGTCAGCCTCGCCTCGGAGCGCGGCCTGCGAGCGCTAGGCGGACGGGCGACTGAATCGGCAGTGCCCGTACCTTATCGCCCGGTTACCGAGGCGCTGATGGGAGCCGCGCGGGCAGGCATCGTCCCTGAAGCGCCAGGTATCGCGGACTATCGCGCTGCCCTTGGCGCCCTCGTGCCGGAGTGGAGCCGGCCGGGCGACGGCGATGCCGAGGTCTCGCCGGTCATTTTCGGCGAGGCGCTGCTTCGCATGCTGGCGCTGCCGGGCGATCGGGGCGGTCTGCTCACCCTCGAGGACCTGCACTGGGCTGACCCGGAGACCCTTGCGATTGTGGAGTACCTGGCTGACAACGTCGCCACGACACACGTGCTCTGCCTGGTCACGCTTCGTGACACGGAGCAATCGGCATGCCTTGACCTGATGCGTTCCGTCTGCGCCCGGCGCGTGGCGACCAGGATCGAAGTGCCGCGGTTGCCGCGGCGGGCGGTCGCCGAGATGGCCGCTGCATGCCTGCACACCCCCGAGTTGCCTCCGGCAGTCAGTCAGCTGCTTGCCGACTGTGACGGCCTCCCGTTCGCCGTCGAGGAGATCCTCGCCGCGGCCGTCTCGTCTGGCGAACTGGTGCGCAGCGAGGCTGGCTGGGAAGTAGACGACGGGGTCGTGACAGGCGTGCCGGCCTCGATCGTCGGCTCGGTACGCAACCGTCTCGCCGCGCTTGGTCCGAGCGCCCGGAACGTGATAATTTTCGCGGCTGTTCTCGGCCGGCAGTTCGACTGGACGCTGCTGCCGAGCGTGGCCGACATCAGCGCAGCCGAGGCCCTCGACGCGCTCGACGAGGCCCACAAAGTGCAGCTCATCGAGCCGGTCAACGGCGGAACGTTCCGCTTCAGGCACAGCCTGACCCGCGACGCGATCGTGTCGGATCTGCTGCCGCCGGAGCGGGCCAGCCGGTCGCAGCGTGCTGCGGCCGCGATCGAGGAAGCCCATCCTGATCTGCCCGGATCGTGGTGCGAGCTGGTTGCCGAGCTCCGCGCCGCCGCCGGGCAGCCAGTGGAGGCCGGCTCCCTGCTGCTGGCAGCAGGCACCCGCGCCATCGCGCAGGGCGCCCTCACCAGTGCGATCGCATGTCTCCAGGATGCGCAGAAGCTGCTGGCGGGAACGGCGGCCGCCGACGGCGCGCTGGACATCGAGATCGCCGAGGCGCTTGTCGAAGCACTGGCCCTGTCCGGCGACGTAGAGCAGCTCGGACTCCTGGCCGATGACCTGATCGGGCGGCTGGATGCAACGGGTGCTGAGCCGCGCCGTCAGGCTCTCATCCGGATCAGGGTCGCGAGCACCAGGCCGGAGGACAACCAGGCCGCAGCGGCACAGCAGCTAGCGCGCGCGAGCGCGACCGCGGCGGAGCTGCACGATGCCGAGCTGGCGAGCAGGGTCGACGCAGTAGCAGCGCGGTATGCACTCGCGACCGGTGAGCTCGACCAGGCCCGGGAGCTGGCGGCCAGGTCGCTGGCTGCGGCGCAGGACGCCTCCCTGGTCGGCTGGGCAGCCGAGGTCGCAATCGAGTCACTGGACGTGATCGGGCGAAGGGAACGCGCACGGGACCTCACCGCTGCCCGCACCGCGTTCGAGCGTGCCTACCAGATCGCTGAGGAGCGGGGGCTCGGCGCGTGGCGAATCAGGATGCTGCACGAGCTCGCCACCGTTGACATGCTGACCAACCTGGAGACGACCAGGCTGCGCGAGGTCCGCGAGGCTGCACTTGAGGCTGGTCTCCTCTCCACCGCGACCATGATCGACCTGCAGATAGCGAACTTGCTGAGCCTCGGATCGGACCTGGACGCGTCGCTTGCCGCAGCGCGCCTCTGCGAACGGGGCGCCGCCCAGACCAGCGCCCGCCGGGCGGAGGCGATGGCCACCTGTCTGGAGGCGCTCGTGTTCGCGATCCGGACCGACGTTCCGGCTACCGAGCAGGCCATCGCGCGCGCCGAGGCAATCTTGCCTGGCGCCCCGGAAGTCCTGGTCCACAGCAGGGGCCAGGTCGCGGTGCTCAGTGCGCTGTTCCGCGATGACATCGCGCGCGCGGCGAGGGAGAGCGCGGCGGCGATGGCCTACGGGGACCGGGCCGCGAGCGAACCTATGCGCTGGCTGGGCTTTTACTCGCCCGCGCAGGCGCCGCTGGTGGCCCGGGGCAGATCGTGGGGCATCGCCGCGCTACTGCAGGCTGTCACTGGCGGCGACGGCACGAGCGCGATCGACCGAGCCAGAGCGGTCGAGGCAGTCGGTCCCTGGAACCGGGGCTGCCTCGCCTACGCCGAGGCCGTGCTCGAAGGCCGGGCCGGCCGCCGGAAGCGCGCCACAGCGCTCGCCGAAGAAGGTAGCGCGGAGTTCGCGCCGTTCGCGCCGTGGTGGAATCACCTGGCCCAGCGTCTGGTGGCGCCGTCCGCGCTGCAGGATGGCTGGGGCCAGCCGGTCGCGTGGATGCGGGACGCCGCAGCCGGTTTCGAGATCAGCGGGCACGACCGGCTTGCCACGGCGTGCCGCGGCATCCTGCGCAAGGCCGGTGAACGCGTGCCGCGCTCCGGCCGGGGCATCGCCCAGGTGCCGCCGCAGATGCGGCGGCTGGGTGTGACTAGCCGGGAGATGGACGTCTTCCTGCTGGTAGCGCAGGGCTTCTCGAACGCTGAGATCGCGGCCAGGCTGTTCATCTCGCCAAAGACTGTGGAGACTCACGTCGCGAACCTTGTCGCCAAGACGGGGCAGTCCGGCCGGCGCGAGCTTGTCGCGCATGCCGCGCGGTTCGTGCCGTTATAACGCATTCGTGGACTAGCCCGAGGTTCGGGTGGCTTCGCACGGTCCGCTCCGGTGCTGCTGCTTAACTCAGGGCCCCCGGCGCACTAGCTCAGGGTGCGCCCGATGCGCACACGTGTCCGCAGAGAGCATGCTTGCTTCTAGTAGCTCAACGGCTAGTACCTGCAGCACCGGCTCCCCCCGGCCAGTTCTGCCGCCTCGAGGCCCCGACCACCGCTGGCAGCAGTCCAACCTTCGCCGGTGCCAGGTGAAGGAGGAAGGACTCGTGACGGTACACGCTGACCCCACCAGCGATCACCGCACTCGATTCGAAGCAGACGCCATCCCGTACATGCGGCAGATGTTCCCGGCGGCACTGCGGCTGACTCAAGAAAGGTGCGACGCCGAGGATCTGATTCAGGAGACCTTCGCCCGCGCGTACCAGAAGTTCGATCAGTTCATCCCCGGCACCAATCTGAGGGGGTGGCTGTACACGATCATGGTGCGCACGTTCTACGGCATGTGCCGGACCAGGACTCGCCGGCCTGCTGAAGTTTTGGCGGCGGAACTGTACGAGTCGGCCGACGGTCACGACAGTCTCGTTGCGCCGTCGCGCTCGGCGGAAGCTGAGGCGCTCGCCGACGTCAGCGACTCCGCGATCATGGCGGCGCTGAGCGAACTGCCGTCGAGCTTCAAGACGGTCATCTACCTGGCGGATATCGAAGGTTACCAATATGGCGATATAGCCCAGATAATGGGCACGCCGCTAGGGACGGTAATGTCACGGATTCACCGCGGCCGCCAGATGCTGCGGGCTCGGCTGCTGGCGCCCAGGACCGGCACGCCAGTCGTGCCAGCCCAGTCAGCACGTCCGGCTTGCAACAGCGCAGTGCCGGCCAGGAATGCAGCGCCGGACGGTGCCGCGAAGCCCAGCGCGCCGCAGGAGAAGGCGACTAAGAACCCGCCGGCGAACCCCAGCGCGGTGCCGCCGCGCATTACACCCCCCGACCCGGACGCCGTGCCGCTCGCGGCCTGACACTTCGCTGCGGCGTGGCAGGACAGGGCTCGGCGGCAATGGCAATACAGCTGCGGCCAAGTTCTGCCTACGGCCCCGGGGACTGCCCCGCGTCCACCCGGTGGACGCGGGGCAGTCGTTTTCGGGCAGCGCTACGGCAAGCGCGGAGGCGCGTTGCTCATTTCGCTCCGCTGGACGCGTAAGAATGATTCATGAGCAAAACTCCGGCGACCCCCCCGCCTGGCGATAAGCCGGTGCGTACCGCGCCGCCACCACCCCCAAAGTGGCGGCACTGGCTGTGGATCGGCTGGCTGGTCGTGATCCTGCTGTATCTCGTCGGCAGCTTCGTGCACACCACGCCCACAAGCCAGCTGAGCTACTCGCAGTTCATCAGCGACGTCAGCGCGCACAAAGTCAAGACCGTCGAAATCCCGAGTCCGTCATCACCTGGCGCCAACGTGACGGTGACCGGAACTTTCACCAACGGCAAGCAGTTCCAGGCGGTCAGCCCGGCGATCACGCCAGGATCCCCGGCCTACAACACGCTGCAGGCCAGCCACGTCGCGCAGACCTACCAGACTGGCGGGAGCTCGGCCGTCGGGAACGTGCTCTATCTACTCCTGATCGTGGTACTCCCGCTCGTGGTCATTATCTGGCTGTTCCGCCGGATGGCCCGGACCGCGGGCAGTTCTCTGCAGGGCGTCATGGGTGTCGGCAGGTCGCGTGCCAAGGTCTTCGATGCTGAGCGGCCGCAGACCAGGTTCACTGACGTGGCCGGATATGACGGGGTTAAGTCGGAGATCAGCGAGGTTGTCGACTTCCTCCGCAGCCCGGACCGGTACAAGGCGGCTGGCGCCATGGCGCCGCGCGGAGTGCTGATGGTCGGGCCGCCGGGAACCGGCAAGACGCTGCTGGCGCGTGCCGTGGCGGGCGAGGCATCGGTGCCGTTCTTCTCTGTGACTGGCTCCAGTTTCGTCGAGATGTTCGTGGGCGTCGGCGCGGCGCGAGTCCGCGACTTGTTCGCGGAGGCGCGCAAGGCAGCTCCGGCCATAATCTTCATTGATGAGATCGACGCGATTGGCCAGCGCAGGGCCGGATCGGGCGCCGTCGTGGCCAACGACGAGCGCGAGCAGACACTCAACCAGTTGCTGTCCGAGATGGACGGGTTCGACGTCTCCATGGGCATCGTGGTACTCGGCGCCACCAACCGGCCGGAGGTGCTTGATCCGGCCCTGCTGCGGCCGGGCCGGTTCGACCGGCAGGTAGTCATCCCGCTGCCCACGCTCGACGAGCGCGCCGCGATCCTTGCGGTGCACTGCAAGGACAAGCGGCTCGGGCCGGACGTCGACCTGATGGTAGTAGCGCGGGGAACGCCTGGTTTCTCCGGCGCGGACCTGGCAAACCTCGCGAACGAAGCGGCGATCTTCGCGGTGCGCGCGGGCCGCCAGATACTGACGGCCGAGGACTTCGACAATGCCAGGGACCGGATACTGCTCGGGCGCAGGGAAGGCACGAACGTGCTGCTGCCCGAGGAGAAGCACGCGGTGGCGATTCACGAGGCAGGGCACGCGATCGTGGCGGCGGTGTCCGACCACGCCGACCCGGTCGCCAAGGTCACCATCCTGCCTGCTGGCCAGGCACTTGGCGTCACTCAGCAACTGCCGCTGTTCGAGCGCCATCTGTACGGCGAGGACTACCTGAAGGAGTCGCTGGGGGTGCGGCTCGGCGGCCGGGCGGCCGAGCTGGTCGAGCTTGGCCAGGGCTCCACTGGCGCGGCCAACGACCTGGCATCCGCGACCGACCTGGCCACCAAGATGGTCAGGGAATTCGGCTTGTCGGCCGCGCTGGGCCCGGTCGGCTACCCGGAAGGCGGCTCGGTCTTCCTCGGCGGAGGCGGATCTGGCTTGTCCAGCCGTCCGTTCGCCGAGGCGACGCAGGCCACCATCGACGCAGAAGTCAGCCGGCTGCTGCGCGAGGCCGAGGAAACGGCGGTGTCCCTCATCCGCAGCCATCACTATGAGCTCGGCCAGCTCGTCGCGCTGCTGCTGGAAAAGGAGACGGTCGACGGCGCCGAGGTGTACCGGATCGTCGGCCGGCCGGTGCCGGAGCGCAGGCTCGAGGAACTGACCGTCGCGCCGCACAGTGCCACCGCTGCGGTGTCGCCGCCTGGCAAGGAGCCTGGCCTGCCGGGGTAACCCGGCCCAGCGCTACTAGTCGGCTCAGTGTCGCTAGCCGGTATTGCGCCGCTAGCGGGCTCAGCGCCACCAGGGCTTGCGGCGCAGGTGCGCCAGGCGCTTGGCCGGGCCTGTCACGTTGGACACGTGTGACTGCAGGTGGTCTAGGTGGTGACCGACCCACAGCGCGTCGGAGCGATAGGCGGAGCTTTCGCCGCAGGGCGATCGGGCGGCGCTAGCAAGCCCGCTGGCTGGCAACGGGACGGCAGCTGGCAGCACGCCGCGGTCATCCCGGTCGCCCTGGGCGGGCTTGGCGACTTGTGCCGCGAACCATTGGTAGATGTCGGATATGCCAGCTACCTGACGGCCGAGCGCCGCATGCAGCCTCTCGTCGTCCGCGTGCGCCGGCGCTTGGCCCGGCAGGCTAGCCATCGAGTGCGCGGTGAGCCGCAGCCGCATCGCCGCCATGATCAGGATCCATAGGTCGGTTTTGCTGAGCCGCTTCGAGCCCTGCTCGGTCAGGTAGCCGCGCACGGCCTCGTCGAGTCGGTTGCCGGCCGCGACGGCGGCCGCTGCCCGCTCCGGCCGCTGGGCACGATCGCCGAGAGCCCAGCTCGCGGCGTCAGCCAGGTAGTCCGAGCCGCTGCGGAAGCAATCGGCGAGGTTGTCACCGACGACTGAGGAGACACCGCGCGGCCAGAACAGGTAGCCGACGACGAGGCTGACGGCGCAGCCGATGGCAACGTCCTCGACCCGCAGCAGCCCGACTCGCCACCCCGCCGGGGCGAGGACGTTGTAGAGCACCACGATCGTCACAGTGAACGCCGCTTGCCCGGCGGCGAAGGGCGCAGTGCCCGGCGTGTACGCGGCGACGAGCACGGCGAGCGGGAAGGCGATCCACAGCGCTGCCGGGCTCGTGCCGATGCCCACCAGCAAAGCCGCCCCGAGGGCAAAGCCGATAACCTGCCCGAGAAGGGCCCTTAGCGCGGTAGCACCGGTGGCGGATGCGCTTGTCCGCAGCACCGACAGCGTGCCAAGAACTACCCAGAACGCGTGCTGGACGTCCGTGAGCTTCGCTACCGCGACGGCTGCTGCGAGCGCGATCGCGCCGCGGGCGCTGTTGCGGAACCATACCGATCGCAGGCTGGCGTGCGTGCTGACGGTGCCAAGAGTGCGCGTGGCTATCCCGGCCCAGGCCGCCTGGGTGGCTGCAAGCCGGCCGCCCCGCTGCTCGGGCTCGCTTGCCTCGGCGAGGTCGGACAACCACCGACGGCGCTGGGCGGCCACTTGCGCCGGGGTGGCCAGGCGGGCGGCGACCTGCGCCTCGCCCATGGCAGCCGAGGTTGCGATGCCGATGGCTTGCGCGTGATAGGCGTAGTCCGCTCGCCGGACGGCGGATTCCGGATCGCCAGCCGGCACATGCAGGTTCTGCGCGCTGGCCTGCCGCCCATCCCAGACCGGCTGGAT
>DATMMA010000432.1:0-5112 GCA_035570295.1 Streptosporangiaceae bacterium
TGTCCGGTATAGCCGGTCCGGCCCAGCCAGGTGAGCAGTTCCGCGCACGGCTGATTGCCGCGGCCGGGCACCAGGTGCTCGTCCGGCAGACCTGGTTTGCTGCCGTCGCCCATGTGCACGTGCGCCAGCCTGCTGCCAAGGTCCTCGGCCATGGCCAGTACGTCGGAACCGGACACCGAGGCGTGCGAGACGTCGAGCGTGACCGCTGCGGAGTCCATCTCCACCGGGTTCCAGTGCGGCGCGTACGCCGCGATCTCTGTCTCGCCTCGCAGCAGCGGATAGAGGTTCTCCACGGCGAAGGCAACATCCCCGTCCGCCGTCATCGCGGCGATACCGGCCTGGAAATCCTTGGCGTATTCGCGCTGCCAGCGGAACGGGGGATGGACGACCACCACGCGGGCGCCGAGTGCCGCCGCGAGGTCCCGTGATTTCTCGAGCTTGGTCCACGGATCGCGACCCCAGACCCGCTGCGTGATCAGCAGATTGGGCGCGTGCACGGCTACGACCGGAATGGCGTGATAATCAGACAGCTTGCGCAGTACGGCGGCGTCCTGGCTCACTGGGTCGGCGGTCACCATGACCTCGATGCCGTCGTAGCCGAGCCGGGCAGCAGTCTCAAAGGCGTCCGGTGTCCGCTCCGGGAAGACAGAGGCTGTCGACAGTGCGACCTTGATCGCTGTCACCGCCGTGACCTGCGCAATTGCTTCTCCTCTGCCCACCCAGCATGGCACGAACGCCGCCCGGGCGCCAAGCCCTGCCGCCGTGCTCCGACGTCCGGGCCGGGCTCGCGGGGACGGCGCCCCCCAAGGTTCCAGCTTATGCCGGCCGGCGCGCGGGCCTGCCGGCCGACGGGCGGCTGTCGGCAGCACCCGGTACCTTCCCAGCATGGCAAGATCAGCAACCGCACTCTTCGAGTGCACGGCCTGCGGCTGGCGAAGCGCCAAGTGGGCCGGCCGGTGCGGTGAGTGCGGCGAATGGGGCACAGTCGCCGAAGGCCGCGCTGATGAGCTCGGCCGGGCGAGTTCGCGGGCACAGCTGCGGGCGGTCCAGCCGTCCACGGCGGCCGTGCCGATCGGGCAGGTCGACGCCGAAGCAGCCAGGGCGCGGCCGACGGGGATGGGCGAACTGGATCGAGTGCTGGGCGGCGGCCTTGTGCCGGGCGCCGTCGTACTGCTCGCGGGCGAGCCGGGCGTGGGGAAGTCGACACTGTTGCTCGAGGCCGGAGCGCTCGCCGCGGCGGCCGGCCGGGTGTTGTACGTGACTGGGGAGGAGTCGGCAGCACAGGTCCGGCTGCGCGCCGACCGGATCGGCGCGGTCTCTGACTCGCTCTACCTCGCCGCGGAGACTGACTTCGCCGCGCTACTCGGACACGTGCAGGCAGTTGACCCGGCGTTGCTCATCGTCGACTCAGTGCAGACGATTAGCGCCGGGGGCGTCGACGGCGTGCCTGGCGGCGTCACCCAGGTGCGGGAGATCACCGCCGCACTGACCGCGCTGGCCAAGCAGCGCACTCTGACCACCGTGCTGGTCGGGCACGTCACCAAGGACGGCACGGTCGCCGGGCCGCGCACCCTGGAGCACCTGGTTGACGTGGTGTTGCATTTCGACGGTGACTCACGCGGGCAGCTGCGGATGGTGCGGGCGCTGAAGAACCGGTTCGGCCCGACGGACGAGTTCGGCTGCTTCGAGCTCGGCGAGTCCGGGCTGGTGGGGCTGCCGGACCCGAGCGGGCTGTTCTTGTCGCAGCGGCACGACCCGGTCCCCGGTACCTGCGTAACGGTGACGCTCGAGGGTCGGCGGCCGCTGGTGGCCGAGGTGCAGGCGCTGGTCGGCCCTGTCGACACCGATGTGCCGCCGCGGCGGGTGGTATCCGGACTGGATTCTGCCCGAGTCGGAATGATGCTCGCGGTACTCCAGCGGCGTGCGCGGCTTCAGATGGGCCGCCGCGACGTGTTCGCCGCTACGGTCGGCGGCGTGCGGCTGACCGAGCCATCGGTAGACCTCGCGATCGGGCTCGCCGCTGCCAGCGCGCTGGCGGACATCAGCGTGCCAGCTGACCTGGTCGCCATCGGCGAGATCGGGCTCGCCGGCGAGATACGCCGGGTCACCGGCATCCGGCGCCGGCTGGCCGAGGCGGGGCGGATGGGGTTCCGGCGGGCGATAGTCCCGGCCGGATCGGATCTGACGCCGCCTGCCGGATCTGCGAACCACGGCCTGGCGAATGGCGGGTCGGCGAATGGCGGCTCATCGCGCCTGCCAGAGCCTGACGCTGCGGGCGATGCACAGCTAGAGGTAACTGAGGTGACCGACATTCGCAGCGCTCTCACGGCGGCACTCGGCCTGCGAGGAGGTGGCCGCGCCACCTTGACGGCCGATCGAGACCGTGGGTCGTGGTTAGACTGCCCATGACAGCGAGGTCGTGAGGCAGGTGCTTGCCGTGAGCGTCGGGCGAGACGAGCGCCGTCGCGCTGCGCTCGCGATAGTGGCGCCCGGCACGCCACTGCGGGACGGCCTGGAGCGTATCGTGCGCGGCAGCACTGGTGCTCTTATTGTGCTCGGCTTCGATCCGGTCGTCGAGCAAATCTGCACCGGCGGCTTCGAGCTGAGCGCCAGCTTCTCAGCGACCCGGCTTCGTGAGCTCGCCAAGATGGACGGCGCCATTGTCCTCGATCAGGCTGGCACGCGGATCCTGCGGGCAGCCGTACATCTCGTCCCGGATCCGCGCCTGCCTACCGAAGAATCCGGCACGCGGCACCGCACCGCACAGCGTGCGGCAAGGCAGACCGGGTTCCCGGTCATCACTGTCAGCAAGTCGATGCGAACGGTGGCCGTATTCACCAGCGCTGAGCGTTACGTGCTTGAGGACTCGGCTGCGCTACTTGCACGCGCCCACCAGGCACTTGCCACGCTGGAGCGGTACAAGCGCCACCTTGACGATGCGGCCGCAGCGCTGACAGTTCTGGAGATCGAAGACCGGGCGGCAATCGGGGATATCGCCAGGGTGGCGCAGCGGCTGGAAATGGCTAGCCGGATAACCGCCGAGATAGCCGGTTACCTTGTCGAGCTGGGAACCGATGCCGGCTTGCTCAAGCTACAGCTCGAGGAGCTGACAGCCGGCACCCGGCGGGAGCGGGAGTTGCTGCTGCACGACTACGGCGGGGCGGCGACTCCTGCCGCGGGACGGGCTCGTGATCGCGCGCTGTCCGGGCTGAGCGCGGACGAGCTCATCGACCTGTCGGCTGTCGCGGCCGCCATCGGGCTCGATGCTTCGGACGGGCTGGATCAGCATGTCAGCGCGCGAGGCTACCGCCTGCTCGGCCAGATACCGCGGTTGCCGGAGGCCGCCGTGGACGGACTTGTCGCGGAGTTCGGCAGCCTGCAGAAACTACTGTCAGCCAGCGCACGCGACTTGCACCGGGTACCGGCAGTCGACGCGGCGCTAGCCAGCACCGTCCGCGAAGGCTTGTCCAGGATTGCCGAGGCGGCGCTGCTCGAGCGCTATTCGTGAGTCCGCCGCGACCTACGGCCAGGCAACCGCGCGCGGCGGGCGCATGCGAAGATCGGGACGCGATGACCTCGCCCTATGCAGGCGCCATTCTTCCGTGGTACGCCGACCACGCCAGGGACCTGCCATGGCGGCATCCCGCAGCTACGCCCTGGTCCGTTATGGTCAGCGAGATCATGCTCCATCAGACTCCTGTCAGCCGCGTACTCCCCGCCCATGCGGCCTGGCTAGCCCGCTGGCCGCTGCCTGCAGCGCTAGCTGAGGCCAGCCCGGCAGACGCCGTCCGTCAATGGGATCGGCTCGGGTATCCGCGCAGAGCCATTCGGCTGCACGCATCCGCACAGCTCATCGTGAGCCGGCACGGTGGCCAGGTGCCGGTTTCTGTCGAAGAGCTGCGCGCGTTGCCCGGCGTGGGCAGCTACACTGCGGCCGCCATTGCCAGCTTCGCTTTCGGCCGACGGCATGCAGTCCTGGACACGAATGTTCGGCGGGTCCTGGCCAGGGTGATCACCGGTGAGGCTTTGCCGCCAAAGACACCGACCGTTGCCGAGCTTCGCCTCGCAGAAACCCTGCTCCCGAGCGACGGTCAGCAGGCAGCACAGTGGTCAGTCGCCGTGATGGAACTTGGTGCGCTGATCTGCACCGCGACGCGGCCGCGATGCACTGGCTGCCCGCTCGCCGGCCAGTGCGCCTGGCTGCGGCTGGGCCGTCCGCCGGCGGCTGCGCGCCACCGCCAAGCCGCTTATCAGGGAAGCGACCGGCAGTGCCGGGGCCAGTTGCTGGCGGTGCTCCGCGCAGCGACCGGCGGAGTCCCGGCGGACGCGCTGGCAGCTGCCTGGCACGACTCAGCGCAGCGAGCGCGGGCGCTCGCTGCGCTGATCAATGACGGTCTGGTAATCCGTCGCGGCGACGGGTCGCTCGCCCTTCCGGGAGACGACCCGTCAGCCGCACGAACTGCCGGCGGCTAGTCCGACGCCGTCGCCGTTGCGCCGCTTGCGCCCGCCTTGCTCTCCACCTCGACCGGGGGCGCGTCAGGCACCTCAGCAGGCTTGTTGATGCCGTTGAAGAGGAACTTGGCGTCCTCCCCAGTGCCTTCCGCATCGACGATCACTATCTGGCCGGCCTTCAGCTCGCCAAAGAGGATCTTCTCCGACAGGTGGTCCTCGATCTCCCGCTGAATCGTCCGGCGGAGCGGTCGGGCGCCGAGGACCGGGTCGTAGCCCTTCTCCGACAGCAGCTTCTTGGCGGCCGGCCGGATTTCGATGCCCATGTCGCGGTCACGCAGGCGCTCGTCCACCTTGCTGACCATGAGATCCACGATCTCGAAGATCTCGTCCTGGGTCAGCTGGTGGAAGACGATGACATCATCGACGCGGTTGAGGAACTCTGGCCGGAAGTGCTGCTTGAGCTCCTCACCGACCTTGTTCTTCATCCGGTCATACGAGCCCTTCGACTCGCTGGCCGCGCCGAAGCCCACCGTGACGCCCTTGGAGATGTCCCTCGTGCCGAGGTTGGTCGTCATGATGATGACCGTGTTCTTGAAGTCGACCACCCGGCCCTGGGCGTCGGTCAGCCGACCGTCTTCCAGGATCTGCAGCAGCGAGTTG
>DATMMA010000433.1:0-2414 GCA_035570295.1 Streptosporangiaceae bacterium
GAACGGCTGCAGATCACTCGGGCTGACCAACCGCCCCGGATGGAACACGTCCAGGTCCGTGGGGGTGTTGGCAAAGCCCTGACCGACGATCAGCAGCCGGTTGGCCTTGTAGCCGAAAATGCCGCCAAGGCCGACCGAGAACAGCAGAGCCAGCAGCGCGATGTGGAACAGCAGGTTGCCGACCTCGCGGAGGTAGCCCTTCTCGGCCGAGACCCAGCCATCGCCACGCTGCAGCCTGAACCTGCGGCCGCCAAGCATGCCCGCTGCCGAGTCAAGCGCGACGGCCGGCGTCAGGTCCGTGGTGTAGGAAGCGCTCGCGGGCAGCCTGGCCAGGTTGCTGGGCGCACGCGGCGGCTTCTGCCGTGCCGACCCGACGAGTCGGATCGTCCGCGGCAGCACGCAGCCCGCGAGCGAGGCGAACAGCAGCAGATAGATGGCCGCGAACCAGGGCGCCGAGAACACATTGAACAGCCCTAGCTGATTGAAGATCGGCGCCAGCGACGGGTGCGACTGGTAGTACTGAGTGACCGCGGCCGGGTCGACGCCTTGCTGCGGCAGGACCGACCCCGGCACGCTGGCCAGGGCCAGCAGGAACAGCAGGATCAGCGCCGTTCGCATCGAGGTCAGCTGCCGCCAGAACCAGCGCAGCCAGCCAGTCGGCCCGAGCCGCCCGCCGCGTGGACGGCTGTCCCGCAGACCACCGGCGCGACCACCGCGTGCGCCGTTGCCCGGTTTCGTGGTGGCTGCGGCGCCCGCTGGGTCGGCAAGATCAGGCCCTGCGGCACGGAGCTCTCCGTCCGCAGGCGCCGGTGTCATGGCATCGCCCCTAGCAGTCGTCATGACTTCAGGCCGGCCACCTTTGCTACTAGGTCCTTGAGCTCGGTGTAGGTAGAGGCACCGAAAATCCGGGCCGCGATCCGCCCGCTGCGGTCGATGATCAGCGTGGTCGGGATGGCAGCCGGCGGCACTGTGCTGTGGAACTGCAGCGCGATCTCGTCATTGGGATCGTTCAGGCTCGGATAGCTGACGTTGAAATCCTGCATGAAGGCAAGCGCGGCGGCCGGCTCGTCCCGGATATCGATGCCGACGAAGCGAACGCCGTCGGGCAGCAGCTGGCTGGCTAGCGTGCCGAGCGCCGGGGCTTCGCGACGGCACGGCGGGCACCAGGAGCCCCAGAAGTTGAGCACGACCGTCTTCCCCTTGTAAGAGTCCAGGCTCAGCCGCTGGCCGGTGATCGTGGTCCCGGACACGGCAGGCGCCGCCGACCGGTGGCCGACCTGGTAGAACGTCGACTCGTAGCTGCGGCTTACGAAGCTCTGGCCACTGCTCTGCGGCACGTTCGCCGCGATCTGGCCGCCGTCGCATCCGGCCGTCGCCAGGCTGAGGAGAGCCGTCACGGCAGCACCGATCGCGATGCGGGCGGGAACGGGCAGCCAGGACACTCGGATGATCTCCTACAGGCGGTAGTACCCGCCCATTGTGCCGGACTGCGCACCGGCTGGTGACGCCGGGCCGGCGTTTGCTATGGTTTTCAGCTTGCTCACGGCCAGCTTTCAGGCGCCTGCCACCTGCCGCCGGCCATCTCCGGAGGGTTCCGCGTAGCGCACTGAGCTGATTTTGCCGTCGCTGAAGGTCAGACTTGTCACACTGCCGAGCGCGCACTGACGGCGCCGCGGGTCGTGCCACATCGGGCGGCCCTCGACGAGCCGTCTGGTGACCCAGATCGGCAGCTGGTGACTGACGCAGACTGCCTCGTGCCCGTCCGCCTCGAGGGCCGCGGCCTTGACCGCAGCCAGCATGCGGGCGGCAACCTCGCGGTACGGCTCGCCCCAGGACGGGCGGAACGGGTTGCGCAGGTAGATCCAGTGGCGCGGCTGCCGCAGCGCCCCGTCTCCGACGCCGAAGCGCATCCCCTCGAAGTGATTCCACGGCTCGATCAGCCGCTCATCCTCTTCGACAGGAAGCCCGAACTCGGCCGCGATCGGCTCGGCGGTCTCCAGCGCACGTTGCAGCGGCGACGACCGCAACACCGTGACGTCCCGCCCGGCCAGGTAATCCGCGGCCGCCTTTGCCATGAGCCGGCCGGCCTCGGATAGCCGGAAACCCGGCAGGCGGCCGTACAGCACGCCGTCGGGGTTATCCACCTCGCCATGCCGGACGAGATGGACGATTGCCGTCGTTCCCGCGGGCAAGCCGCTTTCTCTGGTGCTCATCGCGGCCACAGATTACCCGGCCGGGCAGCTCAAGTCTGCCCAGAGAAGCGACGACGTCGCCTGCTTCGCCACCGGCACCAGCGCCGGGCCGCTGGCGGACCTTTAACCGCGACAGCCGGGCCACCAGCCACAGCGCAGCGAAGAGACTCACGAACCCGCCGCCCGCACAAGTCGGCGGACGAAGATCGTGGAAAACGGTTA
>DATMMA010000434.1:0-10457 GCA_035570295.1 Streptosporangiaceae bacterium
CTGGTGGCCTTCCCTTTCGCCGTCAGTTCTCCGGGCATGACCCGCCTCTCAGATTGGACCGGGTGGTCCATTCTACTGTGCGAGGGCGCCCGGGCGCAGGCTACGGGTGCATGACCACGGGGGCGCCGCCGGTGCATGAGGCCTGCCGATGGCCGCAGGCGTTGGGCCTAACCTGCCAGCGCTCCGGCGAACGCGTCGTCATCGAACGGGCCGACGATCGCGAGCGCCTTAGGCTGGCCGAGCACGGCTGCGGCTACCTCTCGCACCTGATCGTGGGTGACCGCCTCTACCTCGGCCAGGATCTGGTCCACTGGTTCGAGGAACGGGTAGACAAGCTCCGACTTGCCGAGCCGGCTCATCCGGGAGGAGGGATCTTCCAGGCCGAGCACGATGGATCCGCGCAGCTGGCCCTTGCCGCGGTCGAGTTCCTCGTCGGTCAGCCCGGACTCGATCACCTTGGCGATCTCATCCTGGCAGATGGCAAGCACTTCCTCGGTCTTCGCTGGCAGGCAGCCAGCGTAGATGCCCCACTGACCGCAGTCGGCGTTCTGCGAGCTGAAGCTGTAGACCGAGTACGCAAGGCCACGCTTCTCCCTGATCTCCTGGAAAAGCCGGGACGACATGCCACCGCCCAGCGCGGCGTTCAGCACCCCGAGCGCGAACCTGCGGCTGTCGGTGCGCGCCAGGCCCGCGCAGCCAAGAACCAGGTTGGCTTGCTCCACCGGACGGCCCACGACCCGCATGCCAGTCCCGGTGGCAGCGTCCGCCTGCGTCCCACCCAGCCGCGGGGGCAGTGGTGCCGCATCGCCGGTGAGCGCCGGGCCGAAGGCAGCAGCGGTGAGCTCGACTACCTGGTCGTGCTCGAGGCTGCCTGCGGCAGCGACCACCAGGTTGGCCGGCGTGTACCTGGCGCGGTAGTGCTCGGCGATCCGGTCAGCAGAGATCGAGTTGATCGAATCGACCGTGCCGAGGATCGGACGGCCAAGAGGGGTATCGCCGAAAAGCAACGCCGAAAACGCCTCGTGCACGAGGTCGGACGGGTCGTCCTCGTTCATGGCGATCTCTTCGAGTATGACGCCGCGCTCGGCGTCGACCTCCTTAGGCTCGAGGAGCGAGCCGGTGACCATGTCCGACAGCACGTCAATGGCCAGCGGGAGGTCAGCGTCGAGCACCCTGGCGTAGTAGCAGGTGTACTCCTTCGCCGTGAAGGCGTTGAGTTCACCGCCGACAGCATCCATCTCCGCTGAGATATCCAGCGCAGTGCGCCGCCTTGTGCCCTTGAACAGCAAGTGCTCCAGGTAATGGGTGGCGCCCGCGTGCTGCGGGTCCTCGTCCCGTGAGCCGACTGCAGCCCATATGCCGAACGCGGCAGACCGGACGGTCGGCAGTGACTCCGTCACCACCCGGAGGCCACCTGGCAGGACGGTGCGAAGCGCACCGTCGTTGCCAGGCAGCCGCTGAGTTCCAGCTGTCATGATCGCGGACCGGCCGTCAGGAGTTGGCAGAGCCGGAGTCGGCCGAGCCGCCTGCCCTGGCACCGCCGCGGCTGCGCTGCCTGCTGCGGTGATGATCACGGTCGCGGTCGCCCCGGTCGCGGTCACCATGAGGGCCGCCACGGTCGCCCCTGTCGCCACGGCCCTCGCGCGAACGCGGCTCGTCGTGACCGCCGAGGTCCTCGCCGGCTGCCTCGCGCTCCACGACCTCCACCGGCACCAGGGAGAGCTTGCCGCGGTCATCCACCTCGCGGATCTCCACCTGGATCTTGTCGCCCACCTTCACAACGTCATCGACGTTCTCGATGCGGGCGCCGCCGTGCAGCTTGCGGATCTGCGTGATGTGCAGCAGGCCATCCCGGCCGGGCAGCAGCGAGATGAACGCGCCGAACGTGGTGGTCTTCACGACGGTGCCGAGGAACCGCTCCCCCACCTCCGGGATATGCGGGTTGGCGATCGCGTTGATGGTCGCCCGGGCCGCCTCCGCGGAGACTCCGTCGGTGGCACCGATGTAGATGGTGCCGTCGTCCTCGATCGTGATGTCGGCGCCGGTCTCTTCCTGGATCGAGTTGATCATCTTGCCCTTGGGACCGATGACCTCGCCGATCTTGTCGACCGGAACCTTGATCGTGATGATTCGCGGCGCGAACTCACTCATCTCGGCCGGAGTGTCGATGGCCTCGCGCATCACGTCGAGGATCGTCAGCCGGGCACCGCGTGCCTGAGTGAGCGCGGCCGCCAGCACCGAGGCCGGGATCCCGTCGAGCTTGGTGTCAAGCTGCAGCGCGGTGATGATGTCCTTAGTGCCTGCCACCTTGAAGTCCATGTCACCGAACGCGTCCTCGGCCCCGAGGATGTCCGTCAGGGTGACGTACTCGCCGCCCTCGTGAATCAGGCCCATCGCGATGCCGGCCACCATGTCCTTCAGCGGCACGCCTGCGTCGAGCAGCGCCATCGTGGACGCGCATACCGAGCCCATGGACGTCGAGCCGTTTGATCCGATCGCCTCGGAAACCTGCCGGATCGCGTACGGGAATTCCTCTCGCGTCGGCAGCACCGGGACCAGTGCGCGCTCGGCGAGCGCGCCGTGTCCGATCTCGCGCCGCTTGGGCGATCCCACCCGGCCGGTCTCGCCGGTCGAGTACGGCGGCATGTTGTAGTTGTGCATGTAGCGCTTGGTGCGCACCGGGTTCAGCGTGTCGATCATCTGCTCCATCCGGAGCATGTTCAGGGTCGTTACCCCGAGCACCTGAGTCTCACCGCGCTCGAACAGTGCAGAGCCATGCACCCTGGGCACCACGCCGGCCTCAGCGGCCAGCTGGCGGATGTCGGCGAGACCGCGGCCGTCGATGCGCCGCCCCTCAGCGATGATCCGCTGCCGGACCAGCTTCTTGGTCAGCGCGCGGAAGGCCTCGCTGATCTCCTTCTCGCGGCCCTCGAACTGAGCGGATAGCTTCTCGGTCGCGAGCGCCTTGATCCGGTCGGTTTCCGCGCCACGCTCGTTCTTGCCCGCGATCGTGAGGGCATGCGCCAGGTCGGAGCCGACCTCGGCCTCGAGCGCGGCGAATACGTCCTGACCGTAGTCGGCGAAGATCGGGAACTCAGCTACCTCCTTGGCGGCCTGCCTGGCCACCTGCTGCTGCCCCTCGCAAAGCTGCCGGATGAACGGCTTGGCCGCGTCCAGGCCTGCCGCCACCGTCTGCTCGTCCGGCGCGACGGCGCCGCTGCTGGTGTCGGCAAGCAGCCGCAGCGTGCTCGGCGTCGACTCGGCCTCGACCATCATGATCGCGACGTCGCCATCCTCGAGCACCCGGCCGGCCACCACCATGTCGAAGGTCGCGTCCTCAAGCTGAGAATGGGTCGGGAACGCCACCCACTGACCCTTGATCAGCGCCACCCGGACGCCGCCGATCGGGCCGGAGAACGGCAGCCCGGCAAGCTGGGTGGACATCGACGCCGCGTTGATGGCGACCACGTCGTACAGGTGATCCGGGTGCAGCGCCATGATCGTCTCGACGACCTGGACTTCGTTACGCAGGCCATGCACGAACGACGGGCGCAGCGGCCGGTCGATGAGACGGCAGGTCAGGATCGCGTCCTCAGACGGCCGTCCTTCCCGGCGGAAGAACGAGCCGGGGATCCGGCCCGCCGCGTACATCCGCTCCTCCACGTCCACGGTGAGCGGGAAGAAGTCGTAGCCCTCCCTGGGACCTTTCGACGCGGTCGTGGTCGACAGCACCATCGTTTCGTCGTCCAGGTAGACGACAGCCGAGCCGCCTGCTAGCTTGGCGAGCCTGCCGGTCTCGAACCGGATCTTGTGCGCGCCGAATTCGCCGTTGTCAATGGTGACCTCGGCGGTGTAGACACCCTCCACGGGTGACCTCCTTGACTGAGGTCCCGCGCCTGTCCGCCGCACTACTGGAAGCGCCAGTGCCGGCTCGCTGGGCAAGGCCCCCGGCGATCTGCACGGAAGCACGAGCCACGCTGCCGGATCAGCTGCCGGCCGGTCTTCGATCGAAGCCCTCGGCCCTGCCAGTCCGCTCGCAAGCGGACTGTCATGACCCGAGAACCACTACCGAGGACCGGCCCAAAAGGGCGCTGTCTGCGCTCCTGGTCGGAGCCGCGCGGGACGTTTACCTCTACGTTATCTAGTTGTCCTGACTACCTTGTGTATACGGCAGGATCAGCCAAGCGGGACGGCGCCACGCCGTCCCGCGGAACTGGCTACCGCCGCAGCCCGAGCTTCTCGATGAGGGCGCGGTACCTGCTGATGTCCTTGCGGGCGAGGTACTGCAGCAGCCGCCGGCGGCGGCCCACGAGCAGCAGCAGCCCGCGACGGCTGTGGTGATCGTGCTTGTGCACCTTGAGGTGCTCGGTCAGGTCAGCGATCCGCCGTGTCAGCACCGCGACCTGGACCTCCGGCGATCCGGTGTCACCCTCATTGGTCGCGTGCGCGGCGATGATCTCGTTCTTCACCGTGGTGTTGAGCGGCACATTGCTCCCTTAGTATCAGCTATCCGTCATTCGGTATCCGTCCAAGCTGCCACTCCGAAGAGCCTGCGCCTGGGCTTACAGCAGGCAGAGCGCCACAGCGGGGCAATGCCTCCCGGTGGTTAGCCGCTATGAGGGCACAGCTAACCGGGCCGGATGCTCCGGCCGATCACTCACGGTACCACGTCACTGCCGCCTCGGTGTACTCAGAGGCCGACCAGACGCGGAACTTCCGTTACCTGAATGTTACCCAGCACGCAATCCGGCATACCCGGTGGCGCGTGTTAGCTGGTGACCTGCCCGACACGGGCCGCCCGGCAGAGGAGCTGCGTTGGCTTCCAGCGACGACTTCAGGGAGTTCTACCGGGCCAGTTACGGGCGCACCCTGGCCACGGTAGCCGCACTCGTCGGCAGCAAGCACGAGGCAGAGGACATCACTCAGGAGGCCTACGCCAGGGCGCTGGCCCGCTGGTCCTGGCTGCATGGCTTCGACCTGCCCGACGCCTGGGTGCGCAAGGTAGCCGTGCGGCTTGCCGTCGATTCGAGCCGGCGCCGCCGGACCCGGCTAGCGGCGACGCTGCGCCTGGAGTCTCTCCGCCCTCCACAGCCGCCGCAGCCCGACGATGACCTTCGTTACACCCCGCTGGGTGCGGCGCTGCTCGACCTGCCGATCCGCGAGCGGCAGGTCGTCGTCCTGCATTACCTGGCCGACCTCCCGGTCGACGAGATCGCCCGGGAGTGCGGGCTGCCGGCCGGGACGGTAAAGACCAGGCTCGCTGCCGGACGGCGGCACCTAGCGGAACGGCTGGCCCAGTATCCGGAGGCAGTGACCTGATGAACGACGTTGATCTTCGTGAGCAGTTCCACAACTGGGCTGCGCCGCTGCGGGCGGCCGCTGCACCCGAGTTCGCCGGCATCCGCCGCCGCGCCAGGCGCCGGACAGCCCGGCTGGCCGCGCTGGCCGGCGGAACGGCGGCCGCGATCGCGGTCGCGGTCAGCCTGGTCGGCGGCGTGCTCACCGGGCCTGCCGGCGGGCCGGACCACGTTTCTCATCCAGCCAGCTTCTGGGGCCAGAGCAGGTACCCAGCGCCGGGACAGGCGCCGTACGTGTTCATTAACGGCTCAGCGTCAGGCTCGCCGATGATCGGGGACGCCGCCAGCGGGCGCATCGCCGGCAGGCTGGCAACGGTCGGCACGCGGGGCATCTTCGGAGCCGCCGCAGTGACCAGCAACGACCGGCTCTTCGTGCTGGCGCAGCAGAGCGAGGCGGACCGCATTACGTTTGCGGAGGCGCGGATCACTCCGTCCGGCTCGGTCCTGCTCCGCCGGATCTTGCCGGGCATCTCGGTGGCCGCGTCGCAGATCTACGGCATGACGGTCAACCCGGCAGGCACCAGGCTCGTGCTGAACACCTGGCCGGCCGGCCGCACAGGCGCGGGCAAGCTGCTCGTCTATGACCTGACTGCCGGCACCCTGGTCGACAGCTGGCCGGAGAACCACACCGGCGTGGTGACCTTCCAGTACTGGCCAACTGCCGACCGGCTGGCGCTTTACTGGCAGGACTCCGGCAGTCTTGCCTACAGCGGGCTTCGGATCCTGAACACGGCAGTGCGCTCGGCTGGCCCGTCGCTGGCGGCCGCGACCCAGCCCGGACCGGACCTTCGCGGCTATCACCGTGGCGCGTTCACCGCTGACGGCTCGGTCGCACTCAACATGATCCAGTCCGGCTCTGCCGAGGTGCTGCAAGAGTTCTCGGCCAGATCAGGCGCGCTCTTGCGGACGATCCCGATCGGCACCGCGCGGGCGCAGCAGGACAGTCCAGACTTCTGCGGCGTGCTCTGGGCTAGTGCGGACGGGCGCGAACTGCTGACCCAGTGTGGCCGTAGGCAGCAGGAAGTGGTGAACGGCACGGTCACGCGCGTGAAGCTGGCCTGGAACTTCCTTGCCCCGCAGACCCCGGTCACCACCTTCGCGTGGTAGGCAGGAGCGGGTGCAGCCAGTTCGGCTCAGCCCGCGCGCCCCGGCAGCTGCGCGTCGCTAACCCGCGGTCAGCAGCTGCCTCGCATCATCGACGTCAACATGCATCTGTGCCACGAGCTCCTCAACGGAGCCGAACTTCAGCGTCGCGCGCAGCCGCGCGACGAAGTCCACCGCCACGTGCGACCCGTACAGGTCAAGGTCGTCACGGTCCAGTGCGTACGCCTCAACGGTCCGGTGCCGCCCGTCGAAGGTCGGGTTAGTGCCCACCGAGATCGCGGCCGGCCAGCGCTGCGTCTCGGCGCCAGCCGGGTCCAGGCTGCTCAGCCAGCCTGCGTACACCCCGTCGGCCGGGACCGCGGTGTGCGGCAGCGTTTCCAGGTTCGCCGTAGGGAAGCCGAGCGAGCGGCCGCGCTGCTCCCCGCGCACCACCACGCCCTCGACCCGGTGCGGCCGCCCGAGGTCATGCGCTGCCCCGGCTACCTCGCCCGCGGCCAGCATCGCCCTGATACCGGTCGAGGAGATCGTCACTCCGTTCTCGGTCAGCAGCGGCACGCCCTCGGCGGTGAAGTCATATTTCTCGCCCAGCTCTGCCAGCAGCGCCACGTCGCCGGCGGCCTTATGGCCGAACCGGAAGTTGCTCCCCACCACGACCCGCGCCGCGTGCAGCCGCTCGACCAGCACGGCCCGTACGAACTCGTCCGGCCCGAGCCGGGAGAATTCAAGCGTGAACGGCAGCACGCAGACGGCGTCGACGCCGAGGTCGGCCAGTAGCTGCGACCGGCGGCTGGCCGTGCACAGCAGCGGCGGATGCGAGCCTGGCCTGACGACCTCGTCGGGATGCGGATCGAAAGTCACCACCACGACCGGCAGCCCTAGCTCGGCGGCAGCGGTCCGGGCGCGGGACACGATCCGCTGGTGGCCGCGGTGCACGCCGTCGAACTCGCCGATGGTGACGACGGACCTGCCCCACTGGGCTGGTACGTCGTCCAGGCCATGCCACCGCTGCATCTGCTCGTCTCCTGAATCTTCGGCAATTGACCGGCGGTGGTCTAAGCCTCGCATGCCAGGCCGGAGCGCACCTCAGGACCCGCCAGCCGGCCCGTCTATCCCGGCACTGGCGCTCCCGGCACTGTCGACAATCGGACCTGCGGCCGCCGGTTCCGCTGCGAATACCGCCAGCGATCGTGCGCGGCCACCGTCCTCGGTCAGCAGCGCGACCAGCGAGCCATCCGGCCCGAACGCAGCCACCGGCGCCGGGCCGGTCCCGGTCACGCTGAGCTTCCCACCGTGGCTGAGCGACCGTGCTTCGTCCGCGCTCAGCTCACGCCGCGGGAACGCCGCCGCCGCAGCCTCGGCCAGGCCCGTCAGCTCGACTCCCGACGCCCGCCCGGCTTCGGCGGCAAGCTGATCAAGCGTGCGCGCCTGGCTGACCAGGTACGGCCCCACCCGGGTGCGGCGCAACGCGGTCAGGTGCCCGCCGACACCCAGCTTCGCGCCGAGGTCACGGGCCAGCGCCCGGATGTAAGTCCCGCTCGAGCACGTCACCGCCACGTCCGCGTCGAGCAGATCGCCGTCCCGGCGCACCCGGGTAACTTCGAACCTGCTGACCGTCACGGCCCTAGCCTGCAGCACTGGTGCCTGGCCAGCGCGCGCCAGCTGGTACGACCGCCTGCCGCCGACTTTGATCGCGCTGACTCCCGGCGGGACCTGGCTGATCTCGCCAGTCATGCTGCGAACCGCGCGCAGCAGCTCGTCCTCCCCGATTTTCCCGGCGGGAACGACCTCGAGCACCGCGCCGTCGGCATCATCGGTGTCAGTTGCCTGGCCGAGCCGGATCGTGCCGGTGTACTCCTTCTCGGTCAGCGCCAGATAGCCCAGCAGCCGGGTCGCTTTCTCCACGCCGACCACCAGCACGCCGGTCGCCATCGGGTCCAGCGTTCCGGCATGGCCGACGCGCCTGGTACCCGCCAGTTTGCGGATGCGCGCGACGACGTCGTGCGAAGTCCAGCCAGCCGGCTTATCGACGATGACGAGCCCGCCCGGTGCCGTCACTGGCGGTCCAGCTGGTGCCGGAGGGCGGCGATTGCCGCATCCGCCCCTCCGGAACTGGAGAAACCGGCGGCCCGGGCGTGGCCGCCGCCGCCCAGCGCGGAGCAAGCGGCGCCCACATCGACCAGCGACTTCGATCTGACCGAGACCTGCCAGGTGCCGTCGTCGTCCTCCTTCAGGACAGCGGCGACTTCCGCCTCGTCGGTCTTGCGGACGATATCGATCACGGACTCAGTGGCATCGAGCGGAAGGCTGGCTTGCGCGCGGTCTGCTCGGGTGACCGTCGTCCAGACCAGGCCAAGACCGCTGGCCGCCTCGCGGTCGAGCTGAGCGCGGCCGAGCGCGGCTGCCAGCATGCCGAGGTAACTGAAGGGCGCGCGGTCGTACAGCTCGCGGGCGACAGTGCCAGGTTCGATGCCCGTGGCCAGCAAGCGGGCAGCCAGCTCGTGCACCTGCGGCGTGGTGGCCGCGTACTTGAACGACCCGGTGTCCGTCACCAGCCCGGCATACAAGCCAAGCGCGATGTCCTGTGTCAGCCCGATGCCCATCCGGTCGATCAGCTCGGCGGCGAGCACCGCGGTAGCGGCCGCGGTCGGGTCGACCAGGTTGACCGTGCCGAAACCGGGATTAGACGCGTGATGGTCCAGCACGATCAGCGCGCCGGCGGCTGCCGCCGGTCCGGTCAGCCGGCCGAGCCGGTCGATGCTCGCCGCGTCGAACGAGATCATGACGTCGGGCCGGTCCGGGTAGTCCCCCGGCGGGCGCAGCAGCGACTGGCCGGGCAGGAACTGCAAGATGCCCGGCACAGCGAACGGATCGTCACCGAAGGACGCGACGACCGTACGGCCGCCCGGCCGGCTGGCCAGCGCGAGCGTGACGGCGAGCATAGAGCCGAGCGCGTCGGCATCAGGCCGGACGTGGCAAGCCAGGCACACCTGCCCGGCGCCGTCGATCATCTTGACGGCGCTGGACCAGTCGGCCTCACTGCAGGTCGTCATCGACCTCGGCGTCCTCTTCCTCGGCGTCCTCGTCCTCGTCGGCCCCTTCCTTGCCGTCGTCAGGTGCCCGGTACGGGTCAGGATCGCCAGCGTGTACCGCACCGTCGCGCACCGCGGCGACCGCGGCGTCCGCCGCCCTGGCCCTGGCGACCAGGTCTTCGATGGTCCTGGCGGTGTCGGGCACGGTGTCCTGGCTGAAGCTGATCGACGGCGTGTGCTTCAGCCCGGTCTGCTTGCCGACCTCGGACCTGATCAGCCCGGTCGCGCTGGCCAGCGCCGCTGCCGTGCCCGCGACCTCGTCATCGGAGCCGTACACGGTGTAGAACACCGTTGCCTCCCGCAGGTCGCCGGTGACCCTGGCCTCGGTCACTGTCACGAAGCCGAGCCGCGGGTCCTTAATCCGCCGCTCGAGCATCTCGGCGACGATCTCGGCGATGCGGTCGCCCAGCTTGTTCGCGCGAGTGCCGGGGGTCCCGGAGGGTCGTCCCCCCGAGCCAGCACGGCCCTGGTTCATCGGCCTATTCCCCTTCATCGGTCAGCAGCCGCTGCCTCGCGGCTAGCAGCTCGATCTCGGGCCGCCCGGCGACGAAGCGCTCGCATGCGTCCAGCATTTCCCTGGCGTTCGCAGCGGTCGAGCTGACCACCGCGATGCCGATCTCAGCCCGCCGGTGCAGGTCCAGGTCACCGGTCTCGCCGACGGCAACGCCGGGAAACCGGCGGTGCACGTCGGCGATCAGGGGCCTGACCACCGAACGCTTCTGCTTCAGCGACCGGACATCGCCTAGCAGCAGGTCCAGGGTCAGTGCCCCGACGTACACGGCTGCCCGTTCAGCGGGCGTTCCCGCCCTAGCTCCGCGGCTTCTCCCGCATCTCGAACGTCTCGATCACGTCGCCGATCTTGACGTCGTTGTAGCCGATGCCGATACCGCACTCGAAGCCTTCTCTG
>DATMMA010000435.1:0-19110 GCA_035570295.1 Streptosporangiaceae bacterium
GCCCGAGGCGGGTTGGACGTTCAGCTGGCCTCAGCGACGCTTACGCCCGCTTCCGCGTCCGCGCGCACGCCAGCGTTCCTGCCGGAGCCGGTGCCAAGCGTTAGCCGGCAGTCGGCAGTGACCGGTAGTAGTCGGCGACGGTAAAGGCGAGGTCCAGGGCCTGGCTGCGGTTCAGCCGCGGGTCACACGCCGTCTCATAGCGCTGGTGCAGGTCCTCGGCGATGATCTCGTGGCTGCCGCCGACGCACTCGGTCACGTTGTCACCGGTGAACTCGATGTGGATGCCGCCGGGATGGGTGCCGGCGCTGCGGTGCACCTCGAAGAAGCCCTGCACCTCATCGAGAACGTCCTGCAGCCGGCGGGTCTTGTGGCCGCTGGGCGCCTCGAACGTGTTGCCGTGCATCGGGTCGCAGATCCAGGCGACCGGGATGTCTTCTTCCTGGACCGCTTTGATCAGCGGAGGCAGCAGGGTGCGGATCTCGCCGGCGCCCAGCCTGGTGATGAGCGTCAGCCGGCCTGGCTCGCCGTCCGGACTGAGCCGCCGGATCAGCGCCCGCAGGCCGTCCGGCGTGGCGTCCGGACCGACCTTGACACCGATCGGGTTGCGGATGCTGGCCGCGAACTCCACGTGCGCGCCGTCCAGCGCCCTGGTCCGCTCGCCGATCCAGAGGAAGTGCGCGGAGACGTCGTACGGCAGGCCGCTGCGCGAGTCGATGCGGGTCAGCGCGAGCTCGTACGGCAGCAGCAGGGCTTCGTGACTGGAGTAGAACTCGACCGAGCGCAGTTCCTCGGAATCCGCGCCGCATGCCCGCATGAACGACAGCGCCCGGTCAATCTCCCCGGCTAGCCGCTCGTAGCGCTGCCCGGACGGGCTGTTCCGGACGAAGTCCCGGTTCCAGGCGTGTACCTGGTGCAGGTCGGCGTACCCGCCGGTGGTGAATGCACGGCACAGGTTGAGCGTGACGGCGGCGCAGTGGTAGGCCCGCAGCATCCGGTCGGGATCGTGTGCCCTCGCTTGCTGGGTGAAGTCGAAGCCGTTGACCGCGTCGCCGCGGTAGGCCGGCAGCTCGACGCCGTCCCGAATCTCGGCCGGCCGGGACCGCGGCTTGGCGAACTGGCCGGCCAGCCTGCCGATCTTAATGACCTGGACGCTGGCGCCGTAGGTAAGCACGACTGCCATCTGCAGGATCGTCTGCAGCTTTGCACGGACGGCGTCCGCACTGGCCCCGGTGAAGGTCTCGGCGCAGTCGCCGCCCTGAAGGACGAACGCCTCGCCCCGGCTGACCGCGGCCAGCCGCTCCTTCAGCTGATCGCACTCGCCGGCGAACACTAGGGGTGGCAGGCTAGCCAGCTCCGCCGCCACCGCGTCGACCCTGGCCGGATCAGGCCAGTCGGGCTGCTGGGATGCTGTGCTGCTGACGGTGACGACGGGGGAACGCACGGGAGTAACGGTACTCACCGTCTGCGACTGCGCAGAACCCGCCAGTCGCGACTGCACCGGACTCGACCCCCCGGCTCTGACCGGCTCGACCTTAGGGCACTCACCGGATGCGACCGCGCGCGGTGCTGGTGAAGAATGACCGAGTGGAATCCGCGAGTACCGGCCAGCGCCGGGACATCATCCTGCTGGGGTCAACGGGCTCGATCGGGACCCAGGCCGCCGACATCATCGCCCGCAACCCGGAGCGGTTCAGGCTGACCGGTATCGCGTCCGGCGGCGGGAATCCGGGTCTGCTGGCCAGGCAAGCGATCGAGCTAGGCGCAGAGGTGGTGGCGGTTGCCACCCCGGCCGCGGTGCCCGAGCTGCGCGAGGCTCTGGCCGCCATCGGGACAGCCGACGGGGCCCGGCGCAAGCTTCCGGACTTGCAGGCCGGCCCGGATGCCGTGGCCGAGCTGGCCGCCCGGCCCTGTGACGTGGTGCTGAATGCCGTCACCGGGGCAGTCGGGCTAGCCGCGACGCTGGCTTCCCTGTCCGCCGGGCGCGTGCTGGCCCTGGCCAACAAGGAGTCGCTGATCATGGGCGGCCCGCTCGTCGCGGGCATCGCCGCGCCCGGCCAGATCGTCCCGGTTGACTCCGAGCACTCGGCGATCGCTCAGTGCCTGCGCGGCGGCCGCTCAGCTGAGGTCGCCAAACTGATCGTGACCGCCAGCGGCGGGCCGTTCCTGCACCGTAGCCGCGCTGAGCTGGCCGACGTGACACCCGCGGAGGCGCTCGCCCATCCCACCTGGACCATGGGGCCGGTAATCACGGTTAACAGCGCGACCCTGGTGAACAAGGGGCTGGAGCTTATCGAGGCACACCTGCTGTTCGGAATCGGATTCGACCGGATCGATGTCGTGGTGCACCGCCAGTCGGTCATCCACTCGATGGTCGAGTTCACCGACGGATCCACGCTTGCCCAGGCCAGCCCGCCGGACATGCGCATTCCGATCGCGCTGGCGCTGGGCTGGCCGGACCGGGTGCCGAACGCGGCCCCCGCAGTGGACTGGACGACCGCGCACACCTGGACATTCGAGCCGCTGGACGAGAGCGCGTTCCCGGCCGTACCCCTGGCCAGGCAGGTAGGAGCGGCTGGCGGGACCATGCCAGCGGTCTATAACGCCGCCAACGAGGTATGCGTCGGTGCGTTCCTGGCCGGGCAGATCCCGTTCGCCGCAATCGTCGATACGGTCGCCCAGGTAGTCTCGGAACGTCATGACTCAGCAGGTGCTGCCGTGACGCTGGCAGACGTGCTTGGCGCTGATGGTTGGGCCAGGGACCGCGCACGAGAGCTAACGGGGAAGGGAGGCGCCACCTGATGGGCCTTGCAGGCGCGGGCGATCCCGGCGAGCAGGACGGTCAGAACGGGAATAACGGTCACGGTCGCCGTACGACCGGCTCGGCCGCGCAGCTCTGGATGTGGATCTTGGTCGTCGCGGTCGTCGTGACGCTGATCGTGATCGACCGGCAGCACCTGGCGTTCCTGTTTGGCGTCCTGGTGTTCGTCGTGGCCCTGTTCACCTCGGTGATGCTGCACGAGTTCGGCCACTTCGCCACGGCGAAAAAGTTCGGCATGCGAGTCACCCAGTTCTTCGTCGGCTTCGGCCGGACGCTGTGGTCGACCTTCCGGGGGGAGACCGAGTACGGGGTTAAGGTGCTGCCCTTCGGCGGTTTCGTGAAGATCACCGGGATGACGTCGATCGAGGAAGTAGACGTCGCCGACGAGCCGCGCTCGTTCCGCAACCAGCCGGGCTGGCAGCGCATCATCGTGCTGGCCGCCGGGTCGTTCATGCACTTCGTGCTGGCTCTGTTCCTGTTCTTCGTGCTCGCGGTCGCGATCGGGCAGCCGAAGCTGCTGACGAACGGCCAGATCGACCTCGCGGGCTGCACGCCGGCCAGCGCGAAAGCGCTGAACAGCGCTAACCCGTGTGCCGGGCACAACCTCGGCAAGTCGCCTGCGCAGCAGGCCGGCCTTAAGGCTGGCGACAAGGTCGTCTCAGTGGCTGGCAAGCCGGTCGGGACCTGGAATCAGCTGCATACCGCGCTCGCGGCGCAGAAAGCAGGCACCGCCGTCCCGCTCGTGGTTGACCGGAATGGCCGCAGCGTGCACCTCAACGTCACGCTCGCCGCCATCCCCGGCCGGACCACTGGCTTCCTCGGTGTCGAGCCGGCGGTGGAGTACCAGCGAAGCAGCTTCTTCGGCGCCTGGGGCTACTCGGGGGATGAGTTCGCGAACACGCTGACGTCGTCTGCATCGGCGATCGCCAAGCTGCCCTCGGCGGTCCCTGACCTGTTCAACAAGAACCGGTCTCACACGGCGGCTGGCCAGGTTAGCAGCGTGGTGGGCGTCGGCCAGGTGACGGGTGATGTAGTGCAGGCGGCGATACCCTGGCAGGCCAAGGTCAGCATCCTGCTGTCCATCATTGCCTCGCTCAACATCTTCGTCGGGGCGTTCAACCTGTTGCCCCTGCTGCCGCTGGATGGTGGTCACCTGGCGGTGGTGATCTTCGAGCGGATCCGGGCATGGTTTAACCGGCTCCTCGGCCGGCCGGATCCGGGGTTGGTGGATATCCAGCGGCTGGTGCCGCTGAGCTTGCTGGTATTTGCTCTGCTGGTTGGCCTCGGCACGCTGCTCATAGCTGCCGACATCTTCAATCCCGTTCACCTTCAGGTGTGAGGCGAAAGCGAGTCATGACAGTAGACCTAGGCATCCCACAGCTTCCGCCGGAGCCGCTTGCGGCCCGCCGGCCGTCGCGCCAGATCATCGTGGGCCACGGCAAGCACGCGGTCCCCGTCGGCGGCGGCGCGCCCGTGTCTGTGCAGTCGATGACTACCACGCTGACGGCGGACGTGAACGCCACGCTGCAGCAGATCGCCGAGCTCACTGCGGCTGGCTGCCAGATCGTCCGGGTTGCCGTTCCGTCACAGGACGACGCGGACGCGCTCCCCGAGATCGCTCGCAAGTCGCAGATCCCGGTGATCGCCGACATCCACTTCCAGCCGAAATACGTCTTCGCGGCGATCGACGCAGGGTGCGCGGCGGTCCGTGTTAATCCCGGCAATATCAAAGCCTTCGATGACAAAGTCGGCGAGATCGCCAAGGCGGCGTCAGCCGCGGGCGTGCCCATCAGGATCGGCGTCAACGCGGGCTCGCTGGACAAGCGGCTGCTGGTTAAGCACGGCAAGGCCACGCCCGAAGCGCTGGTGGAATCCGCTCTGTGGGAGTGCTCGTTGTTCGAGGAGCACGGGTTCAACGACATCAAAATCTCGGTCAAGCACCACGACCCGGTGGTCATGATCAACGCCTACCGGCTGCTCGCCGAGCGCTGCGAGTACCCGCTGCACCTGGGCGTCACCGAGGCTGGCCCGTCCTTCCAGGGCACAGTCAAATCGGCGGTCGCCTTCGGCGCGCTGCTGGCCGAGGGGATTGGCGACACCATCCGGGTATCGCTGTCGGCGCCGCCGGTCGAGGAAGTCAAGGTTGGCATCGCGATTCTGGAGTCGCTGGGCCTCCGCCAGCGCGGACTGGAGATCGTCTCCTGCCCGTCCTGCGGGCGCGCCCAGGTGGACGTGTACAAACTGGCCGACGAGGTCACTGCCGCCCTGGACGGGCTCGAGGTGCCGCTTCGGGTCGCGGTCATGGGCTGTGTCGTGAACGGGCCTGGCGAGGCGCGGGAAGCTGACCTCGGGGTGGCATCCGGCAACGGCAAGGGCCAGATCTTCGTTCGCGGCGAGGTCATCAAGACGGTGCCCGAGGCGCAGATCGTCGAGACGCTCATCGAAGAGGCGATGAAGCTGGCCGCAGCGGCCGAGCCTGCCACCGAGCCGGCCCAGTAGTCTGCCCCTCCGCTCGGCTGCCGAGCCTGGTGCGGCTGGCTCACTAGGCCAGACGCCGGCCGCCGGCGCGGATCATGCCGGGCGCAGCTGGGCAGGATGGCGCTATGAGCAGAGCGATGACTGCGGTCCTGGCTGCCGCGATGGCCTGCGCTGGCCTGGCCGGATGCACCTCCTCGGCGCCAGCGGCGCGGAGTGGCACCTCGCTCGTCACCGGCCCGCCAGCGCCGAGCGGGCCGGCGCTCTCGGCGGGGTCGTCGCGGCTGACCTGGCACCGGTGCCCGGATGTCACGATCGGTGCCCCGACGACGGCCCGGCTGCGATGTGCCAGCCTGCAGGTGCCGCTCAACTACGCCGATCCGGCCGGCCGGAAGATCACGCTGGCACTGTCGGAGATCCCGGCGACCGCCCCGCCCGCGCAGCAGCAGGGCGTGCTGCTGGTGAACCCGGGCGGGCCCGGTGCCAGCGGGCTGTCGTTCGCGCAAGACGTGGCTTCCGGGCTCGCGCCCCAGGTGGCGAGGCAGTACGACATCGTGGGTTTCGACACCCGTGGCGTCGGGGCGTCCAAGCCGGCGCTCAGCTGCGAACCAGGCTTCTTTTCACGGCCCCGTCCGAGCTACGTGCCAGCCAATGCGGCGGCTGAGCGGGTCCTGGTCGGCCGGGCGAAGCAGTACGCCGCCGACTGCGAGAAGCGATATAGCTGGCTGCTGCCGTACATGACGACCGAGGATCTGGCCAGGGACATGGACTCGATCCGGGTAGCACTCGGCCAGCGGCAGATCAACTACTACGGCGTGTCGTATGGCACTTACCTGGGCCAGGTCTACGCGACGCTGTTCCCGCACAATGTGCGGCGGATGGTGCTGGACAGCGTGGTGAACGCGAGCGGGGTGTGGTACAGCGACAACGTTGAGCAGGACTACGCATTCCAGGGCCGGATCAGGGCGTTTTTCTCCTGGATCGCTCGCTATGACTCCGCCTACCACCTCGGCAAGACCGAAACAGCCGTCAACTCGACCTTCAACGCCGCGATGCGCCGGCTGGCCGCCCATCCGATCTCTGCCCCGTCGGGTCCGCTGATCGGACCTGACGAACTCGACGACACCTTCCTGGTCGGCGGTTACAGCAACTCGTGGTGGCCGTACCTGGCAGCAGGTCTGTCGACCTACCTCAGGTCCGGGTCCGGCGCTGAGCTGATCCCGCTTTACCAGCAGATCGGCAAGCAGGGCGAAAACGAGTTCGCCGTCTACAACGCGGTGGAATGCAGCGACGTCGGCTGGCCACGCAACTGGGCCTTCTGGAATTCCGACACCAGGAAGGTCTACGCCAAGGCGCCGTTCGAGACCTGGGGCAACGCCTGGTTCAACGCTGCATGCGCGTTCTGGCCAGTGAAGGGACCGGCTAAACCGTTGCATATTCACGCTGCCGGGCTGCCGCCGATCCTGATACTGCAGGGCACCCTGGATGCGGCCACGCCCTATGCCGGAGCCCTCGTGGCCCGGAAACTGCTACCTAGCGCGCGCCTGGTGGTAGTTCGAGGCGGCGGGAACCACGGGCAGTCGCTGTCCTATCCGCCTAACGGCTGCGTGAACGGCTACCTGAATCGCTACCTAGCGAGCGGATCTCTTCCTGGCAGTCCCGGCCTGGTCAACGCGACGTGCCCGGCCCTGCCGCCGCCCTCGCCGGTCAGTCCCTAGCTCGCCGCCGGCGCGCTTGCCCCGCCCGGACGTACGCCGCCCTGACGTGTGAGGCACCGGCGAGCCGTTACTCTGGAGGGGTGCTGCGCACCAGGCCATGGCGTTCGGCGTCGCTGCGACTGCTGACAGATCACGATCGCGATGAGGCACTGGCCCTCTGCGATCGGGACCCTGTTGCCAACGTTTTCGTCGGCGCGCGTATCCGGGCGACGGGCCTAGAGCCGGCGCGGCTCGGCGGCCAGCTGTGGGGTTACACCGATGGCGGCGGGCTCAGCGCGGTGTGCTACTCGGGCGCCAATCTCGTACCAGTCGAGGCAAGCCCGGACGCGGTAGCCGCATTCGCGGCGAGGGCGCGCACGCAGGGCCGCCGCTGTTCGTCGATTGTCGGATCAGCCGAGGCGGTCAGCCAGCTGTGGTCCCTGCTCTCGCCGGCCTGGGATTCCCCCCGCGACGTGCGGCCGGTGCAGCCGGTGCTGGCGATGTCCCGCCCGTCCACGGTCGAGCCCGATCCGCTGGTCCGGATGGTGCGGCCGCGAGAACTTGACGTGGTGCTCCCGGCCTGCATAGCCATGTTCACCGAGGAAGTCGGCGTATCGCCAGTCGGCGCAGACGGTGGCGCCGCTTACCGGGCGCGAATGGCTGATCTCATCGGTGCCGGGCGGTCGTTCGCCCGGATCGACGACGGCAAGGTGGTTTTCAAGGCGGAGGTCGGGGCGGTGACGCCTTACGCCTGCCAGGTGCAGGGTGTCTGGGTGCCCCCGGAGGAGCGCGGACGCGGGCACGCGGTGCGCGGCATGGCGGCCGTCGTGCAGGCCGCGCTGCGGCTCGCGCCGGTCGTGACGCTGTACGTCAACGATTTCAACGCCCCGGCTCGGGCCGCCTACCGGCACGTCGGTTTTACTCAGGCCGGGACGTTCATGTCTGTGCTGTTCTAAGCGGGCTATCGGCCGCCACCGGAAATTCAGCTGCCCCTGTTGCCGCGACGGTGCTAGGATCTCGAGCCCTTGTGCCACCGCCGTTCCCGGTAGTAATCGAAGTCCTCATCCGTTCTTCTCCACACGGGGGTGATGAGTCATGCCGTCGGCGAGTGCTCCGGACGCCGCGGACCGAATACTTAATGCCGAGCGCGATCATTTGCGCTCCTCCCGCCGCGACCTCGAGCTGATGCGCACCGACGTGCTGTCGCTGCGGGCCATGGGCGGCGACCCGGTCTCCGAGGAGTACCTCAAGGCCGACTTGTACCGGCGGGCCGAGGCGCTGCGCGACCTGCCTGACACGCCGCTGTTCTTCGGCCGGCTCGACTATCGGCCGGGCGCGCTTGCCGGCGGCCCGGATGCGGCCGGCGCCCGATCGGAGGCTGGTCAGCCGCAGGCTGACGTGCCGGACAGCGAGCACTTCCACGTCGGCCGCCGGCACGTGCACGACACTCATGGCACGCCAGTCGTGATCGACTGGCGTGCGCCGGTGTCGCGGCCGTTCTACCGGGCCAGCCAGGCCGACTCGATGGGCCTGGACCTTCGCCGCAGGTTCGGTTTCTCCGGCGGCGAGCTGACCGCGTTCGAGGACGAGCGGTTCGGCGATGGTGCCGGGCAGCGGACGGCGACCAGCCGGATCCTGATCGACGAGATCGAGCGGCCTCGGTCCGGGCCGATGCGCGACATCGTCGCCACGATCCAGCCCGACCAGGACGACATCGTCAGGGCCGCAATCGACCAGACGGTATGCGTTCAGGGCGCTCCCGGAACCGGGAAGACGGCTGTCGGCCTGCACCGGGTGGCCTACCTCCTGTACGCGCACGCGCAGCGGCTCTCGCGGGGCGGTGTGCTGGTCGTCGGACCGAACAAGGCCTTTCTCGCCTACATCCGCAACGTCCTGCCCGCGCTGGGCGAGCTTGACGTGGCGCAGCTTTCGGTCGCCGACCTGACCGCCGCCGTGCCAGTGCGAGCCACCGACTCTGAACGCGCGGCCCAGGTCAAGGGCGACGCGCGGATGGCGCAGGTGCTCGCGAACGCGCTCTGGGAGCAGCTGGCCGAGCCTGCCGAGGCGATCATGCTGGCGCGCGGATCGCGCCGGTGGCGAGTACCCGCGAGTGAGGTCGCTGAGCTTGCTGCTGAGCTGCGCGCCCGGGGAGTGCGGTACGGGACCGGCCGGGACATGCTGGCGCACCGGATCGCGCACGTGATCCTGACGCGGATGGAGGCAGCAGGCGAGACCTGCGACGACCGGACGCACGAGTCGGTTCGCCGCACCAGACAGGTGCAGGCCGCGGTGGCGCAGGTGTGGCCGAAGGCGGACCCGGTGCGCATGGTCTTCCGGCTGCTGTCCGAACCGGACTTGCTCAAGCGGGCTGCCGACGGTCTGCTGGACGCTGACGAGCAGACCTTGATCAGCTGGGCGAGCCCGCCGCGGGGCCCTGGCTCGGCCCGCTGGAGCGCGGCCGACACGGTGCTGATCGACGAGATGGCCGACCTGATCGAGCGCACGCCAAGCCTGGCGCACATCGTGGTCGACGAGGCGCAGGACCTCTCGCCGATGCAGTGCCGGGCGATCGGGCGCCGATGCGCGACCGGCTCAGCAACTGTGCTGGGCGACATCGCGCAGGGCACCACGGCCTGGGCGACGAGCAGCTGGGAGCAGATGCTGGGCCATCTCGGAAAGCCGGACGCCGACCTGCGCGTGCTTGATACCGGTTACCGGGTGCCGCGGCAGATACTCGATTTCGCGAGCCAGCTGCTCGGCCAGATCGCGCCCGCCCTCCGGCCCGCCTCATCAGTGCGTCAGGACCCAGGGGCTCTGCTGGTCAGGCAGCTGCCGCTAGCCGAGTTGGCTAGCGCATTCGTGACAGCGTGCGCGGACGCGCTCGGCCTGCCCGGCTCGGCCGCCGTGATTGCCGCCGACGCGCAGATCCCGGCGCTCGCCGCCGCACTCGCCGCGGCGGGCCTGCCGCACGCGGTCCTGGACGGCGCAGCGGACAGCGGGCTGATCACCTTGGTGCCGGTGACCCTCGCCAAGGGACTGGAATTCGACCAGGTCATTGTCTGTGAGCCGGCCCAGATCGCCAGCGCGGAGGCGCGCGGGCTGAACCGGCTCTACGTCGCGCTCACCCGGGCGGTCTCACGCCTGACTGTGCTGCACGCAGAGCCGCTGCCGGCTGGCCTGATCTAGCTGCCGGCTGACCTGATCGGCCGGCTGACCTGATCTGGCGCCCCGGTCCGCTGGCCTGGTCTGGCGGAGCCGCTACATGTCCTTCAGCACTGCGGTCATCAGCGCGGCAGAGTTTTCAAACGACAGTGCGGTTGCCTGCAGGTGATTGAAGAACACGTTGTACCGGTCGACTTCTTCGACGTTCTCCACCCATAGCGCGCTGGTCAGGTCCTCCAGGTAGACCACATCCGGATCGGCTTCTTCGCCGAAGACGAGGATGACGAACGGGCGGCCCATGGCTGGATGGGCGCCGCCGCGGAACGGGATGACCTGCAGCGACACGTTGCGCAGGCCGCCGAGCTCACGCAGGTATTCCAGTTGCATCCGCATCACCTCGGGACCGCCTACCTCGCGGCGCAACGCTGCCTCGTCGAGGACGGCCCACACCTTCGGCGGGCTGGTGATGGTCAGCCGCTGCCGCTCCATCCGGAGCGCGACCTGGCGCTCGATATCCGCGCGCGGGCTGTTGACCATGCCCGCCGCGATGACGGCTCGCGCGTACTCCTGCGTCTGGAGCAGGCCCGGAATGAGGTTGACCTCGTAGATCCTGATCTCCGAAGCCGCGCTCTCCAGGCCGAGGTACGTGGCGAAATGCGGTTGCACGCTGTCGCCATAAGCGTGCCACCAGCCCTTCTGCCGGGATTCCCTGGCAAGTTGCACGAGGGCATCGCGCTGGAGTTCCGGCACGCCGTAGATCTCGAGCATGTCGCGCACGTCCCGCGGCGACACCGAAACCCGCCCGGTCTCGACCCGGCTGATCTTGGAGGCCGAGCACTCAAGCTGCTCGGCAACCTCCTCGCAGGTAAGCTTCGCTGCCTCGCGCAGGCGCCTCAGTTCAAGCGCAAGCCGACGGCGACGGACAGTGGGACTCTGCGCGCCGGCCACTACGTCACCTCCCGCAGCAGCTCGCTTTACCGGTTCGTAACCTCGGCAGTGCCTCACAGTGTGGCCGGGAGGCCGACCTCCCGTCCAGTGCCGGCACTGGGTTCCCAGGAATAACTCCAATTAAACGCGCCGTGCGAACTTCGTTATGCACGTTGCACATCTGGCTGAACGCGGTGCATAGTGAGTTCAGTCTCATTACTCTATGCTGTGAGACAGCTACCTGAGGTGACAACATGATGCCGAAGGCGCAGCCGGCGACCGACACCGCCGGGGGCCAGATAGTCAATTCGCGTACGGTCGGCACGGCCATCCCGGCCGGGGCTCCGGACGCGTCCGCCCTTGCCAGAGGAGTCCCTGCCGCCCGGTCGGCCGCCACTTCTGCCTGGGCAGCCACCGCCACACTGGATTCCGCGATCGCACCGGCCGCCTCTGCACCGGAGGCGACGATCACGCGGAGCGCTACCGCGCCGGTCGGCACCCCCGCGCCAGGTACGCCTCCTTCACTGTCCGCCACTCCCGCACGCTCATCGACCTGGCAAGCAAACCTCGCCCGGCTGGAAGGACTGGCCGAGGTACTCAGCCATCACGGCCTGCGGGCAAGGCTGATGACGCCGCCGGGCCGGGTGCCTAGCCTGCACGTAGTGAACCCGTCCGCAGCCGCTCTGGCGGAAGACGTCTATGCAGGACGCGGCCAGGACGGCCTGTGGTGGTTCTGGTGGTCATGGGCCGAGCGGATCGCAGTCGGTGAGGACCTCGAGGGCGCCGCATCCCTGATCAAGCATGTGCTCGCCGCTAGCAGCTGAGGCAGGGCTAGTTGTCATGATGGGCGTTTGACGTGCCCGGCAGGCCGGGGAATGCCTGGACCGAGCCGCGCCACGCCTGCGCCCGCAGCGCCGCCGCCCGGACTTGCCTCGCGCCGAAGCTGCGCAGGCTGCGGTCCGGCAGCGCGACCAGCGCAAGGTAGGCCTGAGCGACCCGGTCCTCTAGCGTCGCCGCCAGCGCGCTGGCTGCGGCAGGAGTACGCACCGGCCCCGGCACCTTGTAGGCCACCGCAGCCGGAACCGGCGTTGCGCCTCGGGCGGTGATCAGCGCTGAGAGCTGGTCCCTGGCACGCATGTGCGCCACCCAGTCGGTGCTTGCGGTGGCCTGCTCCGCAGAGCCTTGCGGGAGCCGGGCGCCGACAACGCCGTAGCCGTAGCTAGCCGCATCCTCGGCAGCCAGCGCGCTCTGCAGCGCGGTGATCACCGGCTGCGGCGCGCCGGCTGTGCGGGATGGATCAGCCGTTCCTGACGGAATGGATCCGGACGCGCCCGTCATCGGCTCCGCCTCGCCGCCCGCAGGTAGGGGACGTGCGTTGCCTCGGACGCCGCGATGCTCGCGAACAGCTCAGCCAGCGCCGGCGGCAGCCCGGCCAGCTGGGCGATCAGCCGGTCCGATGCCGCCTGCTCAGCTTGCTCAAGCTGGGCAACTGTCATGACCACCCTGGCTCCCCCGGTCGGTGTCGCCGAGCCGTGCGCGGCAGGCTCGCTAAGCCTTGAGGAGAGCTGGGCCAGGTGCTGACGATGATCGGCGAGAACTACCGCGAGCGCCGCGGCCGTTCGCCCGCCGGCTGCAGCACCCGCGGGGCCCGCCTGACCTCCCGGAGCAGCCGACCCGCCGGACGCGGCAACGGCTGCGTAAGTCGCGACGAGCGCGGTCTCGTGCTCGATTGCGCTGCGCAGGGTGTCGACGTCGGCGGGCGGTGGTGGTGGCGTGCCCAGTGCCTGGACGCCCCTGCACGCCGTGAGCAATGCCGGCAACGCCGCCACGGAGGCGATGAGCAGCGCCCGCCGGGCAGGCGCGGTTGCTGCCAGGCCGGGAACCAGCCGGTCATCTGCCACTACCGAATCCTCCGCACCTCAGGCACCGCCACGACGTGGCGCACCCAGCTCCCTGGTCGCAGAGGCAAGCACGTGCTCGCTCCTGCGCGGCTGTCTGCAAACTGAAGCAACAGCATGTCACCCAAGGCCGAACCACCAGTGCGCGAACTACAGCTCCGCGTCCCGGCTAGGCTAGATGTCGGCGCCGCTGCCAGTACAAGCGCGAATACCAGCGCAGATAACAGCACAGATCGCGGGCGAGGAGGTCGTCATGCACGGTGGCTCCCGTCGCGGTTCGCATCCCCGGGCCAAGGGCAAGGTTAGCGGCCAGGAGGCGGGGCCGCGGGCCGCCCGGCCTGGCCCGCTGCCCGACTCTGACCGGCTGGCGCGCCTGCTGGAGCCCGTGGTCCACGCGATGAACATGGACCTGGAAGGCGTCCGCGTGACCTCGGCTGGCCGCCGGCGGGTCCTGAGGGTATTCGTCGACGCCGATGGCGGCGTCAGCCTGGACGATATCGCGCTTGCCAGCCGTGAGTTTTCGATCAAGCTCGACAACTCGAGCGAGATGGGCGACCAGCCGTACACCCTCGAGGTGTCCTCGCCCGGCGTCGATCGCCCGCTAACCCAGCCGCGGCACTGGCGGCGTGCGGCCGGGCGGCTTGTCGTAGCTCCGCTGAGAACCGAGGCCACCGGTCTTAATGACGGGAACGGGGCAGGCGCCGCCGAGGGCCGCATCACCGGCTGGAGTGAGCAAGGCGTGACCCTGGAACGCGACGGCGTCACTCGCGAATATCAGTACGCGGAGCTGGGCCCTGGCCGGGTCCAGGTTGAGTTCGGTCATTTCGACGACTCCCCGGACGAGGCTGGCTCAGGCGGCGCTGACTTGAGCGACGCTGGCTTGAGCGACGATGACTTGGGCGAGGAGGACTAGGTGGACATTGACCTGAGCGTCCTGGGGAGCCTGGAGGCGGAGAAGGACATCTCGCTCGACCTGGCGATCAAGGCAATCGAGGATGCGCTGCTCGTGGCGTATCACAAGACAGACGGCGCCGCGGCGGTGGCGCGGGTCGAGGTGAACCGGAGCAGCGGGCACGTCACTGTCTGGGCACGCAGGGCCCCCGACGCGGACGGTGAGCCAGGCGAGGAATATGACGACACTCCGGAGGGTTTCGGCCGCATCGCCGCGACTACCGCGAGGCAGGTGATCCTTCAGCGGCTGCGGGACGCCGAGGACGAGCTGACCTTTGGTGAGTACGCGGGCCGTGAGGGCGACGTGGTTGCGGGGGTCATCCAGCAGGGCAGGGATCCCCGGGCCGTACTGGTGGACCTTGGCAAGCTGGAGGCGATCCTGCCGCCGACCGAACAGGTGCCGGGCGAGAAGTACGTGCACGGTGAGCGGTTGCGCTGCTACGTGCTGCACGTGCGCAAGGGCTACCGCGGCCCGTCGGTCACCCTGTCGCGGACGCACCCGAACCTGGTGAGGAAGCTGTTCGCACTGGAGGTGCCCGAGATCGCCTCCGGTGCCGTCGAGATCGCGGCGATTGCCCGCGAAGCCGGTCACCGCAGCAAGATCGCGGTCATATCGCACCAGCAGGGCGTCAACGCGAAGGGTGCCTGCATCGGCCCGATGGGCAGCCGGGTCCGCAACGTGATGACCGAGCTGCACGGGGAGAAGATCGACATTGTGGATTACTCGCCCGATCCGGCCCAGTTCGTCGCGCATGCCCTGTCGCCCGCGCGGGTGACAAAGGTCATCGTGGTAGATCTGGCGGCCAGGGTGGCCCAGGTCATCGTGCCGGACTACCAGCTGTCGCTCGCGATCGGCAAGGAAGGGCAGAATGCCCGGCTTGCCGCCCGGCTCACCGGCTGGCGGATCGACATCAGGCCGGACACAGGCGAGGCAGGGCCATCTGCGGCGTCAGCAGCTCCGGACGCAGCGACTGTCGTGGACGCGGCCGGGGCCCCGGACCCGAGGGCTGCACCGCACGTTGTTGCCAGCCCGAATGCCATGTCCGCGAAGGGGGCAGCACGGGCTGCCCGAACAGCGCCGGCTGCCCGGACAGCACCGGCCGAGCGAACAGATCCGGCTGAGGGAACAGCACCGCCCACGGGGACTGTTACAGCAAAGCGAGCAGTTACAGCGAAGGGGCCAGCGGCCGGAGCGGAGCGGGCGGCCGGACCGGAAGCAGGTCCGGGGCGGCAAACCGGTCCGGGACCGGACGCCGCGCCAGGCGCCGCTCAGGCAAAGGCCCTGTAAGCTGGACAGCGCACGTGCTGCGCCGGTCCGTACCTGCATCGGGTGCGGAGCGCGCGCGGCTAAGCATGACTTGATCCGCCTGGTGGCGGCAGGAGACCAGATTGTTCCTGACATCACCGCGCGGCAGCCCGGGCGAGGTGCATACCTGCACCCGAGCCTGGCATGCTTGGAACGAGCCCAGCGCCGTAAGGCGTTCTCGCGGGCCCTTCGCCTGCCGGCACCATTGCCGGCGAGCAAGGTCACGGACTACCTGTCCGGCGAGTAGCCATCGGCTGGGTGAGAGGAAAGAAGGCTGAATTGTGATGAGCGCCCGATGAGCACGCGGCGATGAACAGCACAAACTGACGCCGGACGGAGCACGCCCTGCCTCGCCCGGCTGACAGGCCCGGTACATCCGGGCCGAGTAGAGGAGCGCAGTGGCGAAGGTCCGGGTGTACGAGCTCGCGAAGGAGTTCGGCGTCGAGAGCAAGGCCGTGATGGCCAAGCTCCAGCAAATGGGTGAGTTTGTCAGGTCCGCGTCCTCGACGATCGAGGCGCCGGTAGTACGCAGGCTTAAAGACGAATTCGCAAGTCAGGCAGCCAAGGGAGCGGCAGCGGACGGTGCCGGGAAGGCGCCAGCCACGGCCCGCCAGTCTGCCAACGGCAGGGCGCGCGCTGAGGCGGAAGTGGCCGCGCCGCCGACCGAGAAGCCTCAGGCTGTCAGTGTTGAGCCGGCGCCACCGCAGCCGGCACCTCCGCAGCCAGCGCAGCCAGTGACAGAGCCCGAGCGGCCTGCCGCGCCGCGGCCCGGCCCGGCCATCACGGTGCCATTCCAGCAAGACCAGAGCGCCGGTCCGCAGGTGCCGCCGGCGGCGACGACCCCGGCCCCCCGCCCGCAGGCCGACAGGCCTTCGCCGCGGCCCGGCGCACCCCGCCCGGCCGCGCCCGGACCGCGGCCATCAGCGCCGCAGTCCCCCGGCCAGCGGCACAGCGGCCGGCCCGGACCCAGGCCCGGCAACAATCCGTTCAGCTCGACTGCCACCGGCATGGGCGCGACGCCGCGGGCTCCGCAACCAGGTGCCCCGGCGGCGCCTGGTGCGTCTACTCCCAGCGGCCCGAGTGCGCCGGCCGGCCCGCGCCCGGCAGGCCCGCGTCCAGCCGGACGGCCAGGCCCAGGTGGTCACAGTGACGCCGGGCGCCCAGGCGGGCCGCGGCCCGGCGGCCCGCGGCCGAGTCCCAGCAGCATGCCGCCTCGGCCGGTCGGCGGCCGTGGCGGCCCCGGCGGTGGCCCTGGCGGCCCGCGTGGCGGCGGTTACGGCGGCGCAGGCGGTCCCGGTGCCGGCCCGCGCCCAGGCGGCGGCCGCGGTGGCCCTGGAGGTCCCGGCGGCCCGCGTGGCGGCCCAGGGGGTGGCGGCGGCGCGCGGCCGGGGATGGCCCCGGCCCGGCCAGGTCCGGGCGGTCGTGGCCGCGGCGGCACCGCAGGCGCCTTCGGCCGGCCAGGCGGCCGGCCGTCGCGCGGCCGTAAGTCGAAGAAGCAGCGCCGTCAAGAGTTCGACAACATGCAGGCGCCATCGATCGGCGGCGTGTCGATCCCGCGCGGCAACGGCCAGGCCATCCGGTTGTCCAGGGGCGCCTCGCTCAGCGACTTCGCAGACAAGATCGGCGTCAACCCGGCATCGCTGGTGCAGGTGCTGTTCCACCTGGGCGAGATGGTCACCGCGACCCAGTCGGTGAACGACGAGACGCTGCAGTTGCTCGGCGCTGAGCTCAACTACAACGTCCAGGTCGTCTCCCCGGAGGAAGAGGACAGGGAGCTGCTCGAGTCTTTCGACATCGAGTTCGGCGAGGACGAGGGTGAAGACGCCGACCTGGTAGCGCGGCCGCCGGTGGTGACCGTGATGGGTCACGTTGACCACGGCAAGACCAAGCTGCTAGACGCCATCAGGCACACCAACGTGGTGGCGCACGAGGCTGGCGGCATTACCCAGCACATCGGTGCTTATCAGGTCAACACCGTGGTTGACGGCCATGAGCGCAAGATCACCTTTATCGACACCCCCGGTCACGAGGCGTTCACCGCCATGCGTGCCCGCGGTGCCGAGACGACTGACCTGGTGATCCTTGTCGTGGCCGCTGACGACGGCGTGAAGCCGCAGACGACTGAGGCGCTGAACCACGCGCAGGCGGCTGGCGTGCCCATCGTCGTCGCGGTGAACAAGATCGACAAGGAGGGCGCGGACCCGCAGCGCGTCAGGGCCCAGCTGACCGAGTACGGCCTGGTCGCGGAGGAGTTCGGCGGCCAGTCGCTGTTCGTCGACGTGTCAGCCAGGAACGGCACCGGCATCGAGCAGCTGCTCGAGGCCGTCATCCTGACCGCCGACGCCGAGCTCGACCTGCGCGCGAACCCGGAGCAGCAGGCTCAGGGGGTCGCTATTGAGGCCCACCTGGACAAGGGCCGCGGACCGGTGGCTACGGTGCTGGTGCAGCGCGGCACGCTCAAGGTCGGCGACTCGATCGTCTGCGGCGAGGCGTTCGGCCGGGTCCGGGCCATGCTGGACGAGAACGGCGACCCGGTGCAGGATGCACCGCCATCTCGCCCCGTACTGGTGCTCGGCCTGACCGCGGTGCCCGACGCCGGGGACAGCTTCCTGGTCGTGGACGACGACCGGATCGCCCGGCAGATCGCCGAGCGGCGCGAAGCCAGGGAGCGGACGGCGATGTTCGCCCAGCGGCGGCCGCGGGTCACGCTGGAGGACCTGGAGTCCGCGCTCAAGTCCGGCGAGCGGGAAGAGCTGCTGCTCATCATCAAGGGCGACGTGTCCGGCTCGGTGGAAGCGCTGGAAGACGCGCTGCTGCAGCTCGACGTCGGCGAGGAAGTCCAGCTGCGGGTCATCGGCCGCGGTGTAGGCGCGATTACTCAGGACGACGTGAACCTGGCGATCGCGTCCGATGCCGTGATCATCGGCTTCAACGTGCGGCCGGCCGGCCGGGCGGGCGAGCTGGCCCAGCGCGAGGGCGTCGACATCCGCTACTACTCGGTCATCTACCAGGCGATCGAGGAAGTCGAGGCTGCGCTCAAGGGCATGCTCAAGCCGATCTTCGAAGAGGCTCAGCTGGGCACGGCCGAGGTTCGCGAGGTCTTCCGGGTGCCGCGGGTCGGCAGCGTGGCCGGCTCCATCGTCCGGTCCGGCACGATCACCCGCAACAGCAAGGCCAGGCTGGTCCGGGACGGCGTTGTCGTTTCCGACAACCTGTCCGTTGAGTCGCTGCGCCGGTTCAAGGACGACGTCACCGAGGTCAGGGAAGGCTTCGAGTGCGGTATCGGCATCGGCTACAACGACGTCAAGATCGGCGACGTGATCGAGACGTTCGAGATGCGGGAGAAGCCGCGGGCCTAGGCCGGGAACGCCCGCTGAACGGGTAGCCGTGTACGTCGGGGCGCTGACCCTGGACCTGCTGCTAGGCGACGTCCGGTCGCTGAAGCAGAAGCGTTCGGTGGTCAGACCCCTGATCGCCGACGTGCACCGCCGGTTTCCCGGCGTTGCCGTCGGTGAGACCGGTCACCTGGACCTGCGCCGGCGGACGGAGATCGGTATCGCAGTGGTCAGCTCGAGCGCTGCGAACGCCACGGAAATGCTGGACGCATGCGAGCGCTTCGTCGCCGGGCGGCCCGAGATCGAGCTGCTGGCCGCGAGGCAGCGGCTGCTGACCGATGAAGGGGAGTAGGCCGATGAACCAGGGCCGTGCTGGCTCGGGGGGACGACCCTCCGGATCCCCCCGCACTGCTGGCTCGGGGGGACGACCCGCCGGAACCCCGGGCACTCGCGCGAAGCAGCTGGGCGACCGCATCGCCGAGATCGTCGCCGAGATGCTCGAGCGGCGGATCAAGGACCCAAGGCTCGGCTTCGTGACCGT
>DATMMA010000436.1:0-4263 GCA_035570295.1 Streptosporangiaceae bacterium
GGCAGGGATCTCCAGTCCGATCGACGAGATCGACGTGGCCGAGATCTACGTCCCGTTCTCCTGGTTCGAGCCCATGTGGCTGGAGAACCTCGGCTTCGCCGCCGCCGGAGACGGCTGGAAGCTGACCGAGGCCGGGGAGACAGAGATCGCCGGGCGGATCCCGGTCAACCCGTCCGGCGGCGTTCTCTGTTCCAACCCGATCGGGGCGTCCGGGCTGCTTCGCTTTGCCGAGTCGGCGATGCAGGTGATGGGCAAAGCCGGCGAACATCAGGTGCCCGGTGCCCGGGTGGCGCTCGGTCACGCGTACGGTGGCGGATCGCAGTACTTCTCCATGTGGGTGGTCGCGGACACGCCGGACTGACCCCTGGCTAGCCAGGGGTCAGTCCGGGCCGGCTAATGCCAGGCCGGGCTCTCTACGACCGACTCCCACAGGCTCATCGAGCCCGGCGGGACTGCGCGGTCGGCGTGCGGCAGGTACGGGTCGAAGTAGCCGTTGCCGACCTGGATGAAGACCTCGATGCCGTCAGGCCGCTGATCGTAGATGTTGTAGCCATAGAAGCCGTACGCGTCGGCATACATCACGGCGTCGCGCTCGATGCCGCCGCCTGGCGGAGTGCGGATTACGCAGCTGATCGGCAATGCGCCGGCCGGGCGCGTGCCCTCGTCGGTCCACAGCGGGTGGGGACACGACAGGGCCAGGACCGGCTGCAACTGGCTGCCGTCGGCCGCTGATCCGCTGGGTTTGTCGCTTGGTTGCGCAGCCGGTGATGTCGCGCCAGCAGGAGCTTTTGACTGGTCGGCACCAGCCGATGGCTTTGTGCGGTCGACCGGCGGCCCGCTGGCGTTCGGGTGCCACATCTGCTGCGAGGTGGCGACCCTGTCGAACGGGGTGATGTCGATCATGATGTCGGCCATCCCGTGCCCGTCGTTGTAGTTCACCTCGAGCGAGCCGGGCCCGTTGGAGGCCGTCGGATCTTTCGTCAGCACGGCACCCGCGGGCAGCATGCTCCGCAAGGTGCGCAGCATTTGCCGTGGGGTCATCGGCTTCGACGCCGCTTGTTTTCTGGCGGCAGGATGCTGCCCGGTCGCGTGCGGACCTGGCTTGCCGTTGAGGTGGCTGGCCGGGCCGCCGGTCGCTGACGAGCCGGCGGCGTCAGCGTACCTGCCGAGGCCGCTGAACGGGTGCGTGAACCAGGTTGTGGCTCCCATTCCAGCCACCGCAGCGATCGCGAGCGCCGTGCCGCCCGCGCGGCAGATTCGGCTGCGGCGCCGCAGGCGTCGGCCGAGCTGCTCGGCCCTGCGGACCATGGCGCTCACATCAGGCGCCAGATCGGCGACGGCGCGATCGAACAGCGCGGTCAGGTCATCATCTGTCTGCATCTCTGATTCCTTACGTAACGGCTTATCGGGACCACAGGGCGTGCATTTCAGCGCCGAGTAGCTCCCGCAGTTGGGCTAGTCCTCTGGAGTTCAGGCTTTTAACGGCGGCCGGGCTGATGCCGAGTGTCTGGGCGACTGCCTCGATGCTGTGGTCGTCGACGTGCCGGAGCACCACGACGGCCCGGCTGCGTGGCGGCAGCTTGGTGAGCGCTGCCACGAGCGTCAACCGCAGGTCAGCATCGTCGCCACCGCTGGCGGCGATCGATAGGGCCGGCTGAGCGACAGGCATCTCGCTGGTGCTCTTCCGCCTGCGCTCGGAGAGGTAGGCATTCATCAGGACCCTGCGGGCGTAGGCGTCCGGGCTCTGCGTGCGCTGCACCCGGTGCCAGGCCACGAAGAGCTTGGCCAGTGTCGTCTGGACTAGGTCCTGCGCCTCATGCCAGTCCCCGCAGAGGAGATAGGCGATGCGGAACAGCTGGCCTGCCCGGGCAGAGGCGAACTCACGGAACTCCACGCCATCCTCATGGCGAACGGCCACTGCTGTACCTCCGTGTCTGTCACCGCGTACGCGACGATGTCATCGTCTGCATAGACGCGGTGAGCTACCCCTGAGGTATCACGCGGGTTTGAGCCCGAGTCAGGCGTAGGTCACGGGCAGGCGCTTGACCCCGTTGAGCCAGCCGGAGCGGAGCCGTTGCGGATCGCCGGCCTTGCTGATGTCCGGCATCGCGTCGGCAATAGCGTTGAACATCAGGTCGATCTCCAGCCGGGCCAGGTTGGCGCCGAGACAGTAGTGCGCGCCGGTGCCGCCGAACCCGACGTGCGGGTTCGGGTCGCGCAGGATGTCGAGTTGCTCGGGGTGGTCAAAAGCCTCGTCGTCGAAGTTGGCCGACCGGTAGAACATGCCGACTCGCTGGCCGGCCTTGATCTGCTGACCGCCGAGTTCGACGTCCCTGGTGGCCGTCCGCTGGAACACCGTCACCGGGGTGGCCCACCGGACTATCTCGTCTACGGCTGTGCGCGGCCGCTCGGCCTTGAACAGCTCCCACTGAGCCGGGTTGTCCAGGAACGCGAGCATGCCGTGCGAGATCGCGTTCCGGGTTGTCTCGTTCCCGGCTACTGCCAGCAGGATCACGAAAAAACCGAACTCGTCTGAGGTCAGTTCCTCACCATCGACCTGCGCGTTCACGAGCTTAGTGACGATGTCGTCGCGCGGGCAGGCCCGCCGGTCCTCGGCCATCAGCATGCTGTAGCCAAGCACCTCGGCAGCGGCGGTCTCGCCGTCGCCCTGATAGTCCGGGTCGTCGTAGCCCACCATGTCGTTCGACCAGGTGAACAGCTTGTGGCGATCTTCCTGCGGCACGCCGATCAGCTCGGCGATGGCCTGCAGCGGTAGCTCGCAGGCCACGTCGGTGACAAAGTCCCCGGTGCCCTGCTCCAGCGCGGTAGCCACGATCTTCGCTGCCCGCTGAGTCAGCACGTCCCGCAGGTCGTTAATAGCCCGCGGCGTGAAACCCCGGGAGACGATGCCCCGGATCTTGGTGTGATGCGGCGGGTCCGTGTTGAGCATGATCACGCGCTGCAGCTCGACCTGATCGCGAGTGTTGCCGCTCGGGAACCGGATGATCGCGCCGTTCTCGTAGCTAGAGAACGTGTCGCTGTCCCTGGAAATGGCGACGATGTCCTTGTGCCGGGTGACGGCCCAGAAGCCCTCGTCGTTGAAGCCCATGTCGGATGGCTGCGGATTCCAGCGCACTGGCGCCGCGCGGCGAAGCGCCGCGAACTCCTCGTGCGGGACCCGGTTCGCGTACAGGTCAGGATCGGTCAGGTCAAGGCCAGGCGCGATCTGCGGCTCAGGCATCGCATGCCTCCGGATCTGTAACGTGTTCTAGTGGGATTCAAGCATGCCGCCCGGCCTCGGTGAACTTCCTGCACCTCGAATTTTTAAGAACACGTTCTACTATGAAGCGAGCCATCAATGTCAGGAGCAGCCGTGGGTACTGCCGTCATCGTGGAAGCCGTCAGGACGCCGATTGGCAGGCGGCGCGGAGCGCTGGCAGGGCTCCACCCGGCAGAGATTCTCGGCCACGTGCAGACCGCCGTAGTGGAGCGGGCTGGCCTCGATCCGTCCGGCGTCGAGCAGATCGCCGGCGGCTGCGTGACCCAGGCCGGCGAGCAAGCCGGGAACGTGACCCGCACCGCCTGGCTGCATTCCGGGCTGCCGCAGCAAACTGGCGCGCTGACACTAGACGCCCAGTGCGGGTCGGCGCAGCAGGCGGTGCACGTGATCGCGGGGCTCATTGCCGCGGGCGCGATTGACGTCGGTATCGGTTGCGGCGTGGAGGCGATGAGCCGGGTCGGGCTCGGCGCGAACGTCGGCACCGGCATCGGATCGCCGCGTCCGGATTCCTGGACCATCGACATGCCGAACCAGTTCGAGGCTGCGGAGCGGATCGCACGACGGCGCGGCTTCAGCCGGGACCAGATTGACGAGTTCGGCCTCGGGTCGCAGCAGAAGGCACACCAGGCCTGGGCGCAGGGCCGGTTCGACCGGGAGGTCGCCCCGGTGAAGGCGCCGGTTCTCGATGATGACGGCAATCCGACCGGCGAGAGCCGGATCGTGGACCGGGACCAGGGCTTGCGCGAGACCAGCCGGGCCGCCCTGGCCGCTCTCCGGCCGGTGCTGCCAGACGGCCTGCACACCGCGGGCACATCGTCACAGATATCCGACGGCGCGGCCGCGGTGCTGCTAGCTGACGAGACGAGAGCCCGCGAACTCGGCCTGTGCCCGCGAGCCAGGATCGTCAGCCAGGCTCTCGTCGGCGATGAGCCGTACTACCACCTGGACGGGCCGGTCGCCGCCACCGAGCGGGTGCTCAGGCG
>DATMMA010000437.1:0-3048 GCA_035570295.1 Streptosporangiaceae bacterium
GCCGCCGCTGACTGAAGCCGACCGTGCCTCGATGACGCTGCAGGCACTACAGAACCAGCGCCGGCCTGAGCAACAGATCGAGGTCACCTTCAGCGATCCTCCGGCCGGCGAGAACCTTCCAGCCAAAACCTCGGTCAGGCCGGAGGACGTGCTCCCGCCTACGGCCGGGACGTCGGATTAACGATGGGCTCCCGGAGCCGGCCGCGATGGCCCGGCCGGGCTAGCATTCGTTATGCCCGGCCGGAGCCACCATGTCTGAAGTTGACTAGCGCGGGTTTACACGCCGGACTATGGGCATCGCGTCCGCTCAGCGATCATCGGGCCGGACCGTGCCGGGCGTTTCCTGTCCATTCCACGAGGCTGTGCGTTCCCCTAGCGCGGCAACGGTCGGCCGTCAGCGGGCCAGCGGCCGGCAGGCCGGAGACTGTGCGCGCCACGGTCCGCACAAGGAACTGCCGACACAAGGAATAGGACGGACCTGTGTCGTGCTGTCGGGAAGGCTGGCTGGTTGCCGACGCGAGGCGGCAAGGCACTACATATCGGCCCTTTACGGCGCTGTCTGCCCCCGATCTGGGCAGGTAACCCCGGCCAAGGCCGACAGCGCCTCCGTCTGGCAGCCCGAGTCGATGTTGCCCTGGAGGCGCCATGACTCAGCTTGCGCGTCCAGACCTCGCGCGCAGCCGATCAGGACGAGATCACGTATGCCTTGGCCCGGCTCCGGCAAAAACTGAGCCATTGCCGGCCGACAGCTCGGGGCTTGTGCGGGCTGGCCAGCCAGTTCCCGGTTGGGCGGTAGGCACTGCCTTGCTGGCGCCCGTTGTCCTGATTGGAGGCTGGCTCACTGCCGGCGCGCTTCAGCCGACCTCTTATAGCCCGATGCGGCAGACGATGAGCGTGCTGGCTGGTGACTCGGGAACCGACCGGTGGGTGATGACCGCGGCCCTGCTGCTGGTGGGCAGCTGTCAGATCGCGACCGGCGCGGGGATCACTGGCGTCCGGATGCCTGCGCGCATCCTGCTGATCCTGACTGGCCTTTCTACTCTCGGCATCGCCGCCACTCCGGAACCGGCCACGGGTCCGACGTCGCGCCATCTCGCCTTCGCGGTGAGCTGCGTGGTCACGACGGCGGTCTGGCCCGTACTTGTCGCTAGGCGCCCGCCGACGCGATCGTGGATTCTGAGTGTTTACGGCTGCGCGACGGTGACCGTGATCTTCGCCGGGTTGTCTTGCTGGCTCCTGATCGCAGCACGAGACGGCGGCGGTGACCTCGGCATGGTCGAGCGGCTGACGTCGGCGGTCCAGGGCCTCTTCCCGCTCGTCGTCGCAATCGCCTTGCGGCAGACCGCACGGGACGCAGGCAACCAGCGACGACGAAGCCAAGACCGGTTCCGGACACTGGCAGGCATTTACGCCGACAGGCCGAAGGACAGTTCCTAGCCGTCGGACGGCATTAGATCAGCGGCCGGCTGCGGCAGCAGCCCGGCTCGGTCAGCCCGCAGCAGCAAGAGCGCAGACCGTCAGCGCGATCACAGGTCTGCGGAACCGGCCGAGCGGTCCCAGTCGTCACCCCGGCGGCAGCGGGCGTGCCCTGGCCCGCCCTCAGGTTTCAGGAGCGTTCTATCCCCGAACGAGATGGTTGTGCCGAGGTCGCGTCCACTGAGATTTTTGGGACTTGTTTCCACCAGAGGTAACTGGGTAACCCGCAGGTGGGACGGCGCACCGTAGTCGGGGACGGCGAAATGCCGGATTTGCGGGCCGGTTCCTCAGACACACGGCAGCGCGGTGCCTCGCGTCTTGGGGGGATGCGATGAATAGCGGAGCCCGCTTGGGCCTCGCCGTCACGGCGGGGTACCTACTGGGCAGATTTCACAAAATTAAGTGGGCGCTAGCTGTCGCGGCGCTGGCTGGCCGGGGACGACTACCCGGCGGCGCAGGTGGCCTAGTCCAGCAGGGCGCAAAGCTGCTCACTTCTTCGCCTGAGTTCACCAAGCTGACCGACGAAATGAAGGGCCGTCTGGTCGACGCCGGCAAAGCGGCTGCCGTTGCCGCGGTCAGCAGCAAGATCGACTCGTTGAGTCAGGGGCTTCGCGAGCGGAGCGACGCGATGCGCGCCACGAGGGCAGGCGGCACTGGCGGTGCCGCATCGGGCGGCGAAGATGACGTCGAGAGCGAGCGGGATCGCGACGAGGACGAGCGGTATCGCGACGAGGACCGCGCTGCTGGCTCCGGGCCGAGACGGCGCTCGGACGAGGGCGGTGACAGTCGCGACCAAGCCGAGCGCGTTCCGGCACCTCGCGGTGGATCGGACCGCGATCGTGCGAGCCGGGAGCCACGGAGCCGGGAACGCCCGGCCGCTGATGATCGCAGAGGCCATCCTTCGCGGGACGACGTCGAAGGTACCGGCCCGCGCAGAGAGTCGGCTGGCAGCAGGCCCAGGGGCGACGGGCGATCTCGTCCGCGGTCCTCGGCATCGCGGGACGGGGGTGACAGCGAATGAGTGAGCAGACAGCGCAGACAGCGGGCCACGGGGCGCTGCACAGCTTTGTGGACGAACTGCCGACAGACCGGCTGAAGGAGGAACTCGGGTCATTCCTGGGGGCGCTGGCACAGCGCGCCATCGTCGTCGGCACCGAGAAGGTCGGCTCAGCCACCGAGAAGCTATCTGACTACGCCGAGAACGGCGGTCCGACTGCTAAGGCACTGAAGGCAGCCGCACCGGACCTTGCCCGCGGCAAGCCGCTGCGCGGGCTGGCAAAGGCCGGTCTCGGCAGCGTGATGGGCATGGTCAGCCAGCTTGGCGGCGGTGGCGGGAAAGGCGGCGGTGGCGGGAAAGGCGGCGGTAAGGGTGTCAAGGTCACCAATATCGCCGAGCAGATCGACATCGGTGCGCCGCTCGATCTGACCTACAACGTCTGGACGCAGTTCCAGGACTTCCCGACCTTCATGAAGAAAGTCGAGACCGTCAGCCAGGAGGAGGACGCCAAGCTCAACTGGAAAGCGCAGGTGTTCTGGTCGCACCGCAGCTGGCGCTCGACGATCACCGAGCAG
>DATMMA010000438.1:0-3970 GCA_035570295.1 Streptosporangiaceae bacterium
GGGGTGTCCGGGCGGTGCTGCGGAGTGTCCGGGCGGTACGGCGGGGTGTCCGGGCGGTACAACGAGTCCCACCAGGAGTTGTCTTCCGAATTGCCGCTCACCTCAGCGACGGTACCTACTGCCCCGATTGCTGAACAAATCATCGGGAAAAACGGCGAGGAATTTCTGCACTGCACGGCATGCCCAGGGTCGGACTCCGCTTCCGGTTGCCGGTGGCTCCGCGCACCCCGGCGGGGTGTTGCTCCCCGGCTGCGGCCTACTGCATAGGCGACCGTCAGTCCGGCGGGGCAGAGCCGGGACCAGGACTTCGGCTAGTCGAAGTCCCGCTCCCGGCCGGCCGGCCGGGACGGCGCATCTGCCGGGCATGAGTGGGCAGCCGGCCTGCTTCCGCTAGCGCGCGCCGGAGCAGGAACTCGATCTGGGCATTCGTGCTGCGCAGCTCGTCCGACGCCCATCTGGCCAGCGCGTCATGGACGGCGGGATCGAGCCGGAGCAGGATGCCCTTACGCTCACTCACACCGCACCTGGCTCGACGTTGTCACAACAGTCGTCCCCCCGGCAGGTGTCACGAGTACAGCGAGCCGGTATTGACGACCTGCTGCGTTGCCTGCTCGCTGCACAGGACCACGAGCAGGTTCGACACCATCGCGGCCTTCCGCTCTTCGTCCAGCTCCACGACGCCCTCTTCTTCGAGTCGCTCCAGAGCCAGTTTGACCATGCCGACGGCGCCCTCGACGATCCGTTGCCGCGCCCCGACCACGGCGCTGGCCTGCTGCTGGCGCAGCATAGCCTGGGCGATCTCCGGAGCGTAGGACAGCCTGGTCAGCCGCGTCTCGATGATGTGGACCCCGGCCGACTTGACCCGGTCGGTCAGTTCGGCCGACAGCCGCTCGGTAATCTCGTCCGCGTTGTCGCGCAGTGACAGTGCTCCGCTGCCACGGCTGTCATAGGGATAGCTACCAGCGATATGCCGGACTGCGGTCTCGGTCTGAATGGCCACGAACTTGGCGTAGTCGTCAACTGAGTAGATGGCGTTAGCGGTGTCCCGGACCTCCCAGACGACAACGGCCGCAATCTCGATGGGGTTGCCGTCGGCGTCGTTGACCTTCGCCTGGGCCGACTCCAGGTTGCGGATCCGGGTGGAGACCTCGATGCGCTTCGTGAACGGGTTCACCCACTGCAGGCCGGCGTCGCGGACGGTGCCGCGGTACTGACCGAACAGCTGCACGACACGCGCCTTCCCCGGTACCACCGGGGTCAGCCCGCTGAGTGCAACCGAGACGACGACGAAGATCAGCACGGCAATCCCAATCAGCCATCCGCGAAGCGCCCCGCTCTGATTACCTGCAACCAGGACCAGCGCCACCCCGCCGGCGACGAGAACGATTCCGATCACCCCAATGCCCAGCCCTGATATGAACCGGGCCGGGTATTCGTTTATCGGCTGCCTGGGTGTCTGGTTACCTTCTGCTGCGAGAACCTCGGCTGCCATCCGGCCCACCTCCACTTGACGTACGTGATACCACGTTTCTAGCATAGTGATATCAGATTAGAACGGCAAGAGGTCAGTTGAGTTGCCAGGAAGGCAGCCTAGTGAGCAGCGACGACGGACAACTCGAACTGACAGCGCTCCGGCGCCATTTTGGTGACACAGTAGCGCTGGACAGGCTGACTTTCACGGTGCCGCGCGGCCAGTCTTTGGCTCCTCGGGCCGAACGGCGCCGGCACCATCTACGGACGCGCGATCCTCCTCAACGGGAGGGCTCAAGGCACGGGAAGTGCTCAGTTCGACGGCCTGACCGCTCTGATAGACATAGAGCCATGGCAGGAACGCAGGAGTCCGGGCAGGCCGCCGGCCGCCCGAAAGCACGGGACCTGAATGAGCTCATCCGGTACGTGATGTGGTCGGTATTCCGGGTCAGCGGCCCGGAAGCGATCGACGCGGCAGCCGTCAACGGCGGCCGCGGCGGGCTGGCCGCCGAAGTCTCCGACCTCTGCCAGCAGGCAGCCGGCAAGGGCGTGATCACCCGCGGCTGCTACGACATCCAGGGCATGCGGGCCGACGCCGACTACATGTTCTGGTGGGTCGCGCCCACTGCCGATGACCTGCAGGAGATGTACGCACGCTTCCGCCGCACCGGCCTCGGCCGGGCTAGTGACCCGGTCTGGTCAGCGATGGCCCTGCACCGGCCCGCTGAGTTCAACAAGAGCCACGTTCCTGCGTTCCTGGCCGGCGAGGACCCGAAGAACTACGTCAGCGTCTACCCGTTCGTTCGGTCGCTGGAGTGGTACCTGCTCGACGACGCTGAGCGCCGCGATCTGCTGGCCGAGCACGGCAAGATGGCACGCGAGTACCCGGACGTCCGGGCCAACACGGTGGCCTGCTTCTCGCTGAATGACTATGAGTGGATGCTGGCGTTCGAAGCCGACGAACTGCACCGGATCGTGGACCTGATGCGTCACCTTCGCGGCGCCAGGGCCAGGCGGCACACCAGGGTGGAGATCCCGTTCTACACCGGCCGCCGCAAGCCGGTAGACGAACTCATCGCCGCGCTCCCGTGACGGCGTGAAGGTCCTGTTCGGCCGGCAGCAGATCAGCGCGGACCTGTCCTTCGATCAGCTCGCCGCGCGCCTGCCCGGCTGGGAGATTGCTGGCTGCGCTCCTGACCAGGTCGCTGACCACCTGGCCGGCGTTGACGTGATCTGCCCGTTTGGTGCCAGGATCGGGGCGCAGATCATGTCTAGCGGCTCATTCGGGCTAGTGCACCAGTTCGGTGTCGGCCTGGACGGCGTCGACATCGCGACCGCGACGCGGCTCGGCGTACTGGTCGCGAGAGTGCCCGGTGACGTGGGCGGCAATGCTGACAGCTGCGCTGAGCTAGCGGTGCTGCACCTGCTGGCGCTCTTCCGCCGGCTGGACGAGTCCAGGGCGGCGCTTGCCGAGCGCCGCTGGCCGCACCGGCCGGTCGGCCGCTCGCTGCTCGACGCGACGGTCCTGATCGTCGGCCTCGGCGCAATCGGAACCGCACTCGCCCGCCGCCTCGCACCGTTCGGCCCCCGCCTGCTCGGGGTCCGGGCTCGACCCGAGCTCGGCGGGCCGGCCGGGCTCGAGCTGGTGGCTGGCCCGGATCAGCTGCCTGGGCTCCTGGCTCAGGCAGACGCGGTGATGTGCTGCGCGGTTCTTCATGACGGGAACGCCGGGATGTTCGGCCAGTCTGAGTTCGCTGCGATGAGGCCAGGAGCCGTGTTCGTCAACGTTGCCAGGGGCGGTCTGGTCGACGACACCGCGCTGCTCGCCGCTCTTGAATCCGGCAAGGTGGGGGCAGCAGGTCTGGACGTGTTCAGCCGCGAACCTGCCGACCCTCAGTCGCCGCTGATCCAGCACCGGAACGTGATCGCCACTCCGCATATCGGCTGGCACACCGGGTTCATGTTCCGCCAGACCAGCGAGGCGTTCGCGGCGAACCTGATGCGCTACAGCCGCGGCGAGCAGCCGCTGTGGACCGTGAACTCGCCGGCCATCCGCCGCTCCTGACCGTTTAATACAGCACAGTGCAAAAGCGAATGGCAGTTACAGATCGTCACTGATCCTGTCGAATGCGTAGCGGCAGGGCTTGCGCAGTGTTTGGCTGAGCCCAGTACCTGGGAGTTCTGGACTGGGGGAATGCCATGTCTAGCGGAATCATGCACGCGCAGGCGATCGAGCAGGCGCAGGCGGCGGAACAGCCGGATCAGCCGCCGCCCATGACAGCCGAGACGGCTCGCCGGCTAGCGGTGGCGCTTGCGCCACACTGGCTGGCGATGCGAGTTGTGATGGCAGGGACCCCTTACGGCACGCCCGCCGGCACCGGCCCTGCCTCAACCAGCACCGCCGCAACTAGCACTAGCACCGCCGCAACCAGCACCGCCGCCGCAGCGCAGTTGCCGCCCGCGTCCGCGGCCACCACGATCTTCATCGCGGGGATGCTCG
>DATMMA010000439.1:0-4492 GCA_035570295.1 Streptosporangiaceae bacterium
CGGTATGCCGCCCGGCCAGCGAATGTGCCGGGTCCTTGCCGGCTGACCCGTTCGCGCGGTGGGCCCGGATGCGGGAACTGGGCAGCCGCCGGCTGAGCGGGCGTCCGGCCGTGTTCGTGCTGGGCTCACTGATCGTGGCGCTCCTGGCCTCTTCTGCCGCCCCCACCCCGCTGTACGCCGTCTACCAGGCCCGATGGCACTTCACGCCGATCACGACCACGGTGGTATTCGGCGTGTACGCGATAGCGGTGCTAGCCGGCTTGCTGACCCTGGGCAAGCTATCCGACCACGTCGGGCGCCGGCCGGTGCTGTTGACCGCCATCGCCGTGCACGCGGGCTCTCTGGTGATCTTCGCCACCGCCACGGGAGTGCCTGCGCTGCTATCGGCCCGGGTGGTCCAGGGCCTCTCCACTGGCGCGGCCCTGGGCGCGATCGGTGCGGCCATGCTGGACATGGACCGCGATCTCGGCACCTTCGCCAACGCAGTGGCGCCTGGCACAGGCACCGCAACCGGCACGATCTTGTCCGCCCTGGCGGTCCGCTTTCTGCCTGACCCCACCCACCTCATCTACGTCGCCCTGATCGGCATCCTCGCGGTGCAGGCGATCGCGATCGTCGCGATGCGCGAGACCGTCAGTCCGGCACCCGGCGCGCTGTCCAGCCTGCGGCCCGAGATCACCCTGCCGCGGGCCTTGCGGGCTCCGGTCCTGACCGCTGCGCCGGTGCTGTTCGCGGTCTGGGCGCTGGCCGGCCTGTACGGCGCGCTCGGCCCGGCGCTGGTGCACGCGCTGACCGGCTCGGGCGATGTGGTGCTGGGTGGCATGAGCCTGTTCGTCCTAGCTACCTCGGCAGTCGTTGCCATCATTGTGCTGCGCCGGGCCGCGGCCCGGACGGTGATGCTGGCCGGGATCTTGACCCTGATCACCGGCGTGACCGTGACCGTCATGGCCGTCAGCCTGGGGTCCGCGGCGCTGTTCTTCGCTGGCTCCGCGATCGCCGGAGCCGGGTTCGGCAGCGGCTTCCAAGGGGGCATCCGCACAGTCGTCCCGCTCGCCGCGGCACACCAGCGGGCAGGCCTGGTCTCGCTGCTCTACGTGCTGTCCTACCTCGGGCTGGGCGTGCCCGCCGTGGCTGCCGGATTCGGGGTGGTGCACGGCGGAGGGCTGATCGACACCACCCGCTACTACGGCGCCGCGCTGATCGCGCTGGCCGCTCTGGCCCTGTTCGGCCTGCTGAAGAGTCGGCCCGGCCGCGCCACCGAGCCTGCCGCGGCGCAGGTCCGGGACGTACAATAGACAAGTCTGTCTAGAAAGGTGGCCACCATGGCTGTCAAGCAAGCGAGCGCGGTCCGGCCGTCGGCGCGCGACCGGCTGCTGGCCGCGGCCAACGAGCTGTTCTACAACGAGGGCGTGCATACCGTCGGCATCGACCGGATTATCGAGCAGGCCGGCGTGGCCAAGGCATCGCTGTACAACACCTTCGGCAGCAAGGACGAGCTCGTCCGTGCCTACCTGGAAACCCGGCAGGCCAGCGTCGTCCAGCGCATCACCCGGGCGGTGGAACGCTACAGCACCCCGCGCGAGCGGCTGCTGGCCGTGTTCGAAGGTCAGGGGGAACTCTTCGGCCAGCCCGACTACCGCGGCTGCGCGTTCACCCGGGCCAGCGCCGAATCCCGTCCCGGCGACCTGACCGAGCAGGCCAGCGCGACCTACCGCCGCTGGGTACGCGGGCTGCTGACCGAACTGGCCGCCCAGGCCGGGGCCCGCGAGCCGGAGGTTCTGGGCCGCCAGCTGCATTTGCTGTACGACGGCAGCGGCCAGTCAGCCCGGATGGACCACGACCCCGGCGCGGCCGCAGCAGCCCGCGACGCCGCGGTCACCCTGCTCGACGCGGCCCTGGGTTGATGACGCTGCCCCGGCCCGCGCGCAACTGACCACGCGTGTCTTACCGACCGTGCTCGGGTGGACCTGCATAACTATTCGTTGGCTCCCACGCGGGATCCGGGACGGACCCGCGCGGCAGCCGCCATGCGCGGCGGCAAAACGCCTACAAGCCCGTCCCGGCCCCTCTCGAGAATCTATACGAGACGTCGCGTATCGTAGATTGGACGAGGCGTGATCTGCCTCACCGGCAGGCAGCCGACGAGACGGCGCATTCCCTTCTTGGGCCTCGACCCGGCAGCCGGAATTTCCGGCGCCCACGTCACCTTCTAACTGGGGCAGCCTCGCGGCTATCTGAAATCCCGGTCTTGGTCGGTGGGGTCGGTGGCCTGCCGGTGCAAGCGGCCACGGAGAGAAACACCAGGAACAGGGACCTAGTGGAAGCACGCATCAGCCAGAAGGTAGCGGTTAGCGTCGTGTTCGTCGCGGCCATGTTCATGTCGATCATGGACGCCACGATCGTTAACGTGGCTCTGCCGACGATCGGGCGCGATTTCGCGGTCAGCCCATTGGCGGTGGACAGCATCTCCATCTCGTTCCTGGTCAGCCTGGCGGTATTCATCCCTGCCTCGGGCTGGCTCGGCGACCGGTTCGGCGGTAAGCGGGTGCTGCTCGCCGCGATTGTCGTTTTCACCGTCGCGTCCGCGATGTGCGGCCTGGCCTCCAGCCTCGGCGAGCTGGTGATCTTCCGAGTTCTGCAGGGCGTCGGCGGAGGCATGCTCGCACCGGTCGGGATGGCCATGCTATTCCGGGCTTTTCCGCCGGAGGAGCGCATCCGAGCATCCTCGATCCTTACGGTGCCGACGACGCTGGCGCCGGCCCTCGGCCCGGTGCTCGGCGGGCTGCTCGTCACCGACCTGTCCTGGCGCTGGGTCTTCTACGTAAATGTGCCGATCGGCGCCGCAGCGTTGATCTTCGGGTTGCTCTTCCTGACTCAAGTTGAGCAGGCTAATCCGGGAAGGTTCGACCTGCCGGGCTTCCTGCTGTCCGGAATCGGCCTCGGGCTGGCGATGTACGGCGTGTCCGAGGGCCCGGTGAAGGGCTGGCACTCGGCCGACGTGCTGGCCACTATCGCAGCTGGCCTGGTACTGCTCGCCGCCATGGTCGTCGTCGAGCTGCGAACCCCGCAGCCCATGGTCGACCTGCGGCTGCTGGGGAACAGGCTGTTCCGCTCGAGTAACGGCGTCATGGTCCTCGCCTCGATCGCGTTCCTCGGCACCCTGTATGCGATCTCGTTGTACTACCAGGACGGCCGGGGCCTGAGTGCGCTGCAGTCCGGGCTTAGCACGTTCCCCGAGGCGTTCGGTGTCATGGGCGGCGCGCAGCTGGCCAGCCGCTGGCTGTACCCGCGCCTTGGCCCCCGCCGCCACGTAACGATCGGCCTGGTGGGCACGGCCGCCTCCATCGCGCTTTTGTCGCTGATGGGACCCGCAACCAGCCTCTGGTGGGCGCGGCTGCTGATGTTCACGCTGGGCCTGTCGATGGGCCAGATCTTCGTGCCGCTGCAGGCCGCCGCGTTCGCCACGATCACGTCCGCCGCGACCGGCCGCGCGTCGACGATGTTCAACGCCGTCCGTCAGCTCGGTGGCGCCGTCGGTGTTGCGGTCCTGACCACAGCGATCGTGCTGATCGGACCCGTCCATCTGGTTGCCGGTCACACCGTCGCGAACTTGACGGCGTACCGGGTGGCGTTCCTGGTCGCGGCCGCAGTCTGCCTGCTCGCTGTGCCGTGCGCGCTGTCGATCCGCGACTCTGACGCCGCCAGCACCATTCCCGGCCGCCGTCGCGCCCAGCCTGCTGAGGTACCCGCAGGGACCTCTGGCCAGCAGCCAGACTCGCAACCGACGCCAAGTTTGGCCGACTGAGACGGCAGTCACTGGTAGGCGGCAGCCTGGATCTGGTACAGGTCGGCGAAGCCGCCGCGCGTGCGGCATGCCGATTGCACCGACGCTGAACAAAGGGCCAGCCGCCCAGACGCGATCGTGCCGGACCTCCGCTAGTGGAAGTAGATGTCCTCCGGATTGACGGCGGGGCCGATAGCGGGGGGCGGTAAAAGGGCCCGTATCCGGTCCAGAGACACTTCGCACCTGTAAGTAAACCCGGCCAGCCAATTGTGCGTCATATCCTGCGACTGCCGTATGAGCTGTGACTCTGACGGCATTCAGCGAATGTCGGATGTCTCCTGTTTCGCTGTCTTGGGGGGTACCCAATGCGACGCACCCTGGCGCGTCTTCCATTCTGTGCCGTGAGCGCATTTGCGCTATTAGCGTTCTCGCTTGTCAGCCCATTAACGTCTAGCCCTGCTAACGCGGTCACTGCAGCCCGCGGAACCGCCGCAAGCATTACTGGCAAGTCCGCCATCCACACTCAGGCAAACCCTGGCGGCCGCAAACCGCTTCCGTTGGTGCCGCAGGCGACATTGCGCGAGGTGGCGAGGCCCGGAGTCCTGGAGGTCAAGGTGGTCCGGGAAACGGCGTCGCGACGCGCCGCCGCGCCGCCGTCCGCAGCCACGACGCCGACCACGCCGTTCACCGAGTGCCCGGCTGTCGGCG
>DATMMA010000440.1:0-3957 GCA_035570295.1 Streptosporangiaceae bacterium
CACCGGCACACGACGCTCCAGATCGTCCTTGTCTGTTCCCCTGCCAAGGAGCGTCAAGAACGCCAATGCCGCCCATAGCGGTTACTCGCGCACCCACCGCCTATGAGCCTCATAGCTGGATGTGATCTGATCGCACGGGTGGCCCGCGTCGGAACGACCGCCGGCGGGTAACGCTGCGGGGGTCGGCTCGCTATCGCCCGTGACTCTTCCCTTGCGGGTCCAGCCCCGTTACCTATCACGGCGGCTGGCGGTGACTTCGGCTGTCAGCCCGGCTCTGCGACTCGATGAGCGATTACGAGCGGCTGGCCGACGCGCTCTGAGAGGATCTCACCTATGTCCGCAGAGATTCCGGCCGAAGCGCTCCAACTGCGATCGCTGGTCAGAGCCGATCAGATGCTCGAGCTGTTCCTGGAGATGGTCCCGGTGTCAGAGCCGGGACCAGACGAGGTCCTCATCAGGGTTGAGGCAGCACCGCTCAACCCGTCAGACATGGGCCTGCTCTTCGGCGGGGCTGATATGGGTGCCGCAGTGGCGAGCGGATCTGCTGAGCGCCCGGTCGTTACCGCGCCCATCCCCGATGCCGCCATGCGGGGCCTGGCCGGCCGGGTAGGGACGCCCCTGCCGGTCGGCAACGAGGGCGCGGGCACGGTCGTGGCGGCGGGGGAGTCTGCGGCCGCGCAGGCTCTGCTGGGCAAGGTCGTCGCTGCGGCGGGCGGCGGGATGTACTCGCAGTACCGGCCGGTCAACGTCGCGCTGTGCCTGGAGCTCCCGGCCGGAGCGACGGCGATCCAAGGCGCAGCCTCGTTCGTGAACCCGATGACGGTGCTCGGCATGGTCGAGACCATGCGGATGGAGAATCACAGCGCGCTCGTGCACACAGCCGCAGCCTCTAACCTTGGCCAGATGCTCAGCCGGCTCTGCATCGAGCAGCAGGTTCCGCTCGTGAACATCGTGCGGACGCCAGGCCAGGAAGCGATGCTCCGCGCGGCTGGTGCCGTGCACGTCTGCAATTCGACGTCCGCCGACTTCATGGCCGAGCTGACCGGCGCGCTCACCGCAACCGGTGCCACGCTTGCCTTCGACGCCATCGGCGGCGGCCGGCTGGCGAGCCAGATCCTGACGGGCATGGAAGCCGCCGCCAGCGCCGCCGCGGGCGGCTACAGCAGGTACGGGTCGGCCGTGCACAAGCAGGTCTACATCTACGGATCGCTTGACCGCGGCCCGACCGAGCTGACCCGCAGCTATGGCATGGCTTGGGGCATCGGCGGGTGGCTGCTGACGCCGTTCCTGCAGAAGGCCGGCCTGGCGCGCGTCGTGCAGCTGCGTGACCAGGTTGCTGCCGGGCTCACCACTACGTTCGCCTGCAGCTACACAGCGCAGGTATCCCTCCCAGGCGCGCTCTCCCTCGACGCGATCGCCGGCTACGGCCGGCAGGCGACCGGCTCGAAATACGTCATCATCCCGAGCCCCTCCGCCTAGCGCTGCTATACCTCGTCGTCGAGGTGGACCAGGCTCGCCGGTTGTCGTGATAGCTCGCTGCCTGAGTCGGGTGACGTGGTAGCGCTGGGCCGCGTCGCACCGTGCCGAACATCACTGGACGGGTCGTGAGCTGCGTCGATCACTCAGTGTGATCCACCTCAGGAGCATGTACGCTGAGGAAACTTGGCTTGCTTTTGGACGTTCAGGCTGGTTCGCGGGCGCGGAGGCGGCGGAGCATGCGGGGGTCCTGGAAGCCGACGGTGCGGGCGGCGGCCTCGACGGTGGCGCCGTGGCCGATCAGGTGCTCAGCTCGCTCCAGCCGTAGTAGCTGCTGGTAGCGCAGCGGGGTTAGGCCGGTGGCCTCGGTGAACTTGCGGGTGAGGGTGCGCTCGCTGACGCCGCACTTGCTGGCGATCTCCGCGAGTGGCAGCGGGCCGGCGAACCTCGCCTCGATGTGATCCTGGGCGCGGTGGGCAGTGTCGCTGAGGTGGCTGCGGTGCCGCAGCATGGCGCTGGCCTGCTGCTCGTCCCCGTTGCGGCGGGCGTAGACGACCATCTGGCGGGCGACCCGCGCTGCTGTGGCCGGGCCGTCCCGGACGGCGATCAGATGCAGGGCCAGGTCGATGCCGCTGGCGATCCCGGCGGAGGTGGCGACCCGGCAGTCGATGACGTAGAGGACGTCACGGATGACCGTAGCTGTTGGGTAGCGTTTAGCGAGCTCGTCTTGGATGTCGTGGTGGGTGGTGCAGCGGCGGCCGTCGAGCAGGCCTGCCCGGCCGAGGGCGTCGGCCCCGGCGCAGACGCTGGCGACGATGCCGCCATGTGCGTGATGGGCGGCGAGCGTCTTGAGCGTGGCGTCGGCTAGCGGGCCGGTGCCCGCGATTACGGGGTTGGCCCGCCAGCCGGGGACGATGATGAGGTCGTCTTTGGCTAGCGCGGGCCAGTGCGTATTCGCCTTTACGGTGACACCCTGGGCAGTGGGGACGTCCTCTTGCCCGGCGACATAGGCCAGCTCGTAGCCGCAGCCGAGGTCGGCGGCGGTGCCGAACGCCTGCGCCGGCCCCGCTAGGTCCAGCAGGTGGAGCCCCGGGACGAGCAAGAAGACGACCTTAGTCACGATCTGGTCAGGATAGCTGACCTGCTTGACTGTCTCAGCTGGCGCGCCGGCCGGACAGGAACGCGGGCACGGCGACCTGGCCGGTGGCCTGCGCGATCGTGGCGATGGTCGCGAACCGCCCGGCAAGCGCGTACTCGGTCCGCTCGATGACCGCGCTGGCTGGCAGCGTGCGCGGGTCCGCGAGCAGCTGCTCGACCGTCTGGCCCGTGGGGGCGTCGCGGTGCGCGATCGGGCTGGTGGCCGTCGCCTCGGTGACGAACGTGACCTGGTAGCCGAGGTCGAATGCGACCCGCGCCGTAGTCTCGCAGCATTGCTCGGTGCGGATGCCGCACACGATGACCTCGGTGATGCCCTGCTGGGTGAGCAGCTGCTGGAGGTTGGTGGTGGTGAACGCGTTGTGCGAGGTCTTGGTGAGCTGTGGTTCCCCGGCCTGAGGCTTGAGCGGGCCGATGTGGCGGATGTAGCCGCTGGCCGGGTCGAATGCGGTTCCGGATCCCGGCTCGGAGTGCAGCACCCACACGACGAGGTCGCCGTTTGCCCGCGCGCCGTCGACGAGGCGGGCGACATCACTGGCGATGCCGGGGTTGGAGATGACCGGCCACAGCGGTCCCTGCCGGAACGATTCCTGAACGTCGATGACGAGAAGAGCACGAGTCATGATGACAAGCATCGGGCTGGGACAGACTCGCGCGTAAGGCCGGATCAAGTCCCGAACCGGACCGATCCGGTCACGTCATGACCCAGCCAGACGGGGATTACCGGCCTCCTCACGTCAGCAGGCCGGAGCGGTCGGCGCTCACGATCGGCGCTTCTTTCGTGTCGGGCCGGCGTGACCGCTGGTCCTGGGCGGTGTCCCACGTGCGCTCGTATCTGCCAGTGGCCAGTCGGGCAGCCGGTCGTGGGCAAGACCGCGTTGCTGAGACACATCGCCCGCAGCCAGCTAGAGCACGTCCTGCTCCCCGCCGCCGATGCCGCATAGCCGCGCCGGGCTCGCCGTACCAGGCTGAGGCTCCATCAGGCGAGTTCAGGTCTCTGCATGACCATCTCTGTACGCACGACGACTGGCTAGTTCCACTGTGCACTGGCAGATGCGAGCGTCGGCCTGGCCAACCACACTCGCTCCTATGCACTCGATGACCGGCAAGACCCGGCGAGGGTCGGCCGCCTTGCCCAAGAGCGCTACGTGAGGTGCGAGCCGGGCGTTTCCGGGCCTGGAACGAACCGGCCGGAGCCTGGCATGAACCCGGATCCGGGGCGGTTGATCGAGGTCAACGGCACATCCCTGTACGTCGAGGAGCACGGCGCCGGTGTCCCGGTGCTGCTCATGCACGGTTTCCCCGATTCCGCGCGGCTCTGGCGCA
>DATMMA010000441.1:0-16338 GCA_035570295.1 Streptosporangiaceae bacterium
CCCGAGCCGCTCTCGCCGACCAGGCCGACGACCTCGCCGGCGCCAAGGTCCAGGCTGACCCGGTCGACCGCGCGCACATCGCCGGCCACGGTGCGGTAGGCAACCGAAAGATCGCGGATCGACAGCACAGGCTCGCCGGCAAACCTCCCGCGGCCTCCTGGCTCTGCCGGAAGGGGAACGGGGCCGCCTAGGTCAGTGCTCATCGCTGGCCCTCGCTTGGCTGTGGTGCGGACAGGCGCTGCGCGCGGTCGGCTAGGTACGCGCTGCGGGAGAACGAGCGCATGAATGCGGTCACCGGGCTCTGCCGTAGCGGCGGCAGCGCGGCGTGCAGGACTGGCGTCGGGGCGGTGGGCTGCAGCCGACGGCCATTGATCTTGGCGCGCTGGTTGGCGTCCCGCAGCCGCGGGTTACCGAGTTCGTCGATGCCGGTATTGAGCAGTACCAGGGCGGTGCCCATCAGGGCGACAGCAAGGCCCGGCGGGACGAACCACCACCAGGCGCCGAGCTGCAGCGCCTCCTGGCTCTGTGCCCAGAACAGGATGGTGCCGAGGCTCCAGGTCGAGGTGTTCGTCAGCCCGATGAAGGCCAGCGCGACCGACGTACCGATGGCGTACAGCACGGTATTAACGAAGTTTGCCGCGATGAGGCCGACTTCGTTCGGCACGATCTCGAACGCGATGATCCGCCAGCCGCTCTCACCCGTTTCGCGGGCGGCGGCGACGAAGTCACGGCCGCGGATCGACAGCGTCTGGGCGCGGATCACGCGCGCGCCCCACGGCCAGCCCAGCCCGGCCAGCACCAGGATCGTCGCTGTCTGGTTGGTGCGCGGCAGGTAACCGAGCAAGATGATCAACAGCGGCAGCGCGGGTATGACGAGGAAAACGTTGCTGAGCAACATCAGCAGGTCGTCCCACACCCCGCCGAGGTAAGCCGCCGTCACTCCGACGAGGACCGACAAGGCTGTGGCGACGACGCCAACCAGCAGGCCGAGCTCGAGCGTCAGCCGGATGCCGGTCAGCAGCTGCGACAGCACGTCCTCGCCAGACTGGGTGGTGCCGAGCAGGTGCGCGGCGCTCGGCGCGGTCAGCGAGAGGGCCGGGTTCGGGCTCTGGAAGCTCGGGTTATACGGGGCGACCTCAGGCCCGATGACAGCCGCGAGCACGAACAGCCCGAACAGGATCACGCCTGCCTTGGCGTTCAGCGGCAGCCGCCGCCACCGGCCGAGCTGGCGTGTCGGGGCTGCGGCCAGCGCAGTCGCCTCGGCGGTGATCGGAAACGTGGCGGTCATCAGCCTGCCTCTCTCGTTCGCACGCGCGGATCGACGGCGACGATCACGAGATCGACGACCAGGTTGGCGAGCAGGACGGCGAAGGTGATCATCAGGAAGATCGCCTGCATGAGCGGGAAGTCATCGGACTGAACCGCGCCGAGCAGCAGCAGCCCGATACCCGGATAGGAGAAGACGATTTCCATGACGATGGCGCCGGACACCACAAAGCCGAGTGCCAGCCCGAACCCCTGCAGTTGCGGCAGGAACGCGTTGCGTGCCGCGTAACTGAAGATGACGCGCCGGTTCGGCAGGCCCTTGGCCTGAGCCGCGAGTACGTAGTCCTCGCCGATGGTTGTGATCATCACGTTGCGCATCTGCAGCATCCACCCGGCGACCGACGTGATCACGATGGTGAAGGCCGGTAGCACCGAGTGGGCGATGGCGCTGCTGATGAAGGTCCAGTCCCAGCCGGGGACCAGCCCTCCCGCGTACCCCTGACCGATGGGGAAGATGTGCAGCACTTTGACGGCCAGCAGCCACAGCAGCAGCAGCGCGAGAAAGAAGTAGGGTATCGCCTGCACGAACATCATGCCTGGCAGCAGCCGGTCCAGCCAGCCGCCGTTCCGCCACCCGGCGACGATTCCGAAGAGGGTGCCGAGGAAGAACGCGATCACGGTCGCGCTGCCGACGAGCGCCAGCGTCCACGGGATTGTCTGGGCGAGCAGCGACGACACCGGTGCCGGGTAATTGGACTCCGAGATGCCGAAGTTGAAGTGCACGACGTTGTTCAGGTAGCCCACGTACTGGTCCCAGAGCGAGCCGGGATGTCCGACGCCGAGCATTATCTCCAGCGCGTGGTACGTGGCCGGCGTCAAGCTGGGGAACTTGGACATGATCGCCTCGACCGCGTTGCCTGGCATCGCGCGCGGCAGGAAGAAATTCACCGTCAGCGCGGCCCACGCGGTGACCACGTAGAAGGCCAGCCGGCGGAGGATGAAGGGCATCGCCCTGCTCCTAACTCTCAGCGGTCGGACGAGCGTGGCGGCGGCCCCGGCCACCCGGGGTATCGACGAGAGCGCCGGCCGCGAGGACGGCGGTGCCGGGTTGCGGAGCAAGCGTTCGCGCCGCGGTGCCGGGCGGGCAGCCGCAGCTCTTGCGCAGCACCAGTTCGGTAGGCAGCAGCTCCACCTGCGGCGGCAAGTCCGGCTGGGCTATGCGGTCGAGCAGCCGGGCACAGGCCCGCTCGCCCAGCAGCCGCATGGGCTGGTGCACGGTGGTCAGCGACGGCTCGAACAGGCTGCCGGGGAAGATGTCGTCAAATCCGGTGACCGACAGTTCCTCGGGCACCCGCACGCCGCCCCTGGCCAGTGCGTGCAGCACGCCGATGGCCATCTGATCGTTCGCGCAGACGATGGCATCCGGCAGCCCGTCACGCTCGGCGAGGAGCTTCTCGCCGGCATCCTCACCGCTCTGCACGCTGAAGCGCCCGCAGTGCGAGCCGACGAGAGCGACTCCATGATGCGCCTGGATAACTTCGCCTAGCGCGAGCCGGCGCTCCTTGGCGTCGGGCGCGCTTGGCGGGCCGTCGACATGAAAGAACCGCCGGCGCCCGTGCACTTCCACCAGGTGCCGGACGAGGGCGGCCGAGCCAGACCGGTTGTCCGCCGTCACCACGTCGGCGGCATGTTCTGCAGGATCGCCGGCCACCACGACGACCGGAAGCCGCGCGGCCAGCCGCGCCAGTTCGTCGGAGGGCACGATGCCCTCGCCGATCAGCAGTCCGTCGACTTTGCCGGACAGTGACTGCAGCCGGCGCAGGTCGTCGTTGCTCTCCTCACGCAGGTAAGTAATAAGGAGAGACCAGTTGTGATATCGGATGCGCTGCTCGACACCCCGGAGGATCTCGTCGTAGAAGAGCAGGCTCATGCTCTCGATGTCGTACTGATGCGGTGCTAGTCGCTCGACTCCGACGAGGCCGATGACGTGTTTCTGCCGGCGCGACAGGCTCTGCGCCGCCCCGTCCGGGACGTAGCCGAGCTGGTCGATGACCTCCCGCACGCGGGCCCTGGTGCCGTCGGCCACCCGGTCCAGACCGTGCACGACACGAGACACTGTGGCGGTAGACACGCCTGCGAGCCGGGCGACGTCATAGAGGGTGATCGGATTCGCCGCTGTGCGGCTCGCGGCGGCCAGATGCGGTTGCGGGATCAGCAGCGTGTCATAAGGCATCTCACCGGCCGGGGCCTCGGACTGCGAGTTGCCGGCCTGCGTGTCGCCCTGGTCCGCGGGGGCCGCCTGCGGATCGGCGGCGTGCGGGCCGGAGACCGCACCGGCCTCCGGCCCGCCACCTGCGCCCGGTTCCCGCAAACCGGACGATCGGGGCTCAGGCATCTGCGGCAGCCCTGGATCGGGCAGGCCGGACGGGTCGCTGCCGTGCACCTCGGAGGTGCTCATGCAACGCCGTCACGGTGCAGAATCCCTGGGTCTTTCGTCATGTGCTCAATCCCCAATTGGCCGGGGCTAAATGCACTCACATCGTCTGATCTAAGCGCTTACATTGCTTGATCTAAGCGCTTACACTAGGACTCGCTGAAGGGGTCGTCAAGGCCCCGAATTAGCAAACACGCAACGTTCCGGTAACACAAGGAGTGGCTAGATGACCGCAGCGGGGACGGGCTCCAATGGCGCGCTGTCTTTCCCGGAGGGCTTCACCTGGGGCGCGGCGACTGCCGCGTACCAGATCGAGGGAGCAGTGACTGCCGACGGGCGGGGGATGTCCATCTGGGACACCTTCAGCCGGGTGCCGGGCAAGGTCCGCAGGGGCGACACCGGCGATATCGCCTGCGACTCGTATCACCGCTATCGCGAGGACGTCGCTCTGATGGCCGAACTCGGGCTGTCGGACTACCGGTTCTCTATCGCATGGCCGCGGATCCAGCCGACCGGGACCGGACCGGTCAACCAGAAGGGCGTTGACTACTACCGGTCACTGCTTGACGAGCTTGCCAGCAAGGGCATCGCGGCGGCTGTCACGCTCTATCACTGGGACTTGCCGCAGGAGTTGCAGGACCGCGGCGGCTGGGCGGTACGCAGCACGGCCGAGCGATTCGCCGACTACGCACAGATTGTTGCCGAGCAGCTGGGCGACCGGGTGTCGCGCTGGATCACGCTCAACGAGCCGCAGGTCGTGGCGAGCCACGGCTACCGCGACGGCGTGCACGCGCCGGGCCTGACCGATGCGGCTGCCGCCGCCGCGGCGACTCATCACCTGCTGGTGGCGCATGGGCTGGCCACTCAGGCGCTGCGCAGCGTGCGGCCGGATACGCCGGTTGGCATCACGTTCGACATGCATCCGGTCAGGTTGCCGGAAGGCACCCAGCCCGAGGCGGTAGAGAAAGCGTGGCTGGCGACCGACGCCAACCTGAACGGGCTCTTCCTCGAGCCGGTGCTGCACGGCCGCTACCCGGCGCATGCGAGCCCCGCCTTGCTGCCCGTTCCCGGCATGATCGCCGACGGTGACATGCACATCATCCGTCAGCCGGTCGATTTCCTTGGCGTGAATTATTACTCCCCCGTTTACCTGCGGGCCGGCGATCCGGACGACCTGCGGCGCGGCGAGGAGGTGGCGCGCTGCGGGCTGCCCGGGGTGGTCGAATACCGGCCCGCCGAGCTCGAGCGGACGCCGATGGGCTGGCTGGTTGACCCCGAGGGTCTCTACGAGCTGCTGCTGCAAGTGTCCGGTCAGGCTGCCGGCATGCCGCTGTACATCACCGAGAACGGATGCGCAGCCGAGGACTATGTCGACCCGCTCGGCGCGGTGAACGACCTGGAGCGGGTGAGCTACCTGCACGAGCACCTGGAGGCGTGTGCTCGCGCGGTAAAGGCCGGAGTGAACCTGGCCGGCTATTACGTCTGGTCGCTGCTCGACAACTTCGAATGGGGCTGGGGCTACCAGAAGCGCTTCGGGATCATCTTCGTTGACTTCGAGACCCAGCGCCGGATCCCGAAGTCGAGCGCGCGCTTCTACTCGGAAGTCGTTCAGGCGAACGCCGTTCCGTCGATGCCGTAATCGCTGCCGCGACTTCCGCTAACCTGCCGTGCCGGACTGCTCGACCAGCGTCGGAACGTCGAGATCGGCGAGGTGGCAGGCGACCAGGCTGGTGCCCGCGCTCTCCAACGCAATGGCCGGGAGCACGGGCACCGGCACGGTGCGGCACACCTCGGCCTGCTCGTCGCCGACGGGCAGCGCGGCCCGGCGCGGGCAGCGCGGATGGAACCGGCAGCCTGCCGGGACGTTCGTCGGGTCGGGCGGCTCGCCCGCGAGCGGGCGGCCGGGATGATCCCGGCTGGCGTCCGGGAGTACCGAGAGCAGCGCCTGGGTGTAGGGGTGACGAGGGCGCAGCAGCACATCGGCCACCGGCCCGGCCTCCACGATCCGCCCGAGGTACATCACCGCCACCCGATCGGCGATGTTCCAGGCGACGCCGAGGTCATGGCTGACGATGAGTGCACCGAGCGACAGCCGGTCGCGCAGATCCAGGATCAGCTTGAGGATCTCGCCGCGCACGGAGGCATCCAGCGAGGACACTGGCTCGTCGGCGACGATGACGGAAGGCTCGAGAGCGAGCGCTCCGGCGATCACCACGCGCTGCTGCTGGCCGCCGGACAGCTCGTGGGGGTAGCGGCTGACGTACTGCTCCGGCGGGCGCAGGCCGGCCTTCGCCAGCGCGTCATGCACCCGCTCGGTCAGGCCGGCCCGCATGCCGTGCAGCCGGGGTCCCTCCGCGACGGCGTCGTACACGGTCTGCCTCGGGTTCAGCGCTGCGGCCGGGTCCTGCAGCACAAGCTGGACATGACGGCGGTGCTCGCGCAACGAGCTTCCACTGAAGCGAAGCGGCGCGCCGCAGTAGCGCACCTCGCCGTCGGTCGGCGGGGCCAGGCCCACCAGGGCGCGAGCCAGCGTGGACTTACCGCAGCCGGACTCGCCGATCAGGGCGACGATCTCGCCGCGGCCGATCGTCAGATTCACGTCATCGACAGCGCGTGCCGGGCCGCGGCCGCGCCGGCCAGGGAACACCACGCGCAAGCCGTCGGCCTCGAGCACGGGATCGCCGGTACGGCTGACTTCCCCGGCGGCCTGTGATCCGGCTGGCTCGGGCAGTATCGCCTGGCGCGTCCCGGCTTCGTCCGCGTGGTCCGTGCCTGGCCCGGTGGCGTAGTTGTCCAGCACCTTGAGGCAGGCGGACTCGCGGTGCTCGCCCGCCGACCACAACTGGATGTCGTGGGTCAGGCAGGCGTCGATAACTTCCGGGCAGCGCGGCGCGAACGGGCAGCCCGCGATGTCGCCGCGAAGGTCGGGCGGCTCGCCAGGCAGCCCGGCGGGAGCCAGCCGCGATTCGGGGTCGCCCATGTGCGGGAAAGCGCGGCTCAGGATCCCGGTATAGGGGTGCCGCGGCGCGCCGAGCACCTCGCGCGATGGCCCGGTCTCGGCGACGCGGCCCGCGTACATGATCGCGAGCCGGTCGCAGGTCTCGCCGAGCACCGACAGGTCGTGACTGATCACGATCATGCTGATCTGACGCTCGCGGACCAGGCCGGTGAGCAGCTCCAGGACCTGCGCCTGGACGATGACGTCGAGTGCCGTGGTCGGCTCGTCGGCGATGATGAGGTCAGGCTGGCAGGCGAGGGCCATCGCGATCATCACACGCTGGCGCTGGCCGCCGGACAGTTCATGCGGGTAGCTCGCTTGCCGTGCGGACGGCACGCCAACGCTGTCAAGCAGGTCAGCTGCCCTGGCTTCGGCCACCCGCCGGCCAACCTTCTCGTGCAGCAGGATCGGCTCGCAGATCTGCTCGCCGATCGTGCGGACCGGGTTCAGCGCGCTCATCGCGCCCTGGAACACCACCGAGGCCTGAGACCAGCGCACCGCCCGGAGCTGCTGCCAGCCCATGCCGATGATGTTCTCGCCCTTGAACAGGATCTGCCCGCTCAGGTTCGCCGACGCTGGCAGCAGGCGCAGCAGGCTGAGCGCGACAGTGGTCTTGCCGCAGCCGGACTCGCCGGCCATGCCGAGCGTCTGTCCGGCCTCGAGGGTGAAGCTCACCCCGCGGACCGCCCGCACGGTCTCGGCGCCTGACCGGTAGGCCACTGCGAGGTCACGGACCTCGAGCAGCGGGGCCGTCGTCTTGGCTTCCGAAGCCATCGTCATGGCCTTCTCGCCATCCGGGGGTTGAGGAGGTTTTCCACTGCGCGCCCGATCATGGTGAACGCCAGCGCTACGATCACGATCGCGACGCCCGGCGGCAAGATGTACCACCAGGCGCCGGCGGACACAGCGCCTTGAAAGAATGCCTGGTTGATCATCGAGCCCCAGGACACGTCGGTCGGGTTGCCGAGGCCGAGGAACGCGAGCGTGACTTCGGAGATGATCGCGCCAGATACCGTGAGGGTGGCGGAGACCAGGATGAACGGCGCCACGTTCGGCAGCACGTGGCGGAACACAAGCTGGCTGTCCCGCGCGCCCAGCGCCTTCGCGCGCTCGATGAACGGGCGGGCCTCTACCGCCAGCGTCTGGGCCCGGATGAGCCGCGCGGTGCCCGACCACGAGGTGACCGCGATTGCGATCGTGATCGAGGTATTGCCCTGGCCGAGTACCGCGGCCAGGGCAATGGCCAGCGGCAGCGTGGGCAGCGCGATGAACCAGTCGGTGATCGCCATCAGAATCCTGGCGGTGGTTCCGCCGAAGTGTCCGGCCAGTAGCCCGATGAGGCTGCCGACAATCATCGTGAGCGCGGTCGCGAGCACCGCGATGGCTAGCGACGGCCTGGTGCCCCAGATCAGCAGCGGCACGATCGAGCGGCCGGCGTAGTCGGTGCCGAGCGGGAAGCGCGCTGACGGGGGCGACAGTGGCTGGCCCGGTGCGTTGACCACGTTCAGGTCGCTGGCGTGGATGAACAGCGGAGCGGTCAGGGCCAGGATGGTCAGCGCGAGCAGGATGCCGAGGCCGGCCATGGCGGCCGGCCGGGCGGCGAACTCGCGGGCGAACCGCCGCAGCGCGAGGAGCCTCGGCGGTGCCGCGGCGGCACCAGGTGCCTGAGTCGTGGTCGCCGTCATGCCCGCCGCACCCGGGGGTCGAGAAAGCGGTAGAGCACGTCGGCGAGGAGGTTGAACACGATCACCGAGGCGCTGAAGATGATGAACGTGCCCTCGAGCAGTTGCAGGTCGGGGATCTGCAGGGCCTGGTAGGTGAGGTAGCCAAGGCCAGGCCAGGAGTACACGGTCTCCACCGTGATCGCGCCGCTGATCATCGTGCCCACCTGCAGGAAGATCAGAGTCACCGATGGCAGCAGCGCGTTCGGTACTGCGTGTCGCTGCCTGACCTCAGCGTCGCGCAGGCCCTTGGCCCGTGCGGTGAGCAAGTAGGGATTGCCTGTTTCGTCGATCATCGACGAGCGCATGATCATCTGGTACTGGGCGAAGACCACCAGCACCAGGGTCAGGCAGGGCAGCACCAGGTGCCTGGCGATGTCGAGGATGTGCATAATGGCGAACCCCCCGGCGGTGCCGGCGGTAGCCATACCGCCCGCCGGGAACAGCGGCGGGATCGGCCCGAAGCCGACACTGCCGAGCACGAGCAGGATGATCCCCAGCCAGAACGTCGGCACTGACCACAGCGTGATGGCCGAACCGGTCGAGACGCGGTCCAGCAGGCTGCCAGGCCGCCAGCCGCTGCGGATGCCCAGCCACATGCCGAGCAGCACCGACACGATCGTGGACGAGCCCATGAGCAGGATCGTCGGCCACAGCCGCTGCGCGATCAGCGTGGCGACTGGCGTCTCGAACTGAAAGGAGTAGCCGAGGTGGCCCTGCAGAGTGTTGATCACGTAGTGGCCGAAGCGTTCCCAGATCGGCTGGTTCAGCCCGAGTTCCTTGGTGAGGAACGCGACTTGCTTGGCGCTGGTCGGCCGTCCCCTGGTAAGTGCCAGCACCGGGTTGGATGGCATGAGGCTGAAGATGATGAAGCCGACCACCAGCAGGGCCACGAAGCTCACCAAGGCCGCGACGATCTTGCTGGCGAGGTAGTGGGCGAAGTCCCGCGCGCTGGAGGCCCCGGACGGCGGGGTCTCCAGCGCGCTCAGGCCCAGAGCCGATAGCGGCGCCGAAGTGCTGCTCAAGACGTCACTCCCGCTCGCCTGCTGTCTTGCGCCGCCAGAAAACCAGCGCCGCGCCCGCGAGCAGCACCACGACCACGATCGGGATCACGATGGCCAGCGCCGTGCCCGACGAGGAACTGGTGTCGCTACTCGCGACCGGCGTGGCGTCCAGCCAGTTGATGAACAGATTCTGCTGCGGGTAGAAGCCCTGGGCGTTGGGCTTGCCGAAGAAGTAGTCCTTGACTGCGTTGGTGCGGACGGCGCTGAGGAAGTCGGGGTAGTACAGCACGACGTCGACCGCGTTGGAATACAGGATCTGCTGCATCTTGCCGACCGTGGCCGCCCGCTGCGCGGTGCTGAACTCGGTGGCCTGCTGAGCGTAGAGCTGGTCGTACGCCGGGTTGCAGAAGAACGAGTCGGTGTTGAACCCGCTGCCGTTATTGAGCGGCAGGACTCCGCAGGTCTGGATAGACAGCAGGTAGGTGGGGTCGGGGCCGGTGGACCAGGTGTCCGACAGCATGTCCCAGTCGCCCTTAGGCAGGTCGGCGTTGAGCTGGTTATAGCTCATCGAGTCGATGGTCACGCCGATACCGACTGCCTTCAGCCACTCCACGATGTAAGGGGCCATCGCGGCGTCGCTTGACTCGTCGGAGTGGATGCCCAGCCGCAAGGTCAGCGGCTTGTGGGTCTTCGGGTCGATCCGTATCCCGTTCGGGCCCGTCTTGTACCCGGCCGCGTTAAGCAGCGCGTTGGCCTTGGCTGGATCGTAGCTGAGCTGCTGGGAGGCAGGTGGCGTCCATTGCCAGTGCGGGTAGGCCGGCGGCAGGTAGCCCTGTCCCGTCACCGCCAGGCCGTCCCAGTTCTTCGACACCAGCTCCTTCTTGTTGATCGCCAGCTCGATTGCCTGGCGTACCTTCACGTTCTCCAGCGCGGGGTTGCCATTGCCGAAGTGCCGGCCCTGCCTGGTCCGGGCGCCCGGGTTGAGCTCGATCGCGGTCCAGGCGGCCGAGACCTGCGGGGCCACGGTGATGTCCTTGGCTGCCTTCAGCGCGTTGAACTGCGTGGCGGTCAAGCTGTCGTCGATGTCATCGAGCTGCCCGCTGCGCAGCGCGGCCACCGCGGCGTCCCCATTTGAGAAGTACTGGACGATCAGGGTGTGGAACTTCGGCGCGCCCATGAAGAAGCTTTTGTTCGCGGTCAGCGTGGCTGATTGGTTTGGCACGAAGCCAGTCAGGGAGAACGGCCCGTATCCGACGACGGGCGTGCCCTGGTTGGTGAAGTTAGCGAGGTGCGAGACCTGCCCGGCCCAGCTGTGTTCGGGCACGATCGGGATGATGGCTAGGTTGTACAGCAGGTTCGCTGCCGGGCTCTTGGTCGTGATGACCAGCGTTGTGGGACTGGGTGCGGTCACGCTGGCGAAGCCGGCCACCAGTGCACCGTTGGCGGCGCCGGCCGCCGCGTTGTGCAATATCAGGTTCAGCGTCCAGGCCGCGTCCGCCGCGGTCAGAGGCTTGCCGTCGCTCCACTTCAGGCCGGACTTGAGAGTGAAAGTCCAGGTGAGCTTGTCCGATGAGATGCTCCACTTGGTTGCCAGGTAGGGCTCAGGCGCGCCCTGCTTGCTGGTGGTTGTGAGCATCGGGTAGATCTCGTTGATCACTTCCAGATCGCCGCTGTTGTAGGCGGTGAACGGGTTGAACGTGGAGAACGCGGTCTGAGCTTCGACGGTTAGCGTCGAGCCGGACGAGCTGCTGGCGGCGGCAGCCGGGGCGGCGGCGCCGGCAGCCATACCGGCGGACGCGAGGGCGATCCCGGTGACGGCAGTCAGCAGCGCCCTGGCCCGCCACGTGGATGCAGGGCGGTGTGCGCATGGTCGCCCGCGAAGGGCGAGTCGGGTGATCTTCATGAGCTGGACTCCTTCGTGACCGCGGGGGAGTTCACGACGCGGCGTGCCGCGCACGCAGTCTGGTCGCGCGCCGGGCGGGACGATCGGTGCGAAAGTGCAGCACGAAAGCAGCCGCGAGCGAAACCCGGTTCGGACGTCCTGTCCATACACAGACATTCAGCCAGAAGCATGCATGAGTACAACATGATTCAGAATCAGTGGTCAAGACGCTATTCTGATCGAATCATTTCAATAGTGTTACGAGGTGGGGCGATGGCTGAGCCACCGGAGGAAAGCTCGCCCGCGGGGCGAAGGCCGGCATCTACACGCAGGGCGCAAGGAAGTTCTGGCGGGCCGCTGAGCATAGCGGAGCAGATCCGCCAGCGGCTTGGCGAGCTGTCGCCGTCGGAGCGCCGCGTTGCGAGAACACTGCTCGCAGGGCCGCCCACGATCGGCCTTGAGTCGTCTGCCCGGCTGGCCCGCGTCGCCGGGGTCAGCGGCCCCACCGTCAGCCGGTTCATCGCCGAGCTGGGGTTCAGCAGCTACGCGGCATTCCAGCGCGCGCTGCACGAGGAGATCGCCGCCCGCATGATGACGCCCGCGGAAATATACCGGCGGCATCAGGAGGCGGAGCGGTCCGGCGATGTGCTCGGCGCGAGCGCGCGCACGCTCGGGGAGGCCGTAACAGCCAGCGTGGCCGGGCTGGACCCCGATGAATTCCAGCGGGCGGTGTCCCTGGTCGCTGACGGCGGCCGCCAGGTGCTGGTCACCGGCGGGTGGTTCAGCCAGTTGCTGGCGGCGCACCTGACCTCGGTGCTTCGCGAGCTGCGCCCGGATGTCCGTCTGGTCGGGCCGTCAGCAAGTGACCGCGCCGGCGCCATCGCCGACATCGCCAAGCGGGATACCGTCGTTGCTTTCGACTTCCGTCGCTACGAGCGCGACACGCTGGAGATCGCACGCGCGGCACGCGCGGCAAGTGCACGGATACTCCTTGTCACTGACCCGTGGCTGTCTCCGGTAGCCGACATCGCCGACGCGGTGCTCACCGCTCAGGTGTCAGGCCCCGCCCCGTTCGAGAGCCTCACCCCCGCCCTTGCTGTGGTCGAGACGCTCATCACGTCCGTGGTCGACGCGCTCGGTGAAGCGGGCCGGGCGCGGTTCGAGCGATTCGGCGAGATCGCCGAACGCTGGGTGCGCCCGTGGCCCGACGGCGCGGGCAAGGTCGACAGGGAAACCGCGCGTGAGGTGGCAGCCGACCCGCCGCTGAATGCGACGTGACGTCTGCCCAGGCGGCTGCGATCTGCGAACTCAGGTGATCCATTCGTGTCACGTTTCCCGGCGGCGATGTGTCAGGGGGAATGAGGCTCTATATCAGAGCCGATGTGGCAGGAGGATGCCCGATGGCACGCATTGAAGGCGTAACAAAGTCTCAGGCCGGCCCGATCGTCAAGCTCGTGTATAAGTTCGGCCCTCGGATGATGAGGAAGCTGACCGGGCGCGATCCGCAGACTGGCAGCGGGATCGAGCCGATGGAGATCTGGGCGCACCAGCCGAAGATGATGATGGGCATGGGCCGGTTCAACCAGGCGGTTCGCAAGGGCAAGTCCGTCGATGAGCGGATCAAGAACCTGGTCGAGCTGAAGGGCGCGCAGATGATCGGGTGTGAGTTTTGTGTCGACCTCGGCTCGCAAATATGCCGCAACTCGGGATTCTCCGACTCCGAACTCCTCGCCCTGCCGCGGTACCAGTCCAGCGACCTCTTCACCGATCGCGAGAAGACGGCGCTCGACTACGCGGTCGCGGTGATGCGCACCCCGGTCGAGGTCACCGACGAGTTGTTCACGCGAGTGCGGTCGTACTTCGACGATCGTCAGCTGGTGGAGATCACCGCCCTGCTGACGCTGGTGAACCTCGACCGGTTCAACGCCGCATTCGGGATCGGCTCGGCGGGCTTCAGCGACGGAATGGTATGCGTTCTGCCAGACCGGCCAGATCCTGCCCCGTCACTCGCTCGCGTCGGCGGAACCGCTGCCGAGCCCGGCGGGACGCCAATCGCCTCGTGACCTGCGGGAACCTGCGCACGAAGTGAGTTCGGCCCGCGAGTCGCTTGTTATTGAGGCCGTTGGCTGGTGCGTGGCCGAGCACGGATGTGCATGCGTTCGCCCTGGGGCCCGAACAGGACGAGCAGTTCGGCGGGTTCTGGGCCAGCGCTGCCGAACCAGTGCGGGGTGCGGGTGTCGAACTCGGCGGCCTGGCCGGTCTTCATCACGAAGTCGAGGTCGGCCAGCCGCAGCCGCACATGGCCGGACAGGACGTACATCCATTCGTAGCCCTCGTGGGTGCGCAGTTCGGCCTCAGGCTCGGCGGGCGGCAGGAGCATCTTGTACGCCCGTGGCCCGCCTGGCCGCTGTGTTAGCGGGATGAGGGTGCGGCCGTGACGGCGCACGGGCCTGATGCGCACGCGAGGGTCGCCAGGCGGCGGCATGCCGACGAGTTCGTCGAGCGGCGCCTGATACGCGCGCGATAGCGCAAGCAGCAACTCCAGGGTTGGCTTGCGGCCGCCCGATTCCAGCCGCGACAGCGTGCTCACCGAGATGCCGGTGGCCGCGCTGACGCTGGCGAGAGTGGCGCCGCGCTGCTGGCGCAGCGCCCGCAAACGCGGGCCGACTGCGCTGAGCACACGGTCTTCGTCCACGTATCTATTGCTGCTTCGGCAAACAGATTTGTCAACTCTCATGGTGCGACTCATGGTGGGCGCATGAACAACAGCTATGACATCGTGGTGGTCGGCGGAGGCGCGGCCGGACTGGCCGGAGCGACCGCGCTGGCCCGGTCCCGCCGCTCGGTGCTGGTGGTGGACGCTGGCGAGCCGCGCAACACCCCGGCCGCACACGTGCACAACTTCCTCACCCGCGACGGCACGCCGCCGGCGGACGTCTACGCGGCAGGCCGTGAGGAGGTGGCCAGGTACGGGGGCGCCGTCGAGACCGGCCGGGTCACTGCGCTGAGCCGGGACGGCGAGCGCTTCGCCGTCCAGATCGGCGACCGGACGGTGACCGCACGGCGGCTGCTGATGGCGACCGGTCTGCACGATGAGCTTCCGGATGTACCGGGCCTGGCTGAGCGGTGGGGCCTCGATGTGCTGCACTGCCCGTACTGCCACGGGTGGGAAGTACGGGACCATCAGATCGGCATCCTGGCCACCGGGCCCGGCGCGGTGCACCAGGCACTGCTGTTCCGTCAGCTCAGCCAGCACGTGACCGTGCTGGCCCACACCGCCCCGGAGCTCGCGGATGAGCAGCGCGAACAGTTCGCCGCGCTCGGTATCGCGGTCATCGAGGGCACAGTCGTCCAGGTGGAGGCCGGCGACAACGGCCTGACCGGGGTAAAGCTCGCCGACGGCAGCCGCGTGGCCCTGGACGCGCTTATCGTGGCACCCCGGATGACTGCCAACGCGGAACTGCTCGCACCGCTCGGCCTGACCCCAGTCGAGGTGACTGCGGGCGGGCAGGTGATCGGGACCCAGATCCAGGCCGACCCGTCCGGCGCGACTAGCGTGCCCGGCGTGTGGGTAGCCGGCAACCTCGCCAACCTCCAGGCACAGGTCATCACCTCCGCTGCCGCGGGACTGACCGCCGGCGCGGCAATCAACGCCGACCTGGCCGCCGAGGACGCCGGGCGCGCTGTTGGTGCGGCGCGAAGCACTGGTCGTCCGGCGAGACGGTAGCGTCCCCCGCTGGATTGCCGGCCGGTGGTCAGACCGGCCGCCAAGTGATCGTGGATACCCGACCTTGTTAGGCTTCCAGCGTGGCTTCCCTAGCCGACCCGGAGGTCCGTGACTTCCTGCTGGAAGGGACACGGACCGGCAAGCTCAGCTACCGCGCCGCCGACGGGCGCCCGCTGGTCACCCCGGTGTGGTTCGTCATCGAGGACGGAGCTCTCGTCTTCAACACCGGCAAGGACTCCGCGAAGGGGCAGTCGCTCGCCCGTGACCCGCGCGCCGCGATCTGCGTGGACCTAGAGCAGCCGCCCTACGGGTTCGTCCAGGTCCAGGGGGTGGCAGAGCTCTCCGAGGACCCGGCCGAATTGCTCAGGACCGCGACAGCGATCGCGGCCAGATATGTGGGGCCCGAACGTGCGGAGGAGTTCGGCCGCCGCAACGGCGTGCCAGGCGAGCTCGTAGTGCTGCTGCGCCCGACCAAGGTCCTTGCCGTATTCGAGATGATCGGCTAGCCGCTCGGGTCAGGCCGGCGTTCTCAGCGCGCCCACGATGCGGGCGATTCCGATCACGGCAAGTATGCAGCCGCCCGCGGTGAGGGCAACTGCTTCGGTCCAGGTGCCGTCGACCCAGAGGCAGTGGCTCGCGACGTTGCTCGAGGCGCCCTGCGCGAGCTCGCCCATCGCGCTGGTGCAGATTCCGTGCATGTGGGACAGGTTGAAGGTGTGGGCTGAGCCAGCGTGCCAGGACCAGACCCAGGTGAAGCTGATCGTGGCGAGCGCGCAGAGGAACAGGGCGCCTCCGATGACTATCAGGCTCGCGTCAAGCACGCTGGCCGCATACCCCACGGCACCGGTGCTCTCGAAAGTCTCCGCCTGCGCACGCCGCTCAGGCGGATCCCCGCCGGGAGGGCGCTCGCTGGCGGTCAGAGGCTCGGTGGGCAGGGGCTCCCTGGGGAGGATGGCTTCACTGGCAGATAGAGGCCCGCTGCTGGTCGGGAGTTCACTGGCAGACAGGGACCCGCCGCTGGTCGGGAGTTCACTGGCAGATACGGGCCCGCTAGCGGGCACTCGATCCTCGCCGGGAGGCGGCCGATCACTCGGCTGCGACCGTCGCGGACCGCGGAACGTCAGCAGGATGTAAGAGCGCTTAGGCGTCCGGGAGGACGGTGGCGACAGCACGTGGGGCTGTGGCGGGTCCCGCTCCTTGCCGGCGTCCTGCTGGCTGGCGCACACGACTCCTCCTGGCGGGGATCAGGGCCCAGGGTGCGCGGTGGCCTTGGTGATGCGGAAGCCGTCCAGAATCTTTACGCAGG
>DATMMA010000442.1:0-2011 GCA_035570295.1 Streptosporangiaceae bacterium
ACCCAGATGCTGATCCCGCCGCCCAAGTACGACGTCGACAGGCTGGTGCCCTGCCAGATGACCAGCGCCACCCGAGTCAGCGAGCTGTTCATCATCGAACGCGGATCGCCCCGGTTGGCGGACATGGCCAAGGAAGAAGCACTGGCCCAGCTACTCGCCAACACTGAGGACGCCTACGGCTTCCCGCCCTACCGGTACATCGCGCCAGCCATCAGCATCGGCGCGAGGAACTACAAAGAGCTGCGCGCCGACGAGCGCGACATCCTGGCCGGCTTTCTCGGCAACGTCCGGGTCAGGACCCTCGCCTCGGACACCTTCGGCTGGGCCGACGAGATCCCGCGGCTGATGGGGCAGGCCGGCGCCACGGCGATCCAGATTTCCGGCAGCGCGGCTCGGGGCAACGGGGTTCCGGACAACGGGACCGCGGACAACGGATCGCACGGGACGAACGGCTCGGGATCGTTCCCCGGCCGGGCCGGCGAACCGGCCACCGCCGCTGCAGGGCACGAGAGCACCCGGCACAGCACGGAACCTGGAGCCGACCGCGCAGGCGACGACCTGGGAAAAGCGAATGGGGCCAGCCTAGAGTCTACCCGTAGCGGCAATCGCTCATCGGGTAACGGTCACTACGCTGGTCCCTCTTCGAGTCTCAGTGCGGCTATCGCCGCGACCCAGGCGGTCATATCGGGCCTGGCGCGACCGCGGACAGCGGACCCGGGATGGCGGCTCGTCAGGTGGCTGGCATATCCGGGTTTGCCGGTGCTGGCCATCATGACCGTCGCGGTGGTCTTCAGGTTCTGGCAGCTGACCGCCGTCGGCTTCAACACCGACGAGGCGGTCTACACGGGGTCGGCGGCGTCGATCGCGGGGAACACCACGCTGGCTCCCATGTTCCCGGTGTTCCGGGCGCATCCGCTGCTCTTCCAGACGCTGCTCTCGCTCGTCCTGCGAGTTCACGATAGCGACTGGACCGCGCGCGGCTTCGCGGCCGGGGTGGGCGTCGCGACGGTCGCGGTCACGTACCTGCTCGGCAGGAAGCTGTACGGGACCGCCGCCGGGCTGGTGGCCGCGCTCTTGCTCGCCGTGATGCCCTATCACGTGATCGTGAGCAGGCAGGTCCTGCTCGACGGCCTGATGACGTTCTTTGCGACCGCGGCGCTGTACTGCGTGGCGCGTTACATGGAGACTGGCCGGCTCAGCTGGCTGCTCGCGTGCGGCAGCGCGATGAGCGCCTCGATCTTGTCCAAGGAGACAAGCGCGGTGCTGCTCGGCGCGCTGTACGTGTTCTTCGCGCTCACCCCCGCGATGCGCGGACGAGTCAGGCATCTGGCGCTGACCCTGGCGCTGGTCCTAGCGGAGGTGGCGATCTGGCCGGTCATGCTCCGGCTCGCCAGACACAGCAACACCGGCCAGAGTTACCTTGTCTGGCAGCTGTTCCGCCGGTCCAACCACGAGACCTGGTTCTACTTCTCGCTCCTGCCGAGCTGGATCGGTCCGGCCGTCCTGCTCGCCGCGCTCGCCGGACTCATCTGGCTCCGGCGCGAGGCAACCTGGCGGGAGCGCATGCTGCTCGCGTGGGTTGTGGTGCCCGTGCTCTTCTTCACGCTATGGCCGGTCAAGGGCTTCCAGTACTTGCTGCCGGTCGCCCCTGCCCTGGCCATCCTGGCCGGCCGGGCGCTGAGCCGCCCGCTTCCGCTGCGCCGCGCGATGGCCGGCAAGGTCGCGATGGGCGCCGTGGCCATGGCGGTGGCGGCCAGTCTGGCGGTCCCGGCGTGGGCGCGGAGCCAGCCGTCGTTCAGCACGAACTTCCTGGCCGGCAGCGGCGGCATGATCGGCGGCCGGGAAGCCGGAACGTGGATCCTCCGCCATGTGCCGGCGGGCAGTCGGCTGCTGGCTATCGGCCCGTCCACCGCCAACGTGCTGGAGTACTACGGGCACCGCCCAGTGTCAGCCCTGTCGGTCAGCACGAACCCGCGCGACCGCAACCCGTCCTACGCTCCGGTGGTCAACC
>DATMMA010000443.1:0-7961 GCA_035570295.1 Streptosporangiaceae bacterium
TCAACTGAGCGTCGCAGCGCTGCTTGAGGGTGACGAGCCCAGCGTCGCCGGACGGGCCGATCGCCTGGCTGAGCTCCTCGAGCGCGCGGTGCCGGGACAATCGCCTGTCCACACGAAACGGACAGGCGACCGCCCCGCCCACCGCACGCCCGCAGACTCGGTAGCAAAGCCAAGCCCTGACAGCACGCCCGACGACCGAGCGGGCGCGGACGCTGGGGCGGCGGACGAAGCGTTTCGTGTGCTGAGGCCGCCGTCCAGCGGTCGCGGCACCGAAGAACCTGGCCGTGAGTCCGGCCACGACGGAGCGGGCGCGGACGGCGGAGCGGCGGACGAAGCGTTTCGTGGGCTGAGGCCGCTGGCCGGCGGCCGCGGCAGCCCTGGAACTCTGCTGCGCATTGGGTTCTGGGCAGGGAAGCTGGCGCCGGTCCTGACGTCGATCCGGGAGGCAGCTGGGCAACACGGGCTGGATCCGGCGGTTGGCGGGTCAGCCGGAGCCGCAGTGCTGGAGGTCGCGGTCGGCGCGGAGGCAGCTGCGGACGCGGTTGCCGGGTTCGTCGCGGATTTGCGGGCCAGTCTCGGCGCGCTGGGCGGCGGAAGCGTGGTGCCTGCTACGGCTACCGCGGTGGTTTTGCATGCGCCTCCGGCCGTCAGGGATGCTGTGGACATGTGGGGGCCGGTGCAGTCACCTGGGCTGATGCGAGCGGTCAAGAACCAGTTCGATCCGGATAACCGGATGGCGCCCGGCCGGTCGCCTGGAGGGATCTGATGACAGCGGACGACACAGGCATCGTCGAGCCCATCGCTCACGACGACCCGGTCCGCAGCGCGCTCGATCCGGACGGGTCGCTGCGCGACCTGGCCGGGGACTGCGTGCACTGCGGCTTCTGCCTGCCGGCCTGCCCGACCTACCAGCTATGGGGCGAGGAGATGGACTCCCCGCGCGGGCGGATCCACCTGATCACCCAGATCCTGGACAGCGGTCAGGGCAGCGCGGCTGCGGCTGAGCATTTCGACCGGTGCCTCGGCTGTATGGCCTGCGTGACAGCGTGCCCGTCCGGCGTGCAGTATGGCCAGCTCATCGAGGCTGCCCGGGACTGGGGCGAGACCAGCAAAGGCCAGGATGCGGGGATTCCGGCGCCGCTGCCCGCCCGGTCGCTGCGGGACCGTGCGGTGCGCGCTGCCATCTTCGCCACGTTCCCGTACCCGAACCGGCTTCGCGTGGCGCTGGGTCCGCTGCGCGCGGCTCAGCGAACCGGGCTGGACCGGCTCGCCGCCCGGAGCACGCTGCTGCGCCGGGTCGCGCCGGAGGCCGCCGCCGCTCTGGCTGTCGCGCCCGCTCCGCCGCCGCCTGCCGCACGCGGCGGCGGCGTAATCCGGCGTTCCCGGCACGAAACACCGCCGGCTGCTGCTCCGCGGCGGCTCCCTGCCCGCGTACCGGCCAGGGGAAAGCGCCGGGCCGTCGTCGGCATGCTTACTGGCTGCGTGCAGCAGGTGTTGTTCCCGCAGGTCAATGCCGCGACGGCCAGAGTGCTGTCAGCTGAGGGCTGTGACGTCATCGTGCCGCGGCGCCAGGGCTGCTGCGGCGCGCTGTCGCTGCATGGCGGCCGCCGGGCCGAGGCCGCGGACTTCGCGCGCGCGACGATCGAGGCGTTCGAGCGCGCTGGCGTCGATGCGGTGATCGTAAACGCGGCGGGCTGCGGCTCGGCCATGAAGGAATACGGGCACCTGCTGGCCAGCGACCCGGACTGGGCGGTCCGGGCTTCGGCATTCAGCGCGAACGTCCGCGATTTCAGCGAGTTCCTGGCCGATCTCGGGCCGGTTGCGCCTCGGGCCGAGCTTGCGGTCACGGCGGCGTACCACGATGCCTGCCATCTGGGTCACGCACAGCGGATCACGGCGCAGCCACGGGCCCTGCTGCGCGGCGTTCCCGGCCTGGTGCTCGCCGAGGTCGCGGACGCCGGGACCTGCTGCGGCTCGGCCGGCATCTACAACCTCGTGCAGCCGGAGGCCGCTGCCGAACTCGGCGAGCGCAAGGCTCGCGCGGTCGCCTCAACCGGCGCCGACCTGCTGGTCTCCGCGAATCCCGGCTGCTCGCTGCAGATCGCTCAGGCGCTTGCGGCGGCGGGTCAGCCGATGCCAGTGGCGCACGTCGCGGAGGTGCTCGACGCGTCCATCCGCGGCTTGCCGGTCACCTAGCGCGCCGCAGGGCGGGCTGACGGAGCCGATTGCTGGGGGTGGAACTCATTCCCTGGTCGTTGGGTGACGCCCGGAGACCGATTTGCGGCTTTTGTGGTTAACGAAGGACTAGGGTGTCGCGCTTGCTCGGTCCCGGAGGTACTTCGCCACAAGGCGGTAGCTCGACCAGCACAGTCCGATCACGGCGAGGATGAGCCCCGCCAGCAGCGATATCCACCCGTCGGAGCCGGATGGCGGATACACCAGCCCGGACCCGCCAGGGAACAGGGCCGCTATGCGCGTGCCAGCGTGAACGCCGGCGGGCAACCGTCCGGCGTAATGGGCCGAGGAGAGCAGGACGTGGCCGTTTTGCGATGCGAACTGGCCGTTCCAGGTGCACGCTGACCGCACGCAATGCTTCGCTGTCGCGACCCAGTAGCCATGGGTGCCCTCACGCCGGCCGGCGCGGATGGCCGGCTCGAGGTGAGATGCGGTGACGAACAGCAGCAGCGCTGACAGGACCCCGACGGTCAGACGAGCAGGCATGCGGCTGCGACCTTGCGGGATGACTACCCGGGCGTCAGGACTGCCCCCGTTCAATGCGCACGCTCCCTCGGGGCCCCTGAACGTCGTAGCACGCAGCGAAGCTTACTGTAAGCGAGAGCGTCGGTGGCGTCAGGGTGTATGCACTTTGACGTCATTCCTTTGCTTGACAGGACGTCAGGTGTGACGTCATGATGACGTCATGGATCTCAGCGAGTACGCGGAATCGCTCCGACGGGAGCTCACCGCCATCACCAGATTCGCTAGCGCGGACATCGCCCAGGCCGCCGAGATGCTCTCGGAGACCTTGGACTCGACGGTGCGGCTCGCGCTGCTCGACGTCCTGTCGGCCGCAGCCGACGAGATCACCGCCAGCCTTGACGGCGCGACTGTCGATGTCCGGCTGACCGGGACCGAGCCTGAGTTCGTCGTCAACATGACACGCATGCAGGACGATGCGGCGCAGGATGCGGGCGATGCTGCCGACGAGGCCGGCAACACCCGGGTAACGCTGCGGATCTCCGACAGCATGAAGGCCAGGGTGGAGGCAGCAGCGCTATCGGCTGGCTTGTCAGTGAATGCCTGGCTCGTCCGGGCTGTCGGCCGGGCCCTCGAGAATCCGCCTGGCGGCCCGAAGAAGCGCCCGCCGTTCCCGTCCCCGCCACCTGGCAGGCCAGGCTCCGGCAAGCGGTACACGGGCTTTGCCCGCAGCTAGCTGCTCAGGGTCGCTACCCAGTTTCGCCAGTAATCCGGTACCAACGTTCACATCAGAAGGGCACGGCCATGACTACGTGGGATTTCGCATGTTCTGACCCGGTAGACATCAGCATCGACTCGTGGGCATCCGGCAGCATCGTGGTGTCTGGCGAGCCGACCAGCACGATCGCCGTCGAAGTTGTCCCGCGTCGCCGCAGCACGGACATCGACGACTTGCTGGCGCAGGTCCAGGTCGGCTTTGAGGACGGCCAGCTGTTCATCCGCGGACCGCGGCCCGTCGCGTTCGGCCGCAGGCGGGGACTGGACCTGACGATCAAGGCGCCGGAGGGATCGAGCTGCGCGGCCAAGACGGCCTCCGCTGACCTGGCCTGCGTCGGCGACATCAGCGCCCTGGTCATGCACACGGCCAGCGGCGATACATCTGCAGCGTCGGTGAGTGGCGACGTCACGGTGCAATCTGCCAGCGGCGACGTGTTGCTCGACAGGACCGGCGGCGACGTCGCTATCAGGACCGCGTCTGGTGACGTCAACGCGTCGAGAGTCGGCGGTGACGCGCGCATCAACACGGCGAGTGGTGACGTCGCGATCGGCTACTGCGCAAGCTCGGTGACCACGCAGACGGCGAGCGGGGACATCCGGCTGGGGGCCGTCGCCACCGGCCAGATCGAATTGCGCAGCGTGTCCGGTGACATGCAGGTAGCTGTCGTGCCCGGCATCGGCGTCTACCTGGATCTCGCCAGCACCTCTGGCAGCATTCACAGCAACCTGGACCCGAGCGACAGTGACGACGATCCGGACTCCTCAGGAGTGCCGGTCCAGATCAGCTGCCGCACGATCAGTGGCGACATCCGGATCATCAAGGCAACGGGTGTCACGAGCCCGCCGGCGGCGCCCGACGGCGACCCGGCGTTTCCCGCCGCGTCGGCACGGGAACAGGCGGCACCAGGGCACGAGCCGTCAGGGCACGCACTGCCAGAGCAGGCGGCCCAGCAGTCGGTCGAGCCGTAACCGCCTGGCGCGGCCTTAGCCCGCGCGGGCGACGCAACAGTAAATCCGACACCCGGTAGCGACCGGGTGGATCCAGGAGGGCCAGTCAGGTGTATCAGCGAATTAGCGAGGAGCTAGCTCGTCAGCGACAGGCCGACATGCGGCGGCTTGCGGCGAGGCAACGAACCGGCAGCGCACACGTCCGCGCCAGCACCCGGCACGTGCGGGACGCGAACCGGTCGCTCCGGGCGCGGGCCGGCTGGTGGCTGGTCAGTCTGGGCCTCAAGCTCGCTGTGGGGCCGCACTCCCGTGCCGGAGCCTCGCCCCGTCCGGCCGGGTCCCGATGCTGATGCCGGCTCAGGTCGCGCGCGGCCCGGCCGACGCCCGGCCAGCCAGCCCGGCGCGGTCGGCCCGGTCAGCCAGCCCGGCGCGGTTGGCCCGGTCAGCCAGGCCGGTCGGCCAGGTCGGCCAGGTCGGCGTGGTCAGCCAGCCACCGTGCCGCCAACTCCCCCGAGGCGACGATCTCCGCAGGACCGGTCAGCAAGCTGGCCGTGACGCTTGGTGTCACCGCCAGCTTGCCGCCCGGTACACGCACGGTCCAGGGCATTGCGCTATCGCTCGGCCACTCTCCCGCCCAGGCGGCTGCCGCAACCGCGGCGGCGACCGCGCCGGTCCCGCAGGACAGGGTCAGTCCCGATCCGCGCTCGTGCACGCGCATCTCTAGCTCGCGGTCGCGCAGAACCCTGATGACTTCGATGTTCGCCCCAGTGGTGAGCGCTGCAGGCCGCAGCACCCTGGGGCTATCCAGGTCGATGGCCGTCACCGGCTGAGTGACGATGCAGGCCAGGTGCGGATTCCCGACGGAGATCGCCAGCCCGGCGAGCCGCTGACCGCCTGCCTCCGCCTCGCCCTCATCGAGTACCGTGGCGGCTCCCATATCCACAGTGAACTGGCCGTCCGGCTCTGCGCAGACCGTCCTGGTGCCCGCCCTGGTGGCGATTGCCAGTTCTGGCCCCGCGGCCATGCCTTGCTCGATCAGGTACTTAGCGAAGACACGAACGCCGTTGCCGCACATCTCCGCCATGCTGCCGTCGGCATTGCGGTAATCCATGAACCACTCAGCCTGCTGGCCGGCTGCGTCCTCGCCCGCGGCTGCCGCGCGCACAACCCGCAGGACGCCGTCCGCACCGACCCCGAAGTGCCGGTCACATACGCGAGCGACAAGCCCCGCAGTCAGGTCGAGATCGCCGTCCGGATCGGGCAGGATTACGAAGTCGTTCCCCGTGCCGTGCCCCTTGACGAACCGCATTCCCCCGATGCTAGCCGCCCGCCTGGCCCGGCTCGTTAGCCTGCGGACCGGTAAACGGCCAGCGCCCGGTCAGCCAGCCCTGGCCCGGCCGGGATCCAGCTGACCCGCGGATCCCGCTGGAACCACGACTCCTGGCGCCGGACGAACCGGCGCGTTGCCGTGATGGTCTGTTCGAAGGCCGCATCCTCGGTCCAGTCACCGGCGAGGAAACGGAGCACCTGGGCGTAGCCAAGAGCCCGGCTCGCGGTGAACCCGTCACGCAGGCCTTCCCGTTCGAGTCGCCGCACTTCGTCGACGAGCCCGAGCTGCCGCATCCGGTCAACCCGCTCCGCGATACGCCGGTCGAGTTCCGGTCGCGGCATTGCCACGCCGAGCTGTACCACGCGGTAGACCGACTCATAACCCGGCAGCGTGGCGCTGAACGGCCGCCCGGATAGCTCGATCACCTCCAGCGCGCGGACGACGCGCCGCCCGTTGGTTGGCAGGATCGCCGCAGCTGCCGCGGGGTCCAGCGCGGCCAGCCGCGCGTGCATGACAGCCGCGCCGAACTGCTCCATTTCGCGTTCCAGAGCGGCCCGGAGTTCGGCGTCGGTACCGGGGAACTGGAGCTTGTCGATCGCGGCCCTGACGTAAAGTCCGGAGCCGCCGACCAGAATCGGGGTTCTGCCGCGCCCGCGGATTTCGTCGATGACCCCTCTCGCGAGCAGCTGATACTCCGCCACGCTAGCGGTCTGCGTGACTGGCCAGACGTCCAGCAGGTGATGCCGGACGCCTGCTCGTTCGGTGTCCGTCAGCTTTGCTGTGCCGATGTCCATACCCTGATACAGCTGCATAGAGTCGGCGTTAACTACCTCGCCGCCGAGCGTTCGAGCCAGGGTCAGCGAGAGTTCGGACTTACCTGCAGCCGTCGGCCCCACGACCGCGATGACTGGCCGTAGCATTGCATCAGTCTGACAGGCGCAGGGTAGGTCCCTGCACAGGCGAGGTGGCTGGATCGCCACCCAGCGCTTGGGGGAAATATGACGTACGCCGATGATCTCGACACGCCCGTCGAGGACGACGAACTCGACCTCGATGACGAGTTGGATGACGACGAACTCGACCTCGACGACGAATACGACGACGAAGAAGACGAGTACGACTTCGACGACGACGACGACGAGGACGACGACGACGAGGACGACGACCAGCCGTGAGCTTTGCAGCAGCCAGCTCTAGCGTCCGCTAGCAGCCCATATCCCTCAGTGATCACGCAGACTTAGGCGCGCTTAGGCGCGGTGCATAAGTCTGCGTGATTCACGAGAATGCCGGCCTCCGGGACGGCATGCCGAGCAGCACTGAGTTCCCGTCGGCTGCGGCTGCCTCCGGGCCGGCGCCAGGATCGCCCAGACCCGCGCGCCGTGCCTCCCCGGCGTCTCCGCCGCGCGTACGCCGTACACTCACCGGGCTGATATCGGCGAGCAGGTAGTGCGGCGCGGCCTCGGTCACAACGGTGGTGATCACGTCTCCCGGCCGCGGCGCGGGCTCCGCCGGGGTGAAGTGCACGAGCCTGTTGTCCCGTGCCCGGCCGGACATCCGGTGAGTGGCGTTGTCCTTGCGGCCCTCGCCGTCGGCCACCAGAACCTCAACCTCGCGGCCGATCAGCTTCTGGTTCTCCTGCCACGCCACCTCGGTGACGAGCGCGGCCAGCCGCTCATAGCGGTCGGCGACGACCTCAGCGGGAATCTGGCCGGGCATGTCAGCGGCCGGAGTGCCGGGCCGGATCGAGTACTGGAAGGTGAATGCGCCGGCGAATCTCGCCTGGCGGACCAGATCCAGGGTGTCGGCGAAGTCCTGCTCGGTCTCGCCGGGGAAGCCAACGATGATGTCGGTGGTGATCGCGGCCTCCGGCATCGCCGAGCGGACCCGGCCGAGGATTGCGAGGTACTTCTCCCGCCGGTAGGCACGCCGCATCGCGCGCAGCACCGCGTCCGAGCCAGACTGCAACGGCATGTGCAGTTGCGGCATCACGTTCGGCGTCTCGGCCATCGCGGCAATGACGTCATCGGTGAAGTCACGCGGATGCGGCGAAGTGAACCGGACTCGCTCCAAGCCGGCCACGTTCCCGCAGGAACGAAGCAGCTTCCCGAACGCGAGCCTGTCGCCGAACCCGACGCCGTAGGAGTTGACGTTCTGCCCCAGCAACGTGATCTCCAGCACGCCCTCGGCCGCGAGCGCCTCGATCTCGGCA
>DATMMA010000444.1:0-4151 GCA_035570295.1 Streptosporangiaceae bacterium
CCAGCCGGGCGGCACCTGCAGCGTCCGCGGCTTGTTGAACGGCGCCGCGTCCTCGCTCTTCGGCACGACCAGGGGAATGGTCGCCAGCGTGACCGCCGGTGCGTCCGAGCTAGCCAAGCCAGTGACGGAGGCGCTCGAAGTGGCCGCGGACGGGGTGCCCGAGCCGGCCGTGCAAGCGCTCGCCAGCGTGGCGGCAGCCACGGTCAGAGCAGCGATGCGCGCAGTGATCACGCGACCATTTCATCAGCTCGAAGTGCTCGCGTCGCCATGTGGGCGGCCGGATTACCCCTCGAGAGTTCCAGCATCGCCTAGTCCCGCGACGCCTCGGCCAGGCGCGGCCAGTGCAGCATTGGCATTCCCTGCGGCGCCTTTGTCCCCTACGGTGGCGGCTATGCCTGCATCGGACCGGCCGGAACGGCCGCAGTGACCGCCTAGCGGATTGCCCGAGTCGACCGTATGTGACCAAGATCACTAACGCTCTGACCTGGCCGCTGGTTTGGTCAGGGTCGACACGCACAGCCACTGCGAACCCGGCGCTGACTGTGGTCACCAATTGCCCCGGTGGCTCCCTTCGCGGCCGGGCGGTGGCAAGATCGAGTCGTGCGATTTTTCTACTACGCCGTGTCGTTGCTCGGCTTGCCGCCTAGTCGTGGCGGCCGCCGCCGTTCCCGGTGGCGTGGCCCCGGCCGGCCGGTGACCGCCGCTCTGGTCGGCGTCGTGGGTGCCGCGTTGGTCGCCGGCTGTGGCGCCGCCAGTCCGAGCGGCATATCCGGTGCGGGCAACACGGCCCCGCAGCAGGCCGCCGCGAACCCCAACCTGGACCCGGGCACGCCGCTGCACGGCAATCCGGCGCCGGACTTCTCGTTGACCAATCAGTTCGGCCAGCGCATGTCGCTGAGCGACTTCCGCGGCAAGGTCATTATTCTCGCGTTCACCGACTCGCAGTGCACGACTGTGTGCCCGCTTACTACGGAGAGCATGCTGGCCGCCAAGCAGTTGCTCGGCCAGGCGGGCAGCCATATCCAGCTGCTCGGCGTGAACGCGAACCCCGCCGCTGCGAAGGTGTCGGACGTGCTCTCGTACTCGCGGGCGCACGGGATGGTCAACCAGTGGGACTTCCTGACCGGGCCTGACGCCCAGCTCGCGAAGGTCTGGAAGGCATACGACATCTACGCGCAGATCGTGAAAGGCCAGGTCGATCACACACCGGCGCTGTACATCATCGATACCACGGGCCGCGAGCAGAAGCTCTACCTGAGCACGATGGCCTATGCGAGCATCACGCAGGCCGCGCAGGTCATGGCGCAGGAAGCCGCCAGCCTGTTGTCAGGTCACCCGAAACTGGCCGACATGCGCTCCCTCGCTTACGTCAGCGGGCTGTCACCGCGGACGACGGTCCGGCTGGCCACCCTGCCCGCCAGCTCGCTCACGCTCGGCCCGGGTAAGTCGCATCTGGTCGTGTTCTTCGCCACATGGCTCGACGAGACCTCCGACCTGCAGGCCAGGCTGCTCAGCCTGAACCAGTACGTGCGGTCTGAGCGCGACCAGGGGCTGCCGCCGCTGGTCGCTGTCGACGAAGAAGCAGCAGAGTCGTCAGCGGCGACAGTACGCAGCTACATGACGTCTATCGGCAGGCCGCTCGGCTACCCGGTCGCGCTCGACCCCACTGGCAGGCTCGCCGATGGCTACGGCGTCCAGGACCAGCCGTGGTTCGTGCTGACCTCGGCCGCCGGGAAGATCCTCTGGAAGCACGACGGATGGCTGTCCGTCAACCAGCTCACCGCCAGCGTGCGCACCGCCTCCCGCTAGACCATGACTCACGGGCTGCCACCCATATGGCTAATCAAGTCATCGTGGGTAAGGCCACGCTGCATAGACCATTCCGCGAGCCAATCGGCGTCGACCGGATCGGGCAGAACCCGGCTCGCCTCCTCGGCTACCTGTGCGTACCCCAGGCGGTTGAGCACGTCGACCACGTGCTGCCTGCTGTATTGCTCCACGCCCATAGCGATCACCAAGCCCTTGCGTTTCTGGTCGAAAGCGTCAAGTTCAGTAGAACGCGTCCCACGCCGCAATGCATGCCCGCCTCGCACCCTGCGAATCGCTGGACTAGCCCGATAGGGTCGGGCGAGTGACGACCGCTGCCGCTCAGCTGCTCGGGGCTTGGTCAGAAGTCTTCAGCTCGCCCGTCATCGCCGAGCTGACTGCACTGGTGGCTGGATGCCGACCAGGCCTCGCGGCCAGTCGACGAGGCCCGGCATCTGCTGACTGGCTATGAGGCTGTCTCCCGTCTTACCCGGCCAGAACACGACGACCTTCCGGCGCTGGCGCTGGCCGCTGCGCTCGGGCTGATCGATTACTTCATCCGGGAGTTCGACCCGGTCGAGGAGAGCTGGCTGCGCACCGCCTGTTGGATCGGTGACAACTTCGACGCCCTCAGGCTTCCCGCATCGGGCTGCCGGCGTGTGAGTGCCGGCGCGAGTGCAGCCTGTTGGCGCTCCTAACTGTTAATGGAGTCCGGTCACCACGGCAAGCACGGCGATCAGCGCGATCAGCATGTACGCCAGATATGCATCAAGCCGGCCCGACTGAAGCCGTTGCGACTGCCGCACCAGCAGCGGGAACGGTCGCGAACGGCCGGTACAGGTATTGCTCGGTCACCTCGATGACATCCGAGCTCCGCAATATTTCGTCTACGGTGGCTGCGTGACTGACCCGTGCATGCAGGACGCCATCGCACTCGCCGGAATGCTGCGCAGCCGGGAAGTGTCCGCGCGCGAAGTCGTGTCGGCGCACATCGCCCGGATCGAAGCGTTCGACCCGGTCATCAACGCTGTCGTCACCCGAACCTTCGAGGCGGCCACCGCTCGGGCAGCGGACGCCGACGAAGCGGCCGCCGGTGGCAACCCGCTAGGCCTGCTGCATGGCCTGCCGGTAGCGCACAAGGACCTAGCTGACACTGCCGGGGTCCGGACCACCTACGGTTCGCCGCTGTTCGCGACGAACGTGCCCCAGCGCGACGCACTCGTCGTGGAGCGGATGGCCAAGGCCGGGGCGATCAGCTTGGGCAAGACGAACGTGCCTGAGTTCGGCGCGGGCTCGCACACCGTCAACCCGGTGTTCGGCGCCACCCGCAACCCTTACGACCTGAGCCGGAGCGCCGGCGGCAGCAGCGGCGGCGCCGCAGCGGCACTAGCTGCCCGGCTCATCGCGCTGGCCGATGGCAGTGATCTGGGCGGGTCACTGCGCAACCCCGCCAGCTTCTGCAACGTCGTCGGACTGCGGCCGATGCCGCGATGCTGCTGGCCGTCTTGGCCGGGCCCGACCCGCGGGTTCCGCTAGCCCTCGACCAGCCACCGCCGACCATCCTCGACCCGACTGAGATTATGGCTCTACTTGACCGCGACCTCAGTGGGCTAAGGATTGCCTGGAGTCCCGATCTGGGCTTGCCGGTCGAGCCGGACGTGCTCCGGGTATTGGCTCCCGCACGGCAGGTTCTCACCGAACTTGGTGGCAGAGTCACCGACGCAGCCCCGGACCTGTCAGGCGCGGACGAGATGTTCCGCACGTTCCGGGCGTTCGCGTTCGCCACGTTCCGGCGCGATTTGCTGACGGAGGCCCCGGAGCTAGTCGGCCCGAATGTCACCTGGAACATCCAGCGTGGTCTGGAACTTACGACGGCCGACCTGAGCCGGGCGACCTTGCTGCGCGCCGGGCTTGCCGAGCGGATCACCGCGTTCTTCGCCGATTTTGACCTCCTCGCCTGCCCGGTCAGCCAGGTCGCGCCGTTCGATGTCACCCTCGACTGGGTGCATGAGATCAACGGCCAGCCGCTACAGACCTACCTCGACTGGATGGCGTCGGCCTACATCATCTCGGCGACGGGACTGCCGGCCATTAGCGTGCCCGCCGGCTTCACCGCAAGCGGGCTGCCAGTCGGGCTGCAGCTCGTCGGCAGACGCCGAAGCGACTGGGACCTGCTCGCCGCGGCTCACGCGTTCGAGTCCGCCACGGGCTATGCCGCCAGGGTGCCGCCGTCCGCGCCGTCGTTGACCGCCGCCGCCCCAAACTAGGTGGTAACCACGCCTGTCGCGGCCGGGCGGGGCGGGCATGCGAAGGTCCCGGCCAAGCGTCACCCTGGCGCAGTCTGG
>DATMMA010000445.1:0-23455 GCA_035570295.1 Streptosporangiaceae bacterium
CCAGCCCAGGCTGCTGCGGCGCCTGCTCCCCCCTCGTCCCTGGTCCAGGCTGAGCCGCCCGCGGCAGCGCCGCAGGCAGCCCCGCCTCAGCCGGCCCCGCCTCAGCCGGCCCCGCCTCAGGCGCCACCGGCGGCCGCTGAGTACGCCCAGCCAGCACCGTATGCCCAGCCAGCACCGTATGCCCAGCCAGCACCGTATGCCCAGCCAGCAGAGCCTCCCGCGCCGCCGGCCTACACTCCGCCCGCCTACACTCCGCCGACCTACACAGAGCCGGCCGCCAGCTATCAGCCCGCCGCCCCGGAGGCCGGTACTGCCGAGCCTCCGGCACCGGCTGCTCCTCCCGAGCCCGCGGCGCCACCGGCTGCGCCGTATCAGCCGGCCGCTCCGTACCAGCCGGCCGATTATGACGAGCGGGGCAATGGGCAGGCCGTTCAGCCCGCGCAGTTCACCGCCGATGTCGCGGATGGGCCGTACGTCACGCCACTGGTTCGCAAGCTGGCCGCTGAGCATGGCATTGACCTGGGCACGGTAGCCGGCACCGGAGTCGGCGGACGGATCCGCAAGCAGGACATACTCGACGCGGCGGCACGTCGGCGCGGCCCGGCCGCTCAGGCTCAGGCGGCTGCCCCACCACCGGCAGCTGCACAGCCAGCGGCACCTGCCCAGCCGCCAGCGCAGCCTGCTGCAGCGGCGTACCAGGCGGCCGCGCCTGCCGCCCCCGCCGCGGCTGCACCGATGCCGGCTGCCCCGGCGCCAGCGCCGGCGCTGCCAGCGCAAGCCCCGGTCACTTCGGTCGCGCCGACAGAAGGTGGGCCAGCAGAGGGTGGGCCCGGCCGGCCGCGGCCGAGCATCGTGCCATCCAGCTTGCGCGGCAAGACTGAGCGGATGTCTCGGGCCCGGCAGGTGATCGCGCAGCGGATGGTCGAGTCGCTCCAGACTTCTGCCCAGCTGACCACCGTGGTCGAGGCTGATGTCACGGCGATCGCTAGGCTCCGCGACCGTGCGAAGGCGGCATTCGAGGCGCGGGAAGGCGTGAAGCTCTCCTTCCTTCCGTTCTTCGCGCTGGCGGCCGTCGAGGCGCTAAAGGTGCACCCGAAACTCAACGCCGTCATCGACACCGCCTCCAACCAGGTGACGTACCACGACGCGGAGCATCTGGGTATCGCCGTTGACACCGAGCGGGGCCTGATGGTGCCGGTGATCAAGAATGCCGGCGACCTGAACATCGGCGGCCTGGCCCGCAAGATCGCTGACCTCGCCGAGCGCACCAGGGCGGGTCATGTCAACCCAGACGACTTGTCGGGCGGCACCTTCACGCTGACCAACACCGGCAGCCGGGGCGCTCTGTTCGACACGCCCATCATCAACCAGCCCCAGGTCGGCATTCTCGGCACCGGCACGGTTGTCAAGCGCGCCGTCGTTGTCGAGGATCCAGCCCTCGGCGAGGTGATAACCGTCCGGTCGATGGTCTACCTGGCGCTCACCTACGATCACCGGCTGGTCGACGGCGCCGACGCGGCCCGATTCCTGGTGACGATCAAGGAACGCCTCGAAGAAGGCGCGTTCGAGACTGAACTCGGTCTCTGACCGGCTCAGCCGCACCTACGACCGCTGCAGTCAGCGCCCGTCCAGGAAGGGGTCAGGCGGGGCGCGAGACGCTACCTAGCGTCGTCCGCCCCGCCAGCTTCGGTGGCATCCGTGCACACGCCTGCATGCAGTGGTTGCACTGGCCGCATAACCCGCTGTCGAAAGGCGCTGCCTGAGTGTTCTCGTACCTGACCGAGCTGAGCTGTCCGCGTTGTGGCACTCGCTATCCGGCCGACGTTGTCCAGGGCGTGTGCGCCTGCGGTTCGCCGCTGCTGGCGCAGTACGACCTCACCCGGCTGGCCGCCGAATCGTCACGGGCTGCGTTCGCCGGGCGCGAGGCCTCGCTGTGGCGCTACCACGAGCTGTTGCCGGTGTCGCGCGAGGAGAACATCGTGAGCCTCGGCGAGGGCATGACGCCGCTGGTAGCGCTGCCGCGCCTCGGCGAGCGGCTCGGCGTGCCTGGACTGCTCATGAAAGACGAGGGCACGATCCCCACCGGCTCGTTCAAGGCGCGCGGTGCCGCGGTAGGCGTCTCCAGGGCGGCTGAGCTCGGAGTGCGTGGCATTGCCATGCCTACGAACGGAAACGCCGGCGCGGCGTGGGCGCTCTACGCGGCGCGTGCCGGGCTCCGCGCACTGATCGCCATGCCGGAGAAGGCGCCCGCTATCTGCAGGGGCGAGGTGGCGACGGCAGGTGCCGAGCTCTACCTGGTGCGCGGGCACATCGGCGACTGCGGCCGGCTCGTCAATGCTGCGGTTGCCCGCCGCGAGGGCTATCAGGAGGTCTCGACGCTGAAGGAGCCATACCGGCTCGAGGGCAAGAAAACGATGGGCCTGGAGATCGTCGAGCAGCTTGGCTGGACCATGCCGGACGTGATCGTTTACCCAACCGGCGGGGGCGTCGGCATCATCGGCATCCACAAGGCTCTGACTGAGCTGGTCGAGCTGGGCTGGATGAGCGGCCCGCTGCCGCGGCTGATCGCGGTCCAGGCGAGCGGTTGTGCTCCGATCGTCGCAGCGTTCCAGGCCCGAGCACGCGAGAGCTCGCCATGGCCGGATCCGTACACCGCTGCCTTCGGCATCAATGTGCCGAAGGCGCTCGGCGACTTCCTCATCCTCGACGCGATCTACAGCACCAACGGCTGCGCGCTCGCCGTCACCGATGCCGAGTTGCTGGCGGCGCAGCGCGAGGTCGCCAGCACCGAGGGGACGCTGGTCTGCCCGGAGGGCGCGGCGACGATCGCCGCGATCCGCATCCTTCGCGAGCGCGGCCAGGTCGGCGAGGGCGAGGTCGTCGTCGCGCTCAATACCGGTGCCGGGATCAAGTACCCCGAGACTCTCGATGCGACCGCGCCGCTGCTCGAGCCGGACGGCCATATCCCGGCGCCGCAAGTGTGAAGCCCGGCGCGAGCCGCCTGTACGTGCTCGTTCACCGGTTATCTACCGCCGCGCCCTGCTCGTTCACCGCGCGGTTACCACGGCAGGGACGATGATCGGGCCATGGTCGATCTTTCGCGTGGACGATTCTCCCCAGACAATCCGGCGCTGCTGCTGGAAAATGCGATGACCTGGCGTCAGGAGCAGCGGGGCGAACGCCAGCCGCTGCGGGACCTAGGCGACGGCCGGGCTCGCCCTGATCGTGCTGACATGCCCCGGATTCTGGTCGTCGAGGACCACGCGGGGCTGCAGCGGCAGTTGCAGATCAACCTGCGGGCCAGGCTGTACGACGTGATGACCGCACGCAGCGCGTGGGAGGCGCTGGCAGTATCCGCCAGCCGGCCGCCGGATGCGGTCATCCTCGACCTCGGCCTGCCCGACAGGGATGGCACCGAAGTAATCCTCGAGTTGCGCCGCTGGTACCTGTCGCCGATCATCGTGCTGTCGGGCCGGACGAGCCCTGACAGCAAGATCGCCGCACTTGAAGCCGGCGCCGATGACTACGTCACCAAGCCGTTCGCGATGGGCGAGCTGCTCGCCAGGCTCCGCGCGGTGCTGCGCCGCAACGAGGGCAGGGTCTCCTACAGCCGGCCCGACCGAGTGGTCATCGGCCACTGGCAGATCGATCTGGCCTCACAGCGAGTAATCCGCGCGGACGCGGCGTCAGCACCCTCGGGCTCCGTCGAGACGCTCCGGCTGACACCCACCGAGTGGGCGATCCTCAAGCTGCTGGTGCAACGCCCTGGCCAGCTCGTCGGCTCGGTGCAACTGCTGAACAGCGTGTGGGGCCCCGGCTGCCAGAAGCGCACCAACTACCTGCGGTTCCACATGGCACGGCTGCGCCGCAAGCTCGAAGACAACCCGGCCCGTCCCCGCCACCTGCTCACCGAGCCCGGCATGGGTTACCGCTACCTGCCCGATCCACGCCCGATGTGTGAAGGTTTGGGGGCCGCTGAATCCGCGCTCGCCGAAGGCTAGCCTGCGGCGTCCCAGTCGCACAGCACGTCGCCATTGTGCGTCGTCTGCCCATGTGACCGGGTCGACGCTCGCTGCATCAACTGGCACCGATCGACCCGCCGCCGAGCAGGACCGCGAGCCGATGCCATTGGTCTGCGGTCACCTCAGCAACAGGAGCCACCGGATCCAGGCCAGCGCAAAGCAGCAGCCGCCTGCCGCAGGTGACCGCGGCCTCGGTCCGGATGTCAGGCCGGCGGTAGGCCGGTTCGAGAATCGCGCGCAGGCGGCGCTGGCCGCGCGCGGAGGCGGCCACGGCACGCGGTCGCACTGAGAGCCAGGCGGTGTGCACGCGCGGTGGCGGCGCGAAGCTCGCCGAGTGGATCACCCGGGCAAAACGTATCTGGTACCGGGCGCTCCACCAGGCGGTCTCGGCGTCGCGCGGCCGCCGGGCGGTCAGCCAGCGGGCGGCACCCCACTGGACGATCAGCTCCGCACCCGCAAGCGGAACGGCTGGGTCTCCCAGCAGACGCCGGCACAGTGCGGTGGTGGCCGAGAACGGCGGACTGGCCACAACCAGGAAGTCCCGCCGCGGCAGCGGGATCGTCCGCAGGTCGGCCTCGACCACCCGGACGCTGGGCTCGTCGCTGAAACGCCGCCGGAGCCGCGCGGCCAGCTTGGGATCCCGTTCCACCGCGATCACGCGGGCCCCGGTAGCAGCCAGCCCGGCGGTGATCGCGCCGCTGCCCGCGCCGAGGTCGAAAACCAGCCCTCCAGGACGGGCACCGCTGACACGAGCCAGCTCGGTGATCAGCCTACGGTCACGCAGAAAGTGAGCGCCGGCAGGATTCGGCGCCAGCGGCCGCCCTGCCACGGAAGACCATGGCCATCATCAAGGCCGTTCTGCCGTCGTTGTAGTTACCGCGCCACAATGTATGCCGCGCCCGGCTGAGACGCCACCAGATATTCCGCCCAACCGCCCGGCACGCCGCGGACGACCCTTCGCTCAGCCCTCCGTGAGCTGGCCGTCTTCCAGTCGGACAACCCGGTCGGCGAGATCGACGAGGACTGCGTCATGGGTGGCCACCAGGGCGGTGACACCCTCGGACCGCACCACCGCCTGCAGCAGGCGCATGATCTGCTTGCCGGTTTCGAGGTCAAGCTGGCCGGTCGGCTCATCAGCAAGTAGCAACTGCGGGCTGCCGACAAGGGCGCGAGCGACCGCCACCCGCTGCTGCTGCCCGCCGGACAACTCCGCCGGCCGCTGTTGCGCGTGCTCAGCTAGCCCGACGATCTTGAGCATCAGGCGCACCCGGTCTTCGCGCATGCGCCGGTCGGCGGCTGCGATCCTCAGCGGGATGCCCACGTTTTCCGCCGCAGACAGCATCGGGATAAGACCGAATGACTGGAAGACGAAGGCGACAGTTGTTCGGCGCAGCCGCAACCGGTCTCGCTCGGTCATAGCGGTCAGGTCGCGCCCGGCGATGGCGACGGTGCCGGACGTCGGAGTGTCGAGACCACCGATGATGTTCAGCAGGCTCGTCTTTCCCGACCCGGAGCGACCACAGATTGCGATCAGCTCGCCTTGGCCGACTTCAAACGAGACGCCGCGCAGCGCGGGCACCGCGGAATCACCGCGACCGAAGGTGCGGGAAACGTTACGCAGCGAGACCAGCGGCAACGAGACCGCCTCTGGCGAAACCGGTGCCGGAGCACTGTCCGGCAGCGGCGGGCTCACTCGTGCTCCGCCGATGGCCGATCGGCGGCCTGGTCTGGCCAGACGCCAATGTGATCAGGCTCTGCTTGCAGCCTGACCCGCTCGCTCATATTCAGCGCCTCGGTCATCTCCCTAGGTAGCTGCAACCGCCCTGCGCGGTCCAGGACCGCGTATTCGACCGCCTGCCTGGTGCGGTTTCCGAGATCGTCCTGGTGGTCGTGCCGTAGCGTCTCGCTGCTTGTCCGTCCGTCCCGGATCGCAACGGTGCGGCGGACCTGAGCGGAGACAGCCGGATCGTGCGTCACCACGAGGACCGTGACACCGAACTCGGAGTTGGCTGTCTGCAACGCCCCGAACACGTTCCTCGCGGTGACGCTGTCGAGTTCTCCCGTCGGCTCGTCCGCCAGCAGCACGCGCGGCTGGTTCGCTAGAGCGGTCGCGATCGCGGTACGTTGCTTCTCGCCACCCGACATACGGTCCGGCGTCCGGCCAGCGCAGGAAGCGACGCCGAGGGTCTCGAGCAGGTCGGCGGCCCGGAGCCTCCGCTTGTGGCGCGCCGTTCGGGTGAACCGCATCGGCAGCATCACGTTCTGCAGGCCGGTCAGGTAGGGGATCAAGTTACGTGACGTCTGCTGCCAGATGAATCCCACCTGGGTGCGCTGGTAGGCGAGGCGCTCATGCGCGGTCATCGTGCCCAGATCACGGCCAGCGACCCTGACCGCACCGGCCGTCGGCGCGTCGAGCCCAGCCAGGATATTGATCAGCGTGGACTTACCGCTGCCCGACGCACCCACGATCGCGGTGAGTTCACCCTCAGCAACCAGCAGGTCCAGGCCCTGGAGCGCCTGCACCTCGACGCCGGCTCCGCGGAAGATCCGCACGACCCGGTCGCACACGATCATCGCCCCCGTGCCGTAAGTAGCGCGCAGGTCGCTGACCTCCAACGCCTGCCGCCACTCGGCACCCGGCTCCGCCGCCTCAGCTCCCAGGCTGTCGGCCGGGCCGACCGCGGCCGAACCGTCCGCCCCAGGGCGTCTCATTGCCATCGCGTCACCGTCAGCACCGCTGATCGCTCCTCACTCACTCATCCGGGGCGGCCGATGGTCCGCCCTCCGGCCCGCGACTGCCGTCTGCACGGCCAGCGTGAGCACGGCTACCGCCAGCGTCGCGGCCGCGGCTAGGGCCAGCGGGATCGGCTGGGCGCTCACCGGCACTGACGCCGGGCTGCCCGTCAGCGAGGACAGATCGATGGCCGGTGCCAGCAGGGGTATCAGTGTCGCCGCGCAGCCGAGCCCGCCAATCGCCGCAAGCACGATCTGCGGCAGCACCTCAGTCATCACCAGCCATCTGGCCTGCCTGCGTGCCAGCCCCATCACCACGAGCCGGGCCAGCGTGTCCTCTCGAGATGGCCCGCCGAGTACCAGCGCGATGATGACCACCAGTGCGATCAGGCCGGCCGCAGCACCTGACGCCATCGCCAGCGCCCGGTACGCGCCATTAGGCAACGGGGCGCGCGCGTGATCTTCCAGCACTGTGGATCGGAGCGTGATCACCGCTCCCGGAAGGACCCGGCGAGCCACCGACTCAAGCCTGCGGCCATCGAGGTGGCGGCCGGTCACCACGATGACGTTCGGCGTCGCTGCCGTGCCGCCGAGCGCGGTCATGGGTAGCACGACCACAGCGCGGCCCTGCGCCCACGGGAGCCCCGCGATCACGCCGGTGACGTTGACGGTGACCTGGCGTGTCCCGAGATCCAGCCGGGCGGATCCGTGCTGGAGCGCCGCTGCCGCGGCCGCCGTAGCCAACGCCGGGAACGGGCCGCCAGCCGCCGCGGAACCGCCCGTCATCGCCAGCTTCGTGGCCGGGAACGCCGGCATCGGGGTATCGGCGATCAGCGCGGCGAACCGTTGCGGGTTCACCGAAACCACGGCAAGCGTCGCGCCCTTAGCAGTTCGTCCGCTCGTGAGCACCGCCGCAACGACGTGCTGAACGCCAGGCACCGTGCTGATCGAGCGCAGCCCTGCCGGGGTCACCGCCGCTGTCGAGCCGGTCGCGTTCACGACGGCATCCGCGCCTACGTGCTGCCAGGAGGCGGTTACCTCGCCGCGAGCCACGGCCGCCCGCATCATCGTGCCGAAGCCGACCGCCGACAGCGCAAGGATCAGCGCGAACGTCGGCAGCACGGCTCGCGGCGCGGTGCGCGCGGCGCGCGCGAGCCCGACGAATACAGTGGCACCCGGCAGCCAGCCTGCGAGCGTGACCAGCGCCCGCAGCACCAGCGGATAGCAGCGCATGACCACGAGGGCTGCCGGGATTGCCACGAGAACCGGTGCGAGTTCTGCGTACAGATCGCCGCCCGTCTGTCCTTGCTGCCTGAGGAGCACCAGTCCGCCGATCGCCGCGGCGGTCAGGGCGACCTCGGCGATCAGCCGGCGCACCGCGCTGACCCTGGATTCCGGCCAGTGCCCGGTGCCGGTCCCGCTGGCCGCGCGATTGTGGCGGACCGCAGTCACCGCTGGCGGTCCGGCCACCGCGACGGCGATGGTGCCACCAGCCAGCCACCAGGCCAGCGGCGTGCCGTCACCGGGAGTCAGCCCCACCGCTAGCAAGCCGCCGGCCAGCGCGGCCGGGACCGCAACGGCGGCGCCGGACCGGAGCACGATGCCGGCTATCTGAGACCTCGACGCCCCGCGCGCCCGCATCACCGCCAGTTCGGCATTGCGGTACTCCGCGATCAGGAACGCGGCAAGGAGCACGACGGCGGCCGCGACGGCAGCGAGGCTCACCGACAGGAGGCTAAGCACACTGCCGACCGCCTGATCTTGCTGAATGAACGAGGCAAGGACGCTGCTCACGCCTGAGACGATGGTCACCGGTGTCCCCGACGCGGCCAGGTAACCGATCCCGGTGGACAGCTGTCCGCCCTGACCGGCTGCGCGACCGAGGTCGTACTGCACGGCGACTGCCTGGCTGGCCTGGAGGCCGTGAAGATCGAGCGGGAAATCCCACGACATGCTCATGTCGCCGATATTGAGTACGGACTCGAGCCTGCCGAGTTCGGCCGGGCCGATGAAGGCGGCAGCGTTCCAATACGGCGGCAAGTTGGGATTCTTCTGATCGAGCTGTGGTGCCTTCGCAGCGGGGTCCGCCGTCCAGAAGCCAGATCCAGGATCGTCGGGCCGAAGGATGCCGGTGACAACCAGAGTGATGCCGGAGCCGATGCCCACCCGTGAACCGACCGTGAGCCCGTACCTGGCCGCGGTTGCCCGAGTAACCGCGGCCTGGAAGACGACGCCCGCGCGGCCCGAGTACGCGGTCTTGGGCAATCGTCCGGCGGTCAGCCGGACATATTTGGCCAGTTCATCCCGGAAGAGCACCTCCATCTGCGGAGGAATGCCACCAGGGCTGTAGAGCGCCGGCGCAGCCCCGGTGACACCGTTGAATCCCGTGGTCAGCCCGGACCAGTCAGCGCTTGCTGGAGCGAGCGGAAGCCCGGAAGCCAGCAGGTTGCGGTCAAGCCTGGACCGTGCCGCCGTGATGGCCGCGCCGTCCACCCCGTGGACGTCGACCGCGAACGCGCTATAGGGCAGGTAAGCGTAGAGCGACCTGCCGAGCGGACTCACGTGAGCGAGCTCGGCGCGCATCGCCCGGGTACGCAGTGCCAGGCTCTCTCTCGGCGCTGCCACCGACAGGAACACGCAGCCAAGGACCAGCAGGCCGACGGCCGCGCTGGCGGCGGCACCGGTGCCGGAATAAGCCAGCCAGGCCGCTCTCGCGCGCGGCCACAGCCCGCTCATCGCTGTCCGGTCAGGCGAGCTGGACTCAGGCGCGCGGACGGGATTCATGGCGCCTCCGCCTTGCGGAGCCGGCTAGCCGGCTCGGTCCCGATGCCGACGCTGGCGGTGGTCGCCAGGAGTACCGGGATCGCCGCTACCGCGAGCGCCACCCACGTCAGCCACGCCAACGGCACCACCACCAGCACTGGCGGAGCGCTAGCCGGAGCCGGGGTGAGCACGGGAACTAGCACGTGCGCGAGTCCGAGCCCGGCCGCCAGCCCGGCCGCTGCAGCGGGCACCGCGAGCATGAGTTCCTCAGCGCAAAGCCGACCGGTCTGGGCGGCGCGGGACATCCCGAGCGCCGACAGCACGGCACCCTCGAGCCGCCCGGCGCGCAGCCGGGCGGCCACGCTGACGGCGAAGCCGAGCGCGGCCAGTGCGGCCACTCCGAGAGCGACCGCCAGGACGCCCTGCTGCGGTACCACTGTCAGGGGGTCCGCGAGCAGTTCTTCAGTTTCGCGCGCGCGATCACGCACGACTGTGCCGGCTGGAAGCCCCGGCGCCGTGCCGCTGGCGGTCCGGAGCCACCAGGTTGTGACCGGCACCGGGTCATCCCAGCGGCTGGCGACGACATCCTGGACGGCGGCGTGGTCCACGATCACGGCGCCGCCCGCGCCGGTCACGGTCGGGAAGCTAGCCACAGCGGCGACGATGGTGACCGGTACCGAGTCAGCGCCGAACGACAAAGGGACCGTCCCGCCCACGGCAGTGCCACTTGCCTGCAGGAAGGCGCTGGTGGCGATTCCCGGGATCGGGCGATCAGGAATCGGTGCTGTAAGGGTTACCTCCGCAGCGATCCGCGTCGTTATCCCGGGCGCCTGCAGCGATGACGGTGCGGCTCCTGGCTGGAACGACAGCTCTGCCGAGCCTGCCGCAGTGGCTCGCCACTGGCCGACCGACGGCACCAGGCCGGCGGTTGCGGGCACGCTGCCCAGACCCGGCGCCGCAGCCTCCGGGTGCCAGCTGGCCAGCTGTCGGCCAGCTGCGAGCGGGCGCGCGAAGCCGCGCTGCGCCGGGCCGGCGAGCGAGATGCCCTTGATCACCAGGCTGGCCGCGGCCGGGGCGGACGGACTCCGGCGGGCCGCCGCGGCCGGCAGAGGGTAGCCAAGAGACAGACCGAGCAACCGGAGTGGATAGCCGGCCTGCCCGCTGGCAGACAGCACCGCGACCAGCGCATGACTTCGGCCGTCCGCACCGAGGGTCCCGGCCGGCACACGGAACACGGTGCCGAAACGGTCCTGTACCGCTACCGTGACCGCCGCCAGTAGTCCGGGCACCCCGCTGTCGCTCAGACTGGCGGTTACCTGGAGCCGCGCCGGGCGGCCTGGCAGCAGCAGCCCGGGAGCCGGCCACGACGGAATGACGCGCCGCCACAATGTCGCCAGCGGCAGGGCGGACTCCTCCGGGCGGAGGATGACAGCGGCGCGAGCGGTTCGCGCGTCGACAGCCACAGCTGCGCCGCCTGCCGCGTTCGTTCCGGTGACTACTGGCGTGGCGGCTCGCACCCCCCCGGCATCCGCGAAGGAGCCGACCTGGTCGAGCAGCACCGGCACGGGCGCGTCCACCTGCACGTCCGAGCCGACGGCGAACGCCGCGTCATCACTAGCCGCCCGGTGCCAGCTCTCGTACTGGGAGATGGCAAGCGTGGCCGTAGCCACGGCCAGCACTGCCAGCAGCACCGGGCCGGCCTGTCCGAGCGGCCGCCTGCTGACTTGCCAGCTCGCCAGTGTGGTCCCGGCGCGCCGACCGAGGGCTGCCCCCTGCTCCAGGAGCCGGCCAGCGACGGGCAGCACCCGCAACGAAACCAGGCTCACCGCGGCAAGCGCTAACGTAGGGGCAACGACGAGCACCGGGTCGACGGACTTCCCTCCGGAGAGTGACGAGTAACTTCGCAGCTGCCAGACGGCCACCAGCGCCAGCGCCAGCAGGATGACGTCGCCGCCGGCCCTGATGGCGGTTGCGGTTCGCGCTCTGCCAGAGCGACGCAGCTGGGCCATCCGGACCGACGGGGTCCACATGACCGGGACCACCATCGCCGCGACGAGCAACCCGCAGGCGATCGCTGCCACCACCCAAGCCCCGGACGTTATCCCGGCCAGCCGAAGTCCAGATCCATGCAGCAACCAGCCACTGGCCATCTGTTGAGCTAGCCAGGTGCCGGCCAGCGGGGCCGGCCCGAACGCGACAGCCGCGACGAGCATCGCTTCAGCAAGCGCCGCGATCGCCAGCTGCCACTTCGCCGCTCCCCTGGCGCCGAGGACGGCCGATTCCTGGTCACGCTGGCCCGCTAGCAGCAGCAATGCGAGCCCTAGCGCTACGGCTCCGACCAGGAGCAGTTGAATCCCGCTAATGACCAGCACTGACTCAGCTGCCGTCAGCTTCCTGGCCGCGGCCTGCAGCGACTGCGGCATGGTCGTGCTCGCCACCAGACCGCCGAGACTGGGGGTGTTCTGCAACCTGGATCCGAGCGAGTCGATGCGCGCAGCCAGCGGGCCGAGGTCGCCGCCCGAGATGCGTGCCGCGTCCGGGAGCACCACCCACGACGCCTGATCTACTGTCAGGCCGCCAGGACCGAACGCCGCCGGGCTGGCCACGATCGGACCGCGGCTCATGACGCACCCCTGACGAGCTGCGCCGCAGGTCCAGATCTGGCCGATGTCCCAATAGGGCGACGACGGGTCTCGCTGCCGGTACATCGCGCTGATCTGCAACCTGATCGGCCTGCGGGTGTTGAGATCGCGCAGCGTCACGACAGTGCCGGGCTTGGCGTGCAGCGCAGCGGCGAGCGTGACCGGAATCGCCGCCGGAATCGGCTGACCGGGCTGCGGGACGCCTGGCCAGCTGCCGGATACGAGAGCGGCGTACGTCCTGATTCGGTCCGGCGCCGCCACATCGGCCTGGCGGCCGCTCAGTCCGCCGGCAGACGCCGGGAGTGCCAGCGGATCGGACCACACGGACTCATCGAGCTGGCCCGCGCCGGTGCCGAAAGTGGTCCGCACGGCGGTGGCAATGAAGCGAGTGTCGGTCCGGGCGAGTTCGGCACCGACCAAGCCGATCACGGTGACCGAGGAGGCTGGGTCGGCGGCAAGCCGGCGGTGCAGCGCCTGTGGCAGGGCTTGGGACTCAAAGCCAACGATCGCGGCGAGCAGTGACGCCGTCACGAAGGCGGTCGCGAGGACGCAGCAGAGCAGCAGCCACGAGGCCGCCATCCGACGCGCGATCATCGCAACGACCGCCCCGTGCATGACGCCGCTCCTTCCAGACGCACGGTGCCGCGCACGGGCCGGAACGTCAGCAGAATCGCGTCTGAGTCCCTTCGCGCGCGAGTCTAGATTTGGGCCGATGCTGACCGCTCGCAATGAGACCGGATCGGTATGCACAATATGCCGGATTGATGTCCGGCACCGATGTTCCTTTGGTGTGCCGCGAGAACACCGCAGCCAATGCTCGTTCGGACCGGCTCATCCTTTTCACGCTTACGGGACCGGCGGTTAGCCTCTGGCCGGCCTGTGGGAAGACTGTCTAATGAAGGACAACCAGAGGGGGCCGCGGACATGCGGGTTGCCGTCACGGGTTCGACCGGGCTTATCGGTGCCGCGCTGGCCCGGGACCTGCGCACTGGCGGGACGGACGTCATCAGGCTCGTCCGGCGGGATCCGGCCAGTGATGAGGAGCTGCGGTGGGACCCGAATGCCGCCGACGCCGGCCTGCGCCCGGACGCGCTTGACGGCGTCGACGCCGTTGTGCACCTGTCTGGAGCGCCGGTCGCCAGCGGCCGCTGGACCCCGGCCCGCAAGGAGGAACTGCGAACTAGCAGGATCGGCAGCACCAGCGCGATCATCCGGGCGATGCTCGCCGCGCCGAAGCCTCCGCCGGTACTGATCGCCGGCTCTGCGGTCGGATGGTATGGCGATACCGGCAACATGGCTGTTGACGAGACGGCACCGAATGGCAGCGGCTTCCTGGCGATGCTGGTACGCGACTGGGAGGCCGCCACGGCGCCGGCTAGCGCGGCTGGCATCCGGGTGGCCAACCTGCGGTCCGGCATTGTGCTGTCTAGCCGGGGCGGGATGCTGCCCCGCCTGCTGCTGCCATTCCGGCTGGGGCTCGGCGCCGAGCTCGGCGATGGCCGCCAGTACATGAGCTGGATCACCCTTGGCGACCACATCCGAGCGGTGCGGTTCCTGCTCGACAGGTCAGATCTCAGCGGGCCGGTGAACCTGACCTCGCCCGAGCCGGCCACGAACAGCGAGCTGACCAAGGCACTCGCAACCAATCTGCACCGGCCCGCGATGCTGACCGTGCCGGCCGCCGTGTTGCGCCTAGCACTCGGCGAGGTCTCCACCGAGTTGCTCAAGAGCTGCCGGGCCCTCCCGGCACGGCTGGAGCAGGCCGGGTTCACCTTCCAGCATCCGGTCATCGGGCCTGCGCTCGCGGCTGCCGCCACCGACAGGGCAGCCGGCTGAGGCGGCCGCGCGTCACGGCTGATAGCCCGGGTGCTAGCCGACGTCGCGCTAGCTGGCGGAGCCCCCGCGGTCGGATTCCTGGGCGATCAGCTCCGCATGCTCATCCATCAGCTGGCCGGGCTCTGTCAGCACATCACTGAACGGGCGACTCGGGTGAACACCGACGAGCTGTATCTTCCTCATGCTGGGCACTGGCCCGCAAATGCCCTGGCTGCGGAGCAGGACCGCCTGCGTGGTCCGCAGCAGCCGCCGGGCGAGGAAGATCGCGATCGCGGCAAGCGGAAGCTCGATCAGCAGTGCCGCCAGCAGGCTGACTAGGAACCCCTTCGTGCGCGCATCCAGTACCACGTCGAACCAGGCGTCGCAGCACAGCAGGGTGGCAAGCACGACCAGGCAGATGATCAACATCTGGCGGCGCTTCCACGCTGCCCAGCCGGTCACCACGAACGCGCCAAGCTCCGCGAGGTCGAAGCCGACCCACGCGCCGCGCCAGCCGCCCGCCCGGTAGTCGCGCGGCAGGGTAGCGGCGATGAACCCGATCCAGGCGGCCAGGACGACGCAGCACACGATGATGGCCACGAGCAGGATCTTGCGCCGCCTCTCGCCTGTTCCGCTCGCGGCGACATCCTGCTCGTCAAACGTGGCGAGCGTCTGCCTCAGGCGGAGCCGTTCCAGCGGGCTCATCCGGCGCAGTTCTTGCTCATCGAGCATGGCAGGCACCTCCTGCTGAGCTTAGCCACGCACCGCGGCCGGGCATTCCCGACTGATTCGTGCCCAGAAAAGCTGACAATCACTCCAGCTTTGCCGTCGCATCGCTAAGCGACGGTCACCGGCAGCGCGTCAAAGCCCCGCAGCAGGAAAGTCTCCCGCCGCACCGGCGCGGCGGCAGCCGCTATCTCCGGGAACCGGGACAGCAGGCGCGAAAAAGCAACCGTCCCTTCGAGCCGGGCGAGCGCCGAGCCGATGCAGAAGTGCGCACCGCCGCCAAAGCTCAGCGGCGCTCCGTCCTGGCGTAGCGGAAGGAATTTGTCCGGATCGGTAAACTTGCTCGGATCCCGGTTTCCTGCGCCGATCAGCGTTGTGACTGAATCGCCGTCGCCCACTTTGGTACCGCATAGCTCGGTCGGGTAGCCAACTCTCGAAGTGAGCTGCACGGGCGAGTCGTAGCGCAGCGCTTCCTCCACGAACGCGCTAGCCGGGACCGAGCCGTCGATCACTGCGGCGCCTGCTTCGGGCTGCTGCAGGATGACCTCCAGCCCGTTGCCCAGCAGGTTGGTCGTGGTCTCGAACCCTGCCACCAGCAGCAGCGTCAGGTTATGCAGCAGCTCGGCATCCGTCAGCCTGCCGTCGTCAGAGTCGCTGATTGCCAGCAGATCGGAGATGAGGTCGTCGCGCGGACTGGCGCGCCGCTCGGCTGCCAGCCCGGTGAAATACGCGAGCAGCTCCACCGCCGCGGCATTGATCGCCGGCAGCGTAGCCGGGTCGTTCAATTCGAAAACGCCCGCCAGGTCGCGGGCGATCGGCCGGAAGCTCTCCCGGTCAGCCTCCGGGATCCCGATCAGCTCGCAGATCACCGTCACCGGCAGCAGGTAGGCGAAGTCGTGCATGAACTCGACGGGCGAGCCGTCCGCTCCGCGTTCGGCCATGCCGTCCAGCAGGTCATCGGCCATGCTGACGATCGTCGGCTCGAGCCCGGACACCCTGCGCGCGGTGAAGGCGCGCGCGATCAGGCTTCTGATGCGCGAGTGCCTCGGCGCGTTCAGATTCAGGATCCAGTCCATGCCCTGGACAAAGACCGGATTCTCGCGCCAGCCGGGAAAGTCGCGATCGAACGCGGCCTCGTCTGACACGCGAAAACCACCATCACGCAAGACCGAGTTGATCGCGTCGTATCCCACGACGACTACCGCACCGGGACCGAGGCTTACCACCTCGCCAAGTTCGTGCAATGCGGCGTAGTACGGGTACGGGTTGGCCCGGCCATCGGGCGTCCCCAGTGCGGTGAAGATTTCCAGCGCGTCCATCGATGTTCGTTCCCCTCATCGAGAGAACCGGCACTGCGCGGCGAGCACTGCCCGCCCGGCACAAAGACCATAAGTAGTATCGCGTTTGACTGTCAAGCTATATCGCGTTTGTGGCAAATGCCTCTTGTTAAGGGAGACACGCCCCGTTGGCCAAGGCCGGCGGGCGTTTCGCTTGCTCGGGTTAGCCAGATCACAGTCTCGTTAGCAATACGCTCCGTAGCGTATTGGTTATAAGACGGCACGGGGGCGGGTCAAGCATGGCCCGTTGCGCACACTCTCCCAAGCGCGCGGGCCGACGCCCGTCTTGGCTCGCCCCCCGCATGTCACTGATTTTCGGGGGGCGAGTCGACATGGCGCGAGACCGTCTCTGCGCGATCATCATCTGCCTCAGGCTGATGTTCGTGCTCTTGTCTGCGTGGTGCCGGTAATGCCCCGGTCCTCACGACACGCGCGGGCGCGGGGCGCCGTGCCGCGCAGGGCTAAGCTGGCGGCATGCATGATGAACTGGTGTTCGCCCGCCTGGGCGTCGGTGCGCGCACGATCGGCTACACCGATGCCTGGGATCTGCAACGGCAGGTCCACGAACAGCGGGTGACCGGCCTGATCCCCGATACCTGTCTGCTGCTGGAGCACGAGGCGGTCTATACGGCTGGCAAGCGAACCACGCCGCTGGACCGGCCGGTCGGTGACCCGGGCGCACCCGTCATCGACGTCGATCGCGGCGGCAACATCACCTGGCATGGTCCGGGCCAGCTCGTCGGCTATCCGATCGTCGCACTCCGCGAGCCGGTCGACGTGATCGCCTACGTGCACGGTATCGAGGAGGCGCTGATCGGGGTCTGCCGAGAGTTTGGCGTGCTGGCCGACCGCGTCGAAGGCCGCAGGGGCGTGTGGGTGTCCGGCGGCAGTCAGGATCGAAAGGTTGCCGCTATCGGCGTGCGCGTCGCCCGGGGCGTCACGATGCACGGCTTCGCGCTCAACTGCGACTGTGACCTGTCGTGGTATGACCGCATCGTGCCGTGCGGCATTTCCGATGCGTCGGTGACGTCCCTGTCGGTCGAGGCGGGCCACCGGATCACGGTGACCGAGGCGCTGCCAGTCGTCGAGCGGCATCTCGCGACGGCGTTCGGCGCCGCGAGCGTCCGGATCACCGAAGGCGTGCCGGCGCCGGCTCTCACTACAGCGAGAAGAGCCAGCTGACGGCTGGTGTAGCAGGAACTGCGCTGGCCGGGCAAACCGGGTCCGGCCGGCGCGCCGGGTACGAATTAGTGCCCGTTCCCGCCCGGATGGTGTTCGTTCGTCCGGTCAGGTTCCTCGCGCGCGGCGGCTGCACCGTCAGCGTCTGGCAGCGGAACGTACCGGATGCATCCCGACGCCCGCGCTGCGATAGCGGCCTGAACCCTTGGCAGCACGCCCGACGGCAACAGGCCGGCCAGTGCTTCCTGCGGCGCGAACGTGCAGTCGTCGAGCTCGTCTGCCTGCAGCCGGATGCCGGACATGCTGGGCAATGTCCCGCAATCGAAGATGAAGTACACCACCGGGCGCGCGGCCGGCCCGTAGGCCGGCGACGACGGCTGCCAGTCGATGGAGAGAAGCCGGCCGACCGGAAGGCTGAGACCGATCTCCTCGGCTACCTCGCGCGCGCAGCCCGCGTGCGGCGCCTCGCCGAATTCGCAGATCCCGCCGGGCAGACTCCAGTGGTCGCGGTAATTCGGCTTTACCACGAGCACGTGCCCCGCCGGGTCGTGGATCAGCCCGGCGGCGGTCGTTACGACTCCGGGCAGGCTGGCGTGCCAGGCGACCGGCTCCATGAAGCTGTTATCCGCCAATCAGCTCGCCCCGGGCGCGACGCTGCCGAAGTAGGTCGCGATGTCGGCTGCGGGCACGTGCGTCTGGTCGCCAGATGCCATATCGCGGACCGTCACCGTACCCGCCTCGTGCTCGTGCTCGCCGTAGATCAGGCACCAGCGCGCGCCGCTGTCGCTGGCCCACTTCAGCTGCCTGCCGAGCTTGCCGGACGAGCCGAGGTAGACACTGGCGCGCTGGCCTGCGGACCGGGCCGCCGCAGCGAATGCGAACGACTGCGGGGCAAGATCACTGCGCATCACCGTGACCGCCACGTCGAGGCGCCCGGGCTTGGCAGACTTGGCGCCAGGCAGGAGCGGGAGTATCCGCTCGACTCCGATGGACGAGCCGGTCGCCGGCACGTCCGGACCGCCTAGCTGCTGGATCAGGTGGTCGTAGCGGCCACCGGAGCTGATCGAGCCGGCTACTCCGGGCGCGGTTGCTTCCCAGATCGGCCCCGTGTAGTAGCTCAGCCCGCGCACCATCCGCGGCGTGAAGGCCAGGCGGCCTGGCGGGATCTGGCCGGACAGCAGCGACATCATCGTGTCGACCTCGTCCAGGCCTGCGGTGCCCTCTTCGGTCTTAGTCAGAGCGACGCGGATGCGGTCGGCCGAGTCCGGCCCGGCCAGCGCCGCCACCAGATCGGCGGCCTGATCAGGCGCCAGGCCGCGCCCGGTTAGCTCGCTGACCACGTCGTCCGGCGCGAGCTTGTCGAGCTTGTCCAGCGAGGTCAGCACGCCAGCGCCGATCTCCGGCCGTACGTTGAACGCCTCGAGCAGGCCGGCCAGGAGCCGGCGCGAATTCAGCAAGATCGTGAAGTCCGGCAGTCCCAGCTCGGCGAGGGCATCGTGCAGGGCGCTGAGCGCCTCCGCATCGGCCAGCAACGACTCAGAGCCGAGGGTGTCCAGGTCGCACTGGGTGAACTCGCGGTACCGGTCCTTGCCTGGCCGGTCGGCTCGCCAGACCGGACCCAGCGCGTACCTCTTGTACGGGGTCGGCAGCTGACTGCCGTACGCTGCGGCGACCCGGGCCAGCGGCACCGTGTGGTCGTACCGCAACGCCAGGTCCGCCTCGCCGGAAGCCTCGTGCTCGCCCCGCCGGAGGATCTTGAAGACCAGTTTGTCGCCCTCTTCGCCGTACTTGCCGAGCAGCACGTCCAGCCGCTCGAAGGCGGGAGTTTGCAGCGGCTCGAAGCCATAGCGGGAGAAGACCGAGCGGATTATGGCGAACGCGTGCTCGCGGCGCTCCACGTCGGCGGCGAGGAGGTCGCGGGTTCCTGACGGCGGATCGAACTGACTGGGCATGTCCCTATGGTTGCCGATGGAACGCCCCTACGTCATATCGGCCCGCCGGCCGCACCGCCCTTGGGGGCTCGAAGGCCCGGTGTGCGCGCCTACTTCCTCGTGCCGACTAGCAGTGAGTTCGCCAGATCCGGCAGGACCGCTTCGGTCCACACGAGCCGGGACTCCCCCGCGAAGAACTCGCGCTTGGAATCCGCCTGCCGGAACGGCGAGTCGGCCGGCAGCGCCAGAACCGGCGTCACATCGTCCATGACGATCCGGCCCCCCGGCTTCAGCAGATCGATCAGGCCGCCGAAGGTCGCGGCGTCTCGCACTCCGCTATCGCAGAAGATCAGGTCATAGGGGCCGAGCGGTGGCAGCAGCGCGGCCCAGTCACCAGTCAGCACCCGGATCCTGTCGTCGCCGCCAAGCACCTTGGCTGCCGCAGCCGCGCGCACCGGGTCGATCTCGGCGGTCACTAGCCTGCAGTCGGCTGGCATCGCGGCAGCCATCCAGGCCGACCCGATGCCGGTACCGGTGCCAAGTTCGGCGATGCTGCCTCCGGTGCAGCCGGCGGCCAGCATGGCCAGGAACCGCCCGGTACCCGGCAAGCTGGCCGATCCGCGGCCATGGCCGGGATCATCGCCGGTCACCGGGAAGCCGACTCGCCTCGCCGCGGCGTGCGCCTGCAGGACCAGTGCGGGAATCTCGGTACCGGCCAGGTCGGTCATGCGCGCCGACGATACGCCCGCACGGCCAGTGGCGCGAACACGATGAGGATGCCGAGCGCCCACGCAAGCGATTCCCACGCGTGCGGGCTGACCTGGTCGCCAGTCATCAGCCCTCTCTTCAGGCGCGCGATTACGCTGCTGGCCTATCGGTGAGATTCACCGATAGGTGCCCGGTCACGCCCGCCTTGCCCTCATTTCAGCTCGGTCACCGCAGCCAGCAGGTAGCGCGCTAGAGCGCCTGGCTGCGACAGCGCAATCAAGTGGCCTCCCGGCAGCACGTCCGGCTCAATGTCTAGCCGGTCTTGCGCAACTGCCTGCTGGAACGCCAGCGGGAAGAACCTGTCGTCGGCTCCGGCAACGACCCTGACCGGGATGTCAGGCCATTCGGCGAAGTCGCAAGGCGACCCGAAGGCGACATCCGCCTCAGGCCGCTGGTATGGAGCACCTGCGGCGGCGACGTCCGGCGGGACGTCGTGCAGGAAATAAACATCCAGGTCGAAGTCGCTGCCGTAGCCCCCGCGCTGAGCCGCAGACGCGCGTGCCTGCGCCCACCCAGTGTTATCCCACCACTCTCCGGGAGTCTCAGCCTGCGCCGGGATCATCGCGTTGACGAAAACTAGCATGCTCGCCCCGGCTTTCAAGGCCGCCAAAGGCGCGGTGAATCCTCCGAGTGACTGTGCGACGAGCACCACGGCCTCATGCCCGGACGCCGCAGTCGTAACCAGATCGGCATACTCATGCAACCCTGCATCCGGATCATCGCCTGGCAGGTCAACCGCGATCGCGACGTGCCCATGCTGCTGCAGTAACGGCAGCACGCGGTGCCAATACCAGGCGGACCCGCCTGCGCCAGGGATCAGGACGAAGGTGCGGCCTGCCTGCTCACTTGTCAGCTCGTTCAGGGGCTGGGTAGTCTGCATGGTCCTAATTTAGGACTAGCTAATCCTGATACACAACCGGGTTGCGGTAAGCTCCGCCCGTGACTGCCGCCCGTAGGTACAACGACCCGTGCGGAATCGCCCGTGCCCTGGATGTCATCGGCGACCGGTGGGCTCTGCTGATAGTCCGAGAATTGATCTTCGGGCCCAAGCGGTTCCGACAGCTACGCGAGGGGCTCCAGTCGGTTAGCCCGAATGTGCTGTCACAGCGATTGCGTGATTTGGAGGACTCGGGCGTGGTACGGCGGCAGATCCTAGACCCGCCCGCCGGCGTTCCGGTCTACGACCTGACCGAACGCGGCCGCGCTCTGGAGCCAGTCTTGCTTGAGCTAGGCCGTTGGGGCAGCCAGCAGCCGCTCACCGGGCCGGACGAGCTGAGCGCCGACGCGCTGTTCGTCGCCCTCAAGGCGGTCTTCGACCCCAGGGCCGCCGCCGATGGCACGTTCGCGGTGAACGTCGACGACAGCTGGTTCCGTGTGATCGTGTCCTGCGACTCGATCGACATCGCACGCACCCGAGCGATGGAGCCGTCAGCCACATTCCATACCGACATCGCAACGCTGCGAGCGGTCGCTTTCGGCCGCGTATCTCTGGCCGCCGCCGAAAGCGAAGGCCGCATCACTATCCAAGGCGACCGAGATCTAGCCGAGCGTTTCAGTCTCATGTTCCAGGCCGGTATCGTGCCGGTGCCCAGCAGTCCGGGAGCAGATGGCGGCCCTGGGTGCCGAGGTGACGGGCCAGGAGCCCCACTCATCCGGCACCCATGAAGATCAGCAAACGCCTGAGCGCCCCGCACGGGGAGGCGGGGCGCTCAGCGGTGCCCCTGAGGCGGGGCGGTCGATGGTTGCAAGTCACCCCTGGGCCGGGCGGCTGCTGATTCCGGGAGCTGGTCGGCCAGGATCAGCCGGTCGGCCCGGTGGTCAACGTGACGGTGGCGGTCTGCGCCTGGCCGAACTGGCCAGACCACGCGACCTTGACCCTGTCGCCCGGGTGATATTCCTCGATCACCGTCTGCAGATCAGAGTCCGAAGTGACCTCATGGCCGCCTACCGAGGTGATCGTGTCACCTGCGGCTAGCCCGGCATTTGCTGCGGCCGTGCCGGGGACGACGCCCGCGATGGCCAGACCGTTGCCCGCCTGCCCGAAGCCAGTACCGCCGGAGCCCGACCCCGAGGAGTCGACCGAGACGCCAAGGAACGCCGTAGCGCCGATGTGGACTGTTGTTGATGACTTGCCCGCCTCAATCTGGTCAGCGAGCGAGATAGCCCGGTTGATCGGGATCGAGAAGGCGGCTGTCGTCTGGTCCGCCGTCGTGCCGACGCCGGTCGAGTTACTGGTAGAGGCCGCGGTATCCATGCCCACGACTTGGCCGGAGGAATTGACCAGCGGGCCGCCAGAGTCGCCTGGCTGGATATTGGCATTGGTCTGGATCATTCCTGCCAGGTGCTCCTGGACGCCGGCACCATTGTCTACCGCCGTGATCGTGTTCCCGGTACTGGTGACCGTCCCCGTCACTACCGCAGGCCTGCCGCCCCGGCCTTCCGCGTTCCCGAGCGCGACGATCCGCTGACGAGCCGCCACCGTGGCCGAATTGCCGATCGAGACCGTCTGCAGATCCGAGGCGCCGGTCAGCTGGAGGACCGCGACATCGTCGCTGTCGCTGTACCCCACGACCTTCGCGCTGTAGGTGCGACCATTGCCGACGTCCCTGACCTTGATCGACGTCGCACCCGCGACCACGTGGTTGTTGGTGAGCACCTCGCCGGTCGAGGTCAGCACCATTCCCGTGCCGGCTGCGGTGGCATTGGCGTAGCCCAGCCTCGTCATGACATCCACAAGGCCTGGAGCCGTCCGGCTAGTGATCGCCGCCGTGCTGAGTGCGCCCTTAACTCCCCCCGTTGCCGAGCCGACCATGGCCCAGGCCGTACCGCCGGCGACGAGTGCGGCGGCCGTGACGCCGGACGCCAGGATCAGGACCCGGCGCCGGGGGTGGCGCGGTGGCGCGGCGTGCTGGCCGCCCGCGCTGTGATGGCCGAACCACATCGGCGGGGGCGGCGGCGGAACCGCCCCGTAGGGACCGGAGCCCGGGTGACTTTCGTAACCCGCCTGGCTCGCGTAGCCCACCTGGCTTCCGTAGTCCGCTTGGCCCGGGTAGATTGCCTGTCCCCCGTAGGCCGACTGGCCCGGGTAACCGCCACCCGGCGCAGCCGCGTCCCCAGGCGCCTGCCCGCCAGCCGTGTTCTCCCCGCCATCTTGGTCATGCTGGTCGTGCGAGCCATGCGCGCTGTTCATCGCAAATCGTTCCCCTCGGAGACCCTCTACTGCCTCGACCACTACTGCCTCGTCGCCGCGATGGCCACACATCTGCTCTGGCTGGCGGCTTCTACACCCCGATAGTCGGCGCCCACGCTTAGCCAGCCCTCGCGGCAGGCTGACCGTCCCCTCTGGATCGGTTGAGCGCATCCTGAACATTGCCCCTGCAAACCTGAGCAGCCACCAGCACCGCGCCCGCAGCAACCCGTAATAGGCTGAATGGCGTGGTACTAGCACCCGAAGGCCGCCGCCTGCTCCGCATCGAGTCCCGCAACAGCCAGGTTCCGATCGAGCGCAAGCCGCCGTGGATCAAGACCCGGCTGCGCAC
>DATMMA010000446.1:0-9429 GCA_035570295.1 Streptosporangiaceae bacterium
ACGCGCGCAAGTGGTGGATGGGCGAGCTCGCCCGGCACGCCAACGCGACCGGCGCCGAGTTGGCGGAGCTGGCCATCACACCGGCCCAGGTGGCTCGTGTGAGCGCGCTGGTCAAGGCGGGAACGATCAATGACAAGCTAGCCAGACAGGTGCTGGAGGGCGTCCTCGCTGGTGAGGGCGATCCCGATGCGGTAGTGGCGGCCCGCGGCCTGGCCATCGTCAGCGACGATGCCGCACTGACCGAGGCCGTCGACGCAGCGATCGCTGCCAACCCTGACATCGCCGCGAAGATCCGCGACGGCAAGACGGCCGCCGTCAGCGCGCTGGTGGGCGCGGTCATGAAGGCCACGCGCGGCCGCGCCGACGCCTCACGTGCGCGCGAACTGATCCTCGAGCGGCTGGGCTAGCGGGCCCGCCGATGGCAGTAATTCACCACACCACGCTGGTGCCGGGCAAGCTGGACCTGCTCAAGGACTGGTTGCCGTCCCAGGGCTGGTACGTCGAGACCACAGCCGGGAGGCCGGAGCTGTCCAGGGCGGGTGGATTCCGGCTCGACGACCCGGACGGCGAGGTCGGCATCGAGTTCATGATCGTGCTCGATCAAGCAGCCGGTAACGCTGCTGCGTACCTGGTCCCGATGACCTACCGGGGCAGCCCGCTGGCTGGCGCTCAGGACGCGCTCATCGGCACGACCGAGCATGGCGTGCTCGGCACGCGCTGGATCTACGACGGCGTGCGTGATCCGGTCCTGCTCACGCAGCTAGGCGAGCTCATCCAGGGCCGGGCTCAGGCCCAGGCACAGAGCGAGAGCGATACCCCGGATCCCACGGTTCACAGCCGCCCGGTGCCGGAGGCGGTCGCTGCGCCGGATGCGAGGCTCGACATTAACTTCGTCCGGATCCTGATCCCTGCCGATACCAGCCTGGGCGCTGAGCTTGGCTCAGCCGGGGCCGGCCAGGTCAGTGCGACGTGGACGGGCGCCGACGGCAGCCAGGTCCGCAGCGTAGTCGCCACGGCCACGGTCGCGGCCGGCCTAGGGTCCCTGCCGGGCTCCGAGTTGGCTGAGGGCACTGCGCAGCGGCCCTGAGCTACACTGACGGCATGCAGTTCTTCGCGCATCAGGAGATGATGCCCCGCTAGCCGGGGCCATCTGACGCTGCCAGGACTGTTGTCCGCACGAGGCCCTTCAGGGGCCTCGATTCATGTGCGGGGTCGGCGCCCCTGATCCATCTACCAGGAGGCTCCGATGAGCGCCCAGCGTGTCTATCTCAGTACCACGATTCCGTACGTGAACTCGCGCCCGCATCTCGGGCACGCACTCGAACTCGTTCAGGCGGATGTGCTCGCCCGGCATCATCGCCGCATCGGCGACGAGGTACGGCTGCAAAGCGGAACCGACGACAACTCCCTGAAGAACGTGCTGGCCGCGGAACGGGAGGGCATCAGCACCAGGGAACTAGTCAACCGGAATGCACGCGCGTTCGCCGATCTGCGCGATCACCTGTCGCTCAGCGTGGACGACTTCATCCGCACCAGCAGCGACCCACGGCATCGGCCTGGCGTGGAACGGCTATGGCGCGCCTGCGAGGCTAGCGGCGACTTGTACCGCAGGTCCTACCAGGGCCTTTACTGCGTCGGCTGCGAGCAGTTCTATACCGAAGCTGAGCTGGCGGATGGCAAGTGTCCCGACCACGGCACGCCGCCGGAACTGGTGGCCGAGGAGAACTGGTTCTTCCGGTTGTCCCGGTACGCCGGCCAGCTGGCCGATCTGATCAGCACCGGTGAGCTGCGGATCGAGCCGGCCAGCAGGCGCAACGAGGTGCTCGGCTTCATCGCTGGCGGCCTAGAGGACTTCAGCGTGTCCCGGTCGGTCGGGCGGGCCCGCGGCTGGGGCATCGGCGTACCGGGTGATGCGAGCCAGGTCATCTATGTCTGGTGGGACGCGCTCGGCAACTACATCACGTCGCTTAACGCCGGTGCTCCGGCGCCGCGCGACGCCGACTACCAGCGCTGGTGGGTAAACGCGGACCGGCGGGTGCATCTGGTCGGCAAGGGCGTGCTCCGGTTCCACGCGGTCTACTGGCCGGCCATCCTGCTGTCGGCAGGCCAGCCGCTGCCGACGGAGATCTTCGTGCACGACTACCTGACCCTCGACGGTCGCAGGATCAGCAAGTCGGCGCCGACCGGAGCATCGGACAGCACCAACCCGGCCGCGTTGAGCGATAGCTACGGCGCCGATGCGGTCCGCTGGTGGCTGCTGCATGACGTACCGCGCGTCGGCGATACCGACTTCACCGTCGCCAAGCTGGTCGCGCGAGCGAACGAGGACCTGGCGAACGGGCTTGGCAACCTGGTCAGCAGAGTGGTCTCGCTGGTTCACTCGTACCGGGACGGCGCAGTGCGCCCATGCCGCCGTCCGGACGGCACCAGCCGCTGGCTGGCTACGGCGGCCAATGCTCGCGATCACCGCCCGTCCGCTATTCCGGACGTGGCGCCCGAGTCATCCGGTGGTGCGCTGGCGGACTGGCCAGACGATGCCGCCGCGCTGCGCGAGGCGATCGAGCGCACGCCCGCTGCCGTGGCCGCGGCGCTCGCCAGGTTTGACTTCCGCGCGGCTGCTGGCGCTGTGTTCCAGATCGTCGAGGAGGCCAACCGGTATGTCGAGGCGACCGAGCCATGGCACCTGGGCAGGGCTGAGCGAGCCGGGAATGTGGCAGCAGGCGAGCGCCTGGACCGGGTGCTGGGCGCTCTGATCACGTCCTGCCAGGTGCTAGCGGCGGAAATCTGGCCGTTCCTGCCGGACCTGGCGGCGCGGGTAGCGGCCGCGTGCGGCGACGGCGGCAGCAGGCTGCCCAAGCCGCTGCCGGTATTCCCGCGGATTGAGCTAGCCAGCGCCAGCCTGCCGCGGCCGCAGTATCCTTCCCTCGCGGCCGGCCCATCGGGACGCCGGACCGGCGCGACGGGAGCGTCCCTGCCGTCAGTCCGGCGTCCGCGCGGGCTGGATTCCGTACCGGGTTCCGACAAGGCGAGCGAGGTCGCACGGTGCTGAGTGAAGCAGCCCTGATCTGGGTGCCGACGGAGCCGGTGGCACAGGCGCTAGCGGGACTGGCCGGAGCGCGCGTCCAGGTTCACGCCCCGGATGGCCCCGACCTCCCGCCGTCCGCTGCCGACGTCGAGTTCTACGTGCCGCCATTCTTTCCCCGCCCGGACGCGGTCGCCGCCATGGAGCGAATGCCGAAGCTCAAGGTGGTGCAGACGCTGACCGCTGGCTTCGATAAGGTGCGCCCGCACGTGCCGGCCGGCGCGGTCCTGTGCAATGCCCGCGGGGTACACGACGCCAGCACCGCTGAATGGGTCGTCGGTGCCACCCTGGCTGCGATCCGCCAGTTCCGCTACTTTGCCGCCGAGCAGGCTGCCGGCCGGTGGAGCTACCGGTTCACCGACTGTGTCGCTGGCAAGTCAGTACTGATCGTCGGCTACGGGTCGATCGGCCAGGCTGTGGAACGCAGGCTGGCTGGCTTCGAGGTGCACATCCGACGGGTCGCCAGGACGGCGCGAGCTGGCGTCAGCCCTGTGTCCGAGCTACCGGACCTGCTACCGGAAGCCGACGTCGTGATACTGCTGGCGCCAGTGACCACGCAGACGGTCGGCATGGTTGACGCTGCGTTCCTGGCCCGGATGAAGGACGGGGCGCTGCTGGTCAACGCCGCGCGAGGAGTCCTGGTAAAGACGGACGACCTGGTTGCCGAGGTGGCCGCTGGCCGCCTGTCCGCAGTCATGGACGTGACCGATCCGGAACCCCTGCCACCGGGACACCCGCTCTGGGCGCTGCCCAATGTGCTGATCACACCACACGTCGGCGCCTCTACCCCGGTATCAGCGAGGACGGCGGAGCAGTTCGTCCGGGACCAGGCCGAGCGGTACCTGACCGGCCAGCCGCTGCTCAACGTGATTACCGGCGATTATTGATTCCGCAGGTCAGAGCATCAGTATCCAAGTCGCCACGAAGTTGTCGCCGTGTATAGGCCCTTCCTCAATCGAAGCGTGACCTGGCGCCAATAGAGTGCTGGGGCTTCACTTGATTAGACGTTAGACGATTCCGGCGGACCCGACTTATCCACCGGGACTAGTGGCACCGTTTGCACCGCCGCGTGTTGCCGTCGCTCAATGACGAGTCGCAGGCATGACCTCCCTGCGCGGCATGCGGCACTCGGTGCCCTCTTTGAAACATTCGGCCCGCGCCGCGGGACGCGGCCGACAGGAGGTCTGGTGCCCGGATGCCCGGTGCAGGCGGTGGCATCCGCCTGGCCCAGATGAGCTGGCCGTCGCCCGGGTGGACGGTTGCCGGGCTGCTGCTGGCCATCGCGGCTGTGACACTGCTGATCCGCCGGCTCCGGCAGGGTGACCCCGGCAGCAGGTGGCTGGCCGTTACCGCGGCCGCCTGGGGTGCGGCATTCGCGGCGCAAGGCGCGGGCGCGAACACGGTGACGCCGGTGGTCCAGCTCACGGTGACAGACCTGCTGGCCCTGCTAGGGCTGCCCGCTCTCGGCCTCGCGTTCTTTCGGCTGGCCCGTGCAGGCCAGGGCGAGACGAGCGCTAGCGTGGACAGCCTCAGCCGAGGCCTGGGCTCGGGGCAGCTGACTGACGGCTGCTTGCTGGCGCTATCGGTGTTCGTCGTCGGCTGGATGGCTCTGCTCAGGGACGCCTACACCGCGAGCGGCGTCGGGCCGGGCGCCTTCGCCGTTGACCTCATTCACCCGGTCGCCGACCTTGTCCTGCTCGGTGGCTCACTCTGGCTGGCAGTTCGGGCCGGCCGTCGCGCGCTGACCCCGTATCTCGCGTTGTGTGCCGCTACCGTCGGCGACTTCATCGCTGTGCAAGCGCGGGCTAGCGGCACGCCAGCTGGCTCCTGGGCGGAGATTGCCTGGATCGGGGCACTTGTGCTGCTCGGAGCACGCGGGCTGCAGGCCTCCGCCCCGCCGAGCCAGCCGAAGGCGCCGGCCGCGACTGCCGCGGCCGAGCCACCGCTCAGCACGGCGATCGGGCTAGCGGCGGCCGGTGCGGCAGCTGTCGTTTCCCTGGTATTCGGGTCATTGACCTGGGGGGACAGCGGGACGCTGCCGGTGCTACTTGGCGGAATCCTGGTGCTAGTTATCATCGCGAGGATCGGCGGGCTGATCCGGCAAGCTGCGGCCTCCTCGGAGCTGGCCGAGCAGGCCGCTCGCCAGTTCCACCAGCTTGCTGACCGAACCAGCGATGTCGTGCTGCTCTGCGACCCTGGGGGCGTGATCAGGTACGCGAGCACCGCGGTGTCGCGCTACGGATACGCGCCTGACATGCTGGCCGGCACCGCGTTGCCGGACCTGATCCATCCTGATGACCTGCCGGGCGCGATCGAGGCGGCCGCGGCGATCTCTGGTGACTCGGCTCTGCCGACGCCGAACCTCGCCTGCCGGGTCCGTTCATCCGACGGGACCTGGCGTCACGTGCAGGCCACGGTGTCCCGGTACCGGCAGACGGCCGGGCCTGACCTGTTGCTGGTGACCGCCAGGGACATCAGCGACCAGGTCGCGCTGCGCCAGCAGGTTACGCACCTGACCTTCCATGACGGCCTGACTGGCCTGCCGAACCGGTCTTACCTGGAGGAACGGGCCAAGGACCTGCTGGCCAGGCGTCGTGAGATGCCGGACCGGGTGCCGGCTGCCGACACCACGCGGACCGGGGCCATCTTCGTCGATCTCGACGGCTTCACAGCGATCAATGATTCGGTCGGTCACGGGGCGGGCGATCTGGTGCTGGCCCAGGCTGGCCGGAGGCTGCGCGGCATTGTGCCTGCCCACGACACGGTCGCGCGATGGGGCGGCGACGAGTTCGCCGTGCTCATCGAGAACGCGTCCAGCCCGCAGGAGATAGTCGACATAGCCGAGCGGCTCGCAGGCGCGATCGCGGCGGAGCCGTTCCAGGTGGCAGGTCGGGAGATGTCGATCACCGCCAGCCTCGGTGTGGCATTCGACGACCCTGACGTTGCCGAGCATCTCCTGCGCAATGCCGACCTGGCCATGTCCAGGGCAAAGGACACCGGCGGAGGCCGGGTAGAGGTCTTCGCTGCCCACATGCATGCCGACGTGGTCAGGCGGCTCGAGCTTGCGTCAGGCCTGCGCACCTCGATCGATGAGGGCAGCCTTGGCCTGGAGTATCAGCCAGTGGTGGAACTGGCGACGTCGCGGGTGCTCAGCGTCGAGGCCCTGGTCCGCTGGCCTCGGGACGGGGAGCAGGTACGGCCCGCCGAGTTCCTGAGCATCGCGGAAGATTCCGGGCTTATCGTTCCGCTCGGCGCCAGCGTCCTGCGAGAGGCCTGCCACCAGGCTGCTGAGTGGCGGGAGGCAGGCTGGCCAGTCGGGCTCTCCGTCAACTTCTCGCTCCGTCAGGTCAGCGCTGCCGGGTTCGCCGAGTGGGTGCTGACGGTGCTGGATGACGCCGGCCTAGACCGTTCCGCGCTGACGCTGGAAGTAACCGAGCGGGTGCTGATCGAGATCGAGGACGACGTCATGGACGGGCTCGCCACGCTGCGGCAGCTTGGCGTGCGGCTGGCGATCGACGACTTCGGTACCGGCTACGCGTCACTGGCCTATCTGCGCCAGTTGCCGGTCGACATCATCAAGATCGACCCGTCGTTCGTGGCAGGCCTGGGCACCGATGGAACGCTGGCGATGTTGACGCGGACGATCGTGCAGGTCGGGCACGACCTCGGCATCGAGATCGTGGCCGAGGGGATCGAACGGCCTGAGCAGCTTGAGTTGCTCCGGGCGATGGGCTGCGGCCTCGGGCAAGGCTTCCTGCTCGCGCGCCCGATGCCCGCGTCCGGCGTCGAGGCGCTCCTCGGCAAACAGGACGCGGAGCGGCCCGACCGGGACGAGCCGGCCGACCGCGACAACCGGGGTGAGCAGCCCGACCGGGATATGCCGGGGGCTGGCCCGGCGCCTGATGCCGCAGCGGCAGCCCCGGCCGGGTAATGGCGCGGGCTGGCGGTTTTGCCCGCCGCGCTGTGCGTCGGCGCAGGTGGGCCGCTGTGCTGGATATTGCCAACGGTCAGTAATCGACCAGTAAGGTACTGCCGTGGCAGCACCTACCATCCGGCTTGCCGTGATTGGCGGCGACGGCGTCGGACCTGAGGTCGTCGCCGAGGCCATAAAGGTCCTGCGCGCCGTTGGCACGCTGGCCATCGAGCCGACTAGCTATGACCTCGGGTCCCAGCGATGGCTGCGGACCGGCGAGGTGTTGCCGGAGTCGGTTCTCGCCGAACTTGCCCAGCACGACGCGATCCTATTCGGCGCAGTCGGTGGTCCCAGCGTCCCCAGCGGGCTGCTGGAGCGCGGCCTGCTGCTGCGCCTGCGGTTCGAATTCGACCAGTACGTGAACTTGCGCCCGGTCCGGCTGTACCCAGGTGTCGCATCGCCGCTGGCCAGCGTCCGGTCCGAGGCTGTCGACATGCTCGTGGTCAGGGAAGGAACCGAGGGCCCGTATTTCGAGGCGGGCGGCATTCTGCGCAAGGGCACTCCGGCCGAGGTGGCCACCCAGGAGAGCATCAATACCGCGTTCGGAGTCGGCCGGGTGGCGCGGTACGCGCTGCACCGGGCCGCCGAGCGCCGGCGACGCAAGCTGACCCTGGTACACAAGAGCAACGTGCTCGCCTACGCAGGTGACCTGTGGCACCGGGTCGTCAACGAGGCCGCTGCGGACTTCCCGGACGTGACTACCGAGTACTGCCACATGGACGCGGCGGCGGGCCACTTCCTTACCCAGCCCGAGCGCTTCGACGTGATCCTCACCGACAACATGTTCGGCGACATCCTGACCTCGCTCGGCGCGGCCGTGGCCGGCGGCATCGGGCTGGCCGCGGGCGCCAGCATCAATCCCGAGCGGACGGCTCCGAGCACGTTCGAGCCGGTGCACGGTAGCGCGCCGGACATTGCCGGAACGCAGACGGCCGATCCGACCGCCACGATCCTGTCCGCGGCGATGCTATGCGACCACCTGGGCTTGTCTGCGGAGGCGGCGCGGATCGAGCAGGCGGTCTCCGACGACCTGCTGGAACGTCAGGGCGCCTGGTCGCCGCGCTCCACCCCGGAGATCGGTGACGATATCGCCGAGCGGGTGGCGGGCTAGCGGCCGCTCGGCTGGCCGGGCTCGGCTGACCAGGCGGTCAACGCGCGCGCGAGCAGCTCGACCCCGAACTCGAAGTCGCCGTCTATGTCGCTCGCTCGCAGTTCCGAGTACAACTCTGCGAGCTGAGGGAACTCGGCCGGCCGCGGCCGTCGCGTGCTGCCGTCGCTCTCACCGTCCGTCAGTCCGGGCGCAATCCCGACCTCGCGCGCGAGCAAACCCAGAAGGTAGGTGGCTAACGTACGCACGATCCGGGCCGCGCCGGGTCCGCTGAACCCCGCCGCCTGCAGGCCGGCGAGCGCCGTCTCGGCCGGCCGCATCAGACTGGCCGGGATATCCCGGCGCGACAGCGCGAGCATCGCGCACCGTGGGTGCGCCGTGGCGATCTGGCGGACCGCCCGGAGCAGTGCCCGCACCTGGTCCTGCGAGCTGGCGCCCGGCACGCAGGTCCAGGCGACGCCGGAAATGACCTCGTCGGCGATGCCGTCCAGCAGGGCGTTACCGGAGGGAACGTGCTTGTACAGCGATATCAGGCCGCACCCCAGCTCGGTTGCCAGGCGCTGCATCGAGACTGCTTCGACACCTTCGGCCTCGATTAGCCCGATCGCGGCGGCGATGACGCGCTTGCGTGATAGCTGCATGGCGCGAACGTACCGCGTAGGTCGGACACTGCCGCAGCGGCCGACGGGCAGGATGGAAAGATAGGCGAAGCCGCGAGGAAGGACCAGCGAATGGACGACAAGGAAATCATCACCACCATCGATGACCTCATCCAGACCGAGCACGACCTGCGTGCCAGGCTGGCAGCTGGTCAGCTGACCAGCGAAGATGAGCACCAGCAGCTCCGGGCGACGGAGCAGCAACTGGACCAGTGCTGGGACCTGCTGCGGCAGCGGCGGGCCAGGCGCGAGTTCGGCGAGGACCCGAGCGGCAGCGCCGCGCGGCCGGTCACCGAAGTCGAGGAGTATCTGCAATAGGCCGGTCTGTTAACTGCCGCGTCCAGCGGCCAGGTCAGGCCGCAGAGAGCGGCAGAGCTGTGGAAGCGCTTATGGGAGCAGCATGCGCATCGCGAGATTCGCGGTAGGAGATGAAGTCGCTTACGGTGTCGTCGTCGCAGACGGCGCTAACGGCACCAGCCACGCACAGCCGTCCGAGAGCGGAGACCCTAGCGCGGGGCTGAGCGTGGCGGAAATATCCGGGCACCCGTTCGGGCCGAGTGCCGAAGGCCCGAAGCTGACCGGGGCCCGCTACCCGATCGAGGACATC
>DATMMA010000447.1:0-2935 GCA_035570295.1 Streptosporangiaceae bacterium
CATCAAGATCCCCGCCACGCAGGAAGGGCTGGCCGCGATCACCGAGGCGACCAGCCAGGGGATCAGCGTGAACGTGACGCTGATCTTCTCCCTGGAGCGGTACCGCGCTGTCATGGACGCCTACCTCAGCGGCCTGGAACAGGCTCACACCGCCGGCCTGGATCTCGCCGCGATCAGGTCAGTGGCCTCCTTCTTCATCTCCCGGGTGGACACGGAGGTCGATGCACGCCTGGACCGCCTCGGCACGCCCGAGGCGGACGCCCTGAAGGGCTCGGCCGCGATAGCCAACGCCCGTCTGGCCTATCAGGCCCACGAGCAGCTGACCGCCAGCGAGCGCTGGCAGCGACTCGCCCGCCTCGGCGCGCGGCCGCAGCGGCCGCTGTGGGCCTCTACCGGAGTCAAGAACCCCGGCTACCCAGACACCAAGTACGTCGCCGGGCTGATCGCGCGAGGCACCGTCAACACCATGCCGGGCGCGACGCTGGAAGCCTTCGCCGATCACGGCCAGGTCAGCGGCGACACTATGACCGGAGGCTATGACAGCAGCCGCAGTTTCCTTGATCAGCTAGCGGCAGCGGGCATCGATTTCGATGACGTCACCGAGTACCTCGAACGCGACGGCCTGGCCAAGTTCGACAAAAGCTGGAGCGAGCTCGGCGCCACCGTGGCAGCCGAGATGGAACACCAGCGGGCATAAAGCAGCAGGTCATTCCCAGGGCACCCGCACGGGCCCGTCCCACGGGCCCGGAAGGAGTAGATGATGGTTACGAAAACGACACAGCGCACGGAACAAGACCTTCTCGGCGTCTACCTCAACGACCACCTGGCCGGCGCCACCGTCGGCCTGGAGCTGGTGCGGCGGATGGCTGCATCCGCTGAGCCGGGATCCGAGTCGGCCACGGTCCGGGAAAGGCTGGTCAGCGAGATCGCGGCAGACCGGTCTGCCCTCATCACGATCATGACCACCCTGCAGATCAAGGTCCGCGGCTACAAGATGTTCGCGGCGTGGGCCGGCGAGAAGGCCGGGCGCCTTAAGCTCAACGGGCACCTGCTTACGCGGTCTCCGCTCAGCGATCTCGAAGAGACGGAGATGCTCCGGCTCGGCGTTGAAGGCAAGGCCGCCGGATGGCGGACTCTCCATGCCGTCGCCGAGCACGACAGCAGGCTCGACACCGGGCAGCTGGACGAGCTCCTTGCGCGGGCGGCCGGGCAGTCGGACGAGCTGGAAAGCCTCCGGGTCCGCATCGCGGCCCAGGTGCTCGCCGGCGACGCCCGCTGACGGCCGCTGGTTCAGCCTGACGCTGCGGTGGCGAGCTTGGAGCGGACTCGTACCAAGGGAGGGTGCGGGTCGTGCGGTTGCGGGATCGCCGTCAGGGAGAAGCCGGCGATCGCGCCCGGCCGGAAGACCAGGCAGTGAGTCGAACCGCCGAACTGGAAGTACCCGAGTTCCTCGCCTTTGGCGACGTGGTAGCCGGGCTGGATCGCCGGGTCGATCATGCAGGACGATACTTCGCTCATCCCGACTGGCACGAATGCTGTCAAGCCGATGACGGGGTTGTCGGCTTCGATCAGGATGACCGCCCGCGCCGCGACATGCGCCAGGTACGACTGTGAATACCGGGGCTCGACCGCGTCGGCGCCTTCGGAGTCGGGCTCGGAGTAGTAGGTGCCTTCCTGGACGAAGGCTCGCACGATCGTCCCGGCTACCGGGCTGTGCCACCGGTGGTAGTTGGTCGCGCTCAGGAAAGCCTGGTAGACGGTCCCACCGATGAAATGATCCGCGCACTCGTCGTTGGCCAGCATGTCGCGCAGCGAATACGGCTGGCTCTTGATCCAGAACCGATCCTGGCGCTGGACACCCACGGCCAGGCCGTACGGGGTGGACTCGCACGCGCTGACGATGACGCTGTCGTCGTCCGGCGAGGCGACCGGGCGCGCGCCGCCGGCCAAGCGCCGGGTGAAGAAGTCGTTCCACGACGTGAATCCCCAGTACTCGTCCTCGGGATCGTGCTGGTACTGCTCGATGCCGATGGCCCGCCTGGCGGCCTCGCCCTTCCAGCCAGACGGCGAGTCGTTCAGGACGTAGCGGGAGTCGCCGCTGCTGAGAAAGTCACACCAAACGCCCAAGACTTTCTTGAGCATCGCGTTGATCCGCCTGTCGCGGAAGGCGGCGAAGCCGGCCGGCGTGCCCATGGTCCAGTCGAGGATCGCGCCGAGCGGCAGGACCACCATCGCGTCTTGGTTGTATTCCGGGGCCATCGTCAGCACTTCGTTGACTAGCTGCAGCAGCTGCGGCACGCTTTCCAGGTGCCGATTGCGGTACTGCCTGTTCCGCGGTACCTGGGCGATCATCTCGCTGAGGTACATGCGCACCACCGGATCGCTGTCGACCAGAGCCTGGAACTCGGCGAGCACCGGGTGCAGCGGAACCCCCTCACCCTTGGCCGCTACGCGTTCCCGGTGGCCGGTCAGCCATGCCTCAAGGTCATCCTGGCTGTCCGGCAGCCAGCCGCCCTGACGCCGCACGTCCCCAGCTGGGGAGGAAACAGCCGCAGAAGCAGCCGCAAAGGAATCCGCCATGGCAGGCAACTCTCCAGCGCTGGCGTCATCTAACCTGCACTGCCACGGCGAGTTGGCTCGGTAGACGGACAGCGCTGCAGGCGCTATGGCGGCCGCATCTCGGATCCTGCAGCCAGACGGGGCATGGCTAAGCACCCCCAGCGAGAATCTGGCGGTGCAGGTCCAGCAGCACCGGCATCTCTTCCCGGCCCGCACGGCCCATCCCGCACTCGGTGCAGATGCCCCATTCGCGGGTGCCGCCCGGGCTGTCCGCGAGGGCGGCATCGATAAGCCGCGCCTGGTCAGCGGTGATGCCGGGCGCCTGGTCCCCCGGGTGATACGGGACGATCCCGAAATTGAGCTCGGTGTCCGGCCC
>DATMMA010000448.1:0-2552 GCA_035570295.1 Streptosporangiaceae bacterium
TGCTGCCTCAGACCATGCTGCCTCAGACCGTGCGGCGTCAGGCTGATGCGCCGACACCAGAACGACGCTGCGCCTCCGGATCGCGCGGCCGAATGCGCCGCCCTGCGAAACGGTTTCGCTGGTCCTGGCTCCGGGCACTGCTGCGGCTCCGGGCACGGCTGCAGATCCAGGCACTGGCGCACGGTCGGCAACCGAGCCGATCCAGGTCACCGGAACGCCGATGCGCTCGGCCAGCTGGGCCACCTGCGCGCAAGCGCTGGCGCGACGCGGATCTAACCGGGCCGGCCCTCTGCTTGCCCCGGCGGCAGACGCCTCGAGCACCAGCACGGTCTTACGGCGCCGCGCGGCTGCGCACGCGATGGCCAGGCCAATCTGGTCGAGCTCGGCCGGGTCAACGCCAGTCAGAAGCACTCCGCGCTCTGCCTGGGCCCAGCTGACAGCGGCCAGCCGGCCGGAGTGGTAGTCCAGACCGATGGCACAGCCGCTGGCTGTGACAGTGTGACCGGCGGCGAGTGCCGCCCTCGCGCTGCGGCGCCGGAGCACGGCAACGAGACCAGGCCGCCGGCCCGTAGGAGTCTCACAGCCCGACAGAGCTTGCCAGCCGGAACCCGGCCTTCGGAAACGACCTGGCCACTGCCCCGTGCCTGACCACTGCCCCGTCCCTGACCACAACGCAGTGCCTAGCCACAACACAAGGGCGGCCTCGGCCGTACCTGCCAGCACGAGCAGCGGCAGTTCTTGCTGCAGCCACCGGCCTGATCCCGCGAACGCAGCGGCCGGGTGCAATACCCGCGCTGGGTGCGCCGCGATAGCGAGCTCGGATGCCATGAGCCGGCGGGCGCCGGCGGTCACGGCGTGCGCCGACGCCGGAAGGCCAGCGACGGCCAGCCAGCAGGCGCCGCCGAGCGCGGGTAGCAGTAACCAGGTCACCCGCCAGCGTGCGATGCGGCCGGCCAGCACCAGCACGCCCGCAACGAGCAGCGCGACTGGCGCCAGCGCAAGCTGAGCCGCGACCGCAACCGCGGCCAGCCCGGCGGCTAACTCACTGCGGCGCAAGCTGCCGGGCGAGAGATCGGGATGATCGAGACGGGAGCGATGCGGTCCTCGCTCCGCTAGTCCGGCTGTCGTCATGCGCATAGCGGATCAAGATTCCCAGTCCTCCGCTGCGTGCGCCCAGGAAGCTGACAAATTGCCGCTAGTTTCGTCCGGGAGCGGCGGCCGCGGCGTCTGCACTACCACCCGGAACATGTCCGGGCGCAACACCGCGATCGTCAGCGCCACCGGCCGGCCAGTGTCCATCTCGTCGAACCGGACCGTCACCATGATGGCCGGCTGGCCGGCCGTGAGCCGGAGGCTGCGGGCGACCGACGGCGGCGGTGCCTGCAGTTCGATGTGCAGCGCCGTGGGCGAACCAGCGACAGGCGTCGCCTCCGGATCGTCGGCGCCGACGCCCGGTTCGTCGGTAACGCCGGTCAGCTGCAGCAAGTTCAGTACGGCCGGCAATCCGGCAGGCGCGCCGGCATCCGGGCGGCTCGCGACATCACCGGGAATGTAGGAGGTGCACAACGCGGCCGGCTCGCCGCCAGCGGTCCACAGGTACCTGACCACACATACCTGCTGGTCCTGCTCGAGCCGCAGTGCCCAGACGATGTCCTCCGGCGGCAGCCGCCACGTCACTTGCCGGCTGCGGCACGAGAACTCACCGCCCATGGCATCCACGTAGGATGCCAGGCCCGGCACGCCTTCGAGGCCGATCACGTACTCGGCCGGGCTGGCCCGGTAGAGCTGGCCGTCGGCGAGTCGGCGCACCAGGTGCCTGCTGACTAGTTCCTCGACTGCCGCGTCAATCTCGGCCACGCTCACGTTGTAGCGCCGGGCTAGCGCCGAATGCCGCGGCAGCCGCCAGCCTGGTTCGTGATGCACCAGCGCTGCGGCTAGCCGGTCGGCCAGGACGCTCACCGCCGGCCCTGGATGCACCGGCCCGGCAGGCTTGCGCGAGCGGCCCAGGCTTCGTTCCCGGTATGACGAGTTAACCCGGCCGGCGACGTCCGCGCTGCCTGCGGGCGGGCGCGCTTGAAGTGTGCTCTCATCATCATCAGCGGCCATCGGCCAGCCGGCCTGCGGAGCACTCATGGCCTGTCACTCCGTGTTGCGGCGGGAGAAGGCGACGATCACTCGTCCCAGAATGATGATCACGAGCACGAAGACCAGCAGGATCAGCGCTGCGTCGTAGGCCAGGGTCAGGGCTGAGGCAGTCCCGAGGCTGTAGTACGTGAAGACCGCGTAGGTGAGGAAAGGCACCGGCGAGTGAGTGAGCGCGAGCGTCGGATCCAATGTGCTCCAGCCCGCGGTATACAGCAGCGGGGCGGTCTCGCCGACCGAGATCGCGATGGCAACGAGCAGGCCGGTCACGATCCCCGGCAACGCCGACTTAAGGACGATCTTGCGCAGCGTCCAGCCGAGCGGCAGGCCGAGCGCTTCGGCACCCTCCCGGTAAGACGACGGCACCTGGCTCAGTGAGGTCTCCGTCGCCTTCGTGATGTAAGGGATCG
>DATMMA010000449.1:0-4953 GCA_035570295.1 Streptosporangiaceae bacterium
GGAAGTGCACGCTGAAGACCGCGATGAGCAGCAGAGCTTCCATGAAGTCCGGCGCGGAGTAGAGCGTGAACCAGGTGCCCGCCACGATGTCGTCCCGCACCGTCCCGTGGTGGATGGCCTGGTACAGGCCCACCGGAATGCCGATGATCAGCGCGAGCAGCGTCGATATGCCGATCAGCACGGCGTCGCGCGGCAGCCGCTGCGCAATCAGGGTCGAGACGGGCTGGCCGGCCGCGTAGGAGACGCCGAAGTTGCCGTGCAGCACGTGGGTGCAGTACAGCCAGAACTGCACCGGCAGCGGCCGGTTGAGCCCGTAGGTGTTGTTGAATATCGCCACTCGCGCGGGGGTCGCCTTCAGCCCGAGCACGGCGCGGGCCGTGCTGCCCGGCTCCAGGTGCACCAGGATGAACGTCAGGACCATCACGCCGATGATGACGGCGACCGACTGCCCGATCCTGCGGATGAGGTACCAGGTCATGAAGCTGACTTGGTGTAGTACCACACCTCTGGGTTGTAGAGCCCGCTGAACGGGTTGAGCGGGGTGACCCCGGCAAGGTTTTTCTTGTACACGAAGACCGTGGATTCGTTCGGCAGCCAGAGCAGCGGCAGCTGCTTGGCGGCGTAGTCCTCGTAGGCGAAGAACGCGGAGTCGCTCGAGCCGTACTCGGTGGCGTCGATGAGGCTGTTCATCTCCGGACTGGAGTAGCCGCCGTAGTTGCCGTTGGCGTCGGTGTTGAACTGCCCGGCCCCGCTCGGGTCCATCAGGTACTGGTTGTAGCCGTACTGCTGGATCTGCCAGTCGTTGCAGATGGATGCTGGATGCGACTGCGCGTTACAGGTACCGGTGGTGGACACCAGCGTGTTGAACGGCTCGGACTTCAGGGTGATCTTGATGCCGCCCAGCGACTCCGAGGACTGGATCGCGGCGTTCTGCTCGTTGAACGACTCGGTCCCGGAAGCGAACAACAGTTGGAAAGTCAGCGGCTCGCCCGCCGTGATGCCAGCCCCGCAATCGGACGGCCCGGTGCCAGGCCGCACGCAGGTGTCGGTGCCATTCGGCACGACCTTCCACCCGTGCGCCTTCAGCAGCGCGATCGCCGCCGACGGGTTGTACGGGTACGGTCCGCCTGCCTTCTCTAGCGGCGAGTCCCACTGCTGGCCGTATGCCACCGGCACCGGACCGTTACCCGGATCGGCGTAGCCGGCGAACGCCTTCTGGACGATCTGCTTCCGGTTGATCAGGTACTCCATCGCCTGCCTGATGTAGAGCTGGCGCAACAGCAGCCCCGCGACCGGAGCGTAGAAGTTCGGCAGGATCTCGGCCACGCCGGGCGCGGCCACCTGCGCCACCGAGTAGCCCTCGTTCTTCAGCGCAGGAATCTGCCGGACGTCGTTCAGCGGCACGCTCGCCACGTCGAGCGAAGTGCCGGACCGGAGCGTGTTCATCTCGGACGTGTCGGTGGTGAACGGCGTCCAGATCGCCTTGCTCAGAACTGGCTTGTCCGGGCCCGAGTAGTTCTTGTTCGGCACCCAGACGTAGTAGCCGGAACTCTGGAATGCCCCGAGCTTCCACGGCCCGTCGACGACCTTCCACAGCGGGTTCGTGGCGAAGGTACCCATCTTCGTGCCCTGGCCTTGCAGGAAGTTCCACACCGCCTTGGCGCCGGCTTTGGTCTCGTCATAATTACCGACCTTGCCGGAGGTGGAGGTCTTGTCCCAGGCGTGCTGCGGCAGCAGCGGAATCGTGGCGAGCACGTTGTCGGTATAGAACTCGGGGTTGTACGACCGGGTGAGGTCCAGCACTATCGTGTGGGCGTCTGGCGTGCTCACCTTCGCCACGTCTACCGGGAACAGACCCGAGACGTAGTCGAACCAGTCGTTGTACTCCACTTTGAGCAGGTTGTAGACGAAGGTGAAGTCCCGGCTGGTGATCGGGGTTCCGTCCGACCACTTCCACGGCTTGAGCACAATCGTGATGACCTTGTCGCCGTCGGAGTACTTCAGCGAGCTGTACAGGCTCTCCTGCGGGTTAGGGACTGATTTCGCGCCGTCGCCCGAGTACACGAGCCAGGGCCACATGCCAAAGGTAAAGGTCCCGTTATAGCCGTTAGAGTTGGTCGCCGGCAGCAGCGGGAAGATGTCATTCGGCGACGCGCCCACTTCGGCGATGGTGACCGTGCCGCCCTTGAGCTTCTGCCCCTTCACGACGGAGCCGCCGCCGATCGTGCCTCCGCCACCAGCCGCGCAGGCCGCTACGAGGGTTGTCAGTGCTAGCGCGGCGGCTGCCGCCGCAAGTCGACGAGTCCTATGCACGCGACAACTCCTTCGGCCCAGGGCACCTACGGCGAGAGAAAGTCTCGACTTCTTGCACTTTTTATACGGCTATTCAGCCCGATCTGTGGAGAGGCGCCAGCGAGGTTTAACCACACTGTGACACTTCGTGCGGTATCTGGCCCGGACAGCCACGATGAGTGACATTGCCCTGCCCCGGCTGCGAGACCGGGCCATCATGGCTTCAGACTGAGCCGCATGGACCCTTCTGACCTCAGCGGCAAGGTAGTGATCGTGACCGGCGCCTCGTCCGGCATCGGGGCAGCAACCGCCCGGCTGCTGAACGACGCCGGCGCTAGTCCCGTCCTGGCAGCACGGCGAGCCGACCGGATCACCGAGCTTGGCCGGGCTCTCGACGGGGCACTGGCCGTGCGAACCGATGTCACCGACCTGGCGGACATCTCGCGCCTGGTCGACCTGACGCTGGACCGCCACGGCCGGATCGACGGGCTGGTGAACAACGCCGGCGTCGCCCTGCACCAGCCGCTTGACGTGCTCGACCTGGACGAGTTCGCCAGCGTGCTGGATATCAACGTGATCAGCGTCGTCGCCATGACGCAGGCAGTGCTCCCAGCCATGCGCGCGCAGGGCTCTGGGCGCATCGTGAACATCAGCTCGGGCACGACCCGGATGGTGATGCCGGGCGTCGGCGCTTACGCCGCGACCAAAGCGGCCGTCAACATGCTGACCGCGGTAGCCCGGCAGGAGCTTGCAAGCGACGGCATCGCTGTCTCGCTGGTACTTCCGTTCATTACCGCGACCGAGTTCGCTGGCGGCCGGTTCCTTCCCGGCCGGGATAACCGTCCCGGCCCGGCTGCGCATAGCCCGGAGTACGTCGGCAAGGTCATCCTCCGGGCGCTGCGCACGGGCGAGGAGCGTCTCGACATCCTGCCGGGTCCGGAGCAGCCCGAGCTCACCGTCCCGGGCTGACCCGGGCATCGGCGGGCTAGCCCTGCAGCCCGGCGGCGGTTTCCCGCAGCGCGTCATCGAGCGGAGTCGGCCGGAGGCCGAACATCGCTGTGGTGGCACTCGAGTCGAGCACGAACGGGGCAGTGAACTGATACCGCGTGGTCCGCAGTTCCTTGATGAGCGGCGAGAACAGGCCGGCTGCCCACATCACCGGGTAAGGGATGGCCGTCAGCTTTGCGGCCGGGGCACCGTTGACTTCGGCAAAGCGGGTCGCCAGCTGTCGCACCGTCAGCGCCGGGCCAGTCGGAACGAGCCACGCCTGGCCGAACGAGCGCTCGTCGGCCGCCACCGTCACCAGGGCAAGGGCACAGTCGCTGATCGATGTCCAGCTGTGCGGCACGTCGAGCGGCCAGGGCGAGTACGCCCGTGAGCCAGCCAGTAGTGGCTTGCCGATCGCGGTGGACAACAGCGAGTTCTGTTCAATGTAGTCGCTGGCCCGCACCTCAGTCGTCCGGATCCGGCCGGCCTGGTGCGCGTCGAGCGCGTCATGCCACAACTGCGACCGCAGCCGGAGCTTGGGATGCGTGGCGGCGAGCGGCGTCTTCTGGCTGATCGGGCCGTCGACCGGCCCGTAGCCGTACACGTTGCTCATCGTGGCTAGCACAGCCCCGCTGCGCTCCGCGGCGGTGAGCAACGCGGCTGCCAGCGGCGGCCAGTCCGTGAACCACTGGTGGTACTGCGGGTTCGCGCAGTTATAGAGCGCGGCGGCACCGGCCGATAGCTCGGTCAGCCGCTCCGCGTCGGTCGCGTCGGCGGCGACCCTCTCGATCGCGGGATGCTCAGGCCCGGTGCCGCGGCGGCTGACGACGCGGACGTGCTCGCCGCGGCCGGCCAACAGCTCGGCGACCGCGGATCCAACTGCTCCTGCTCCGACAATGACGTGCTCGGACACTGCCTTCTCCTGTCGTGATGCGAGCAGATCTCCTTATTGAGATCACTGCTCTCTGTTGTGAGCGACAGTCTTACATAGCGCTCGAGCAGATGCAAGAGCACCGCTCTCGAATGTGTGCAATAATCTCGGTTATGCCGGCACCATCTATCCGGGCCCGGATCCGGGCAGAGATGATCGACGAGATCAAGGCCGTCGCGCGCCGCCATCTGGCGGCCGAGGGGGCGAACCTGTCGCTGCGCGCCGTCGCCCGCGACATGGGCATGGTGTCGTCGGCCCTCTACCGGTACTTCGCCAGCCGGGACGACCTGCTCACCGCGCTCATCCTCGACGGCTATAACGCGCTGGGGGACGCGGTGGAATCGGCTGATGCCGCAGTGGCCGACCGAGGTCAGCTTCGGGCCCGGTGGCTCAGCGCGGCTCGCGCCGTGCGGGGCTGGGCGCTGGCGAATCCGGCCGAGTACGCGCTGCTGTACGGCAGTCCGGTGCCGGGATACGCCGCCCCGCAAGACACGATCGTCGCGGCCGCCAGGACCCCGGTGGTGCTGGCCCGCATCCTGACCGACGGGTACTCATCCGGCGTGCTCACCGGGCCTGGTTCCCTGCCGTCAGGGCCCGTGCCTGAGGCGGTGCGCGCCGACTTGACTCGCACCCGCGACGGAATCGCACCCGGCCTGCCGGAAGAGCTCCTGCACGCCGGGCTGACCTGCTGGCTGCAGCTGTTCGGCGTGGTCAGCTTCGGGCCCGGTGGCTCAGCGCGGCTC
>DATMMA010000450.1:0-10259 GCA_035570295.1 Streptosporangiaceae bacterium
GCCGGCAAGCGAACCTGCGGCCGCGTAGACGCTCAGGCGGGTCAGTCTGCTCCGTTGGCCCGACAACTCACGCCGGTAACCGACAGTGCCGCTGACATTGCCCGAGACCAGGCCCACGTTGTTTGAGACATTAGCCACGACCGGCGGGAAGCCAAAGGCGAGCAGGGTCGGGAAAGTGATCAGGGATCCTGATCCAACCACCGCGTTGACTGCGCCGGCGGCAACGCCCACCCCGAAGATCGCGAGCCCTTCAGCTGGGCCCACGAATTCCTCGCATGAGGAGATCGTATGCGAGCGGTCATAGCGGACGGCTCAGGCAACAGCCCGGTGTGAGCAGTCCCACAGGACGCAGCAGCCGCTACCGGCGGGAGCGGCCGCGGCCTGGTGTTAGGGGGACGGCACAGCTCGCGCCGACCACCGGGCTGCTCGCCGTTCGACCTGCAACGGGATGCCGAAGCACCGGGACAGGTTTCGCTCCGTGAACACATCCGGCAGCGGCCCGGCAGCCAGCACGGCACCCTTGCGCATCAGCATGGCGTGCGTGAAGCCCTCAGGAACTTCTTCCACGTGGTGGGTGACCAGCACCATCATCGGCGACCGAGGGTCCCGCAACAGCGCGGCGATGCGCTGCAGGAGGTCCTCGCGGCCGCCGAGGTCGAGCCCTGCGGCCGGCTCGTCGAGTAGCAGCAGCTCCGGGTCCGCCATCAGCGACCGGGCGATCTGGACGCGCTTCCGCTCGCCCTCCGACAGCGAACTGAAGCGCCGCCGGATCAGGTGCGCGCAACCGAGCGCGTCGAGCAACTCGACCGCCCTCGTCACGTCGAACGAGTCGTAGTCCTCCGCGTCGCGGCCGAGTATGCCGTAGGACGCTGTCAGCACCAGGTCAATGACCTTCTCCTGCAAGGGCACCTGATCTGCGATCGCCGAGCTCGACATGCCGATCCTGGTACGCAGGTCGGAGATGTCAGCCTCAGCAAGCGACTCGCCCAGGATCTCCACGCTTCCGTGAGTTGGTGCCAGCAGCGTCGCGGCCACCTGCAGGAGTGTCGTCTTGCCGGCCCCGTTCGGCCCGATGATCACCCAGCTCTCGTCGCTGCGCGCGGTCCAGTTGACGTCGCGCAACAGCATCGACCTGTCATTCCTGACCCCAACCCCGCGCAGCCGCACTACCTCAGCCGCCATCCGGTTCCCTTCGAGCGCCACCATCTCAGCTTGAACTTACGGCATGGCGCCACCACTGAAGCCCGCGCCTGTCGCAGCGCCGGGCGCGGGCTCTGCTCAGCCCTGATGGCGGACCGCCAGCAGCGCAGCCTGCGTCCGGTCGGCTACGCCCAGCTTCGCGAGCACGGCGCTGACGTGCGTCTTGACGGTCTTCTCCGAGACGTGCAGCGTCCGTGCTATCTCACGGTTGGAGTGGCCGGCAGCAAGCAGCTCGAGCACGTCCCGTTCGCGTGCGGTCAGCGCGCCGATGCCGCGGGCATGGCCTGCTGGACGCGCCGCGACCAGGCCGGCTGCTTCTGGCGCCAGCACGGTATGGCCATCGTGCACCGAGCGGATAGCCCGGACCAGCGCATCGGGGTCCACGTCCTTGTACAGGAAGCCGGCAGCGCCGGCCTGCAGAGCCAGCCCAGGGGTAGCCGGACCGGCCGCACTGGTCAGAACCAGCACACGGGTGCTCGCCTGCTGCGCCCGCAATTCTGACAACACTCCCAGACCGTCCAGCTCCGGTAGCTTGAGGTCGAGTAGCAGCACGTCCGGAGCATGCTGCCGGGTTAGCCGTACCGCCTCGGGGCCGGTCCCGGCCTCGCCGACCAGCGTGATGTCGTCCTGCACTTCGAACAGCACCGCGAGTCCCTGACGGACCACCGGATGGTCGTCAGCGATCAGCACAGTGATCGGCCGGCTAGCGGTCATGCCGGGCGGCGTTCGTCAGCGGCAGCGCATCCGGCCGGGAAACCGCGGCCGCCGGGAGCGTCAGCCGGACCTTCGTGCCCGTTCCCGGTGCGGAAGTGATTTTGAGCGTGCCGCCGACGGACCCGGCCCGCTCACGCATCGAGGCGAGGCCGAGGCCCTGCCGCGGCGCGCTGACGTCGAAGCCGCGGCCTGCGTCGCTGACCTCGAGAACGACGCTGCGCGGGCGCCGGCTCAGGCAGACCGACACCGCGCCGCCAGAGTGCCGGAGCGCGTTGCCGATCGCTTCCTGGGCTATCCGGTAGACCGCGGTCTGCCGCGCCGCGTCGAGGTCGGGCAGATCGTCTACCCGGACGAGCACGTCGGTGCCGTAGGTGCGCCCGGCCAGGGCGGCGTAACCGCGGACCGAGCCGGCCAGACCGCCTGCCGCTAGCTCGGGCGGGGCAAGGCCGTCGATGATCGCGCGAAGTTCAGCGTGCGCTTCGCCAGCGAGCCCGGCGATGCTGTCGATCTCCTCGATTGCCCGGCCGGGATCCCGTCGCACAAGGACCGCCGACGCTCTGGCCTTGGCCCGGACGCTGAACAGCTTCTGCGACACGGCGTCATGCAGGTCCCTGGCCAGCCTGGCCCGTTCCTGGAGCACCGAGAGCTCGCGCCCCCGTTCGTACAGCCTGGCGTTGGTCAGCGCGATCGCGGCGTGCGCGGCGAACAAGCTCACCAGGCGCTCGTCCCGGTCGGTGAAGCCACCGGACTCGGTCTTGCAGGCGGCGAAGATGAAGCCGAGAATCTGATCGCCGTGGGAAATCGGCACGCCGAGGACGTCGGTGAGTTCCGGATGCGCTGCGGGCCAGCCCCAGAATCGCGGGTCCGTGCGGATGTCTGCCAGCCGCACCGGCTTGCCCTCGCGGAGCACTACTCCCAGCATCCCGTGGTTGCGGGGCAGCGGACCGATGGCCGCCTGCTCGCGCGCAGTTAGCCCGTCAACGACAAACTCTGCGAACGTCCCGGCTTCGTCTGGTACACCGAGCGCGGCGTATCTGGCCCCGGCAAGCGACCGGGCTGAGCGCACGATCATCTGCAGCACGTCCCTGACGGAGAGCTGACTAGCGACAGCCAGTACCACCTGGCTGACTCGCTCGAAGACCTCATCCTGGCCGGCCTGACCGGGCTGGTCGCCGGCCGGAAGCTGAGCCTGACCCATATCCCTGACGGTACCGGCGCGACGGGCCTTGCGGATCGGGCGCTAGTCCTAGGACCAAGGTCGTAGCCATAGCCCGGCTGCAGCCCGATGCGTCGAACCGGCCGCCCCGCCTAGCGTCGCTGCCATGAACACGCAACCTGTAGCGGTCATCACCGGAGCCTCCCGCGGCCTTGGCCGGGCACTGGCTGGAGCCCTGGCGGGGGCGGGCTATCAGCTGATCATCGATGCCCGCGACTGCCGGGCGCTGGAGGCTACCGCAGCGGAACTGCGGGCACTGCACGACCTGCCGGAGCGCGCCGTCCTCACGCTGCCGGGCGATATCACTGATCCCGGCCACCGTGCCGCGCTAGCCGGCGCGGCCGACGCGGCGGGCGGTGCCAGCCTGCTGATCAACAACGCCGGCACCCTCGGTGCCAGCCCGCTGCCTGCACTGGCCGATTACCCGGTCGCCGACCTGCGTGCCTCGTTCGAGGTCAATGTCATCGCCCCGGTTGCCCTGACGCAGTTGTTCCTGCCAGGGCTGCGGAGCCTCGGCGGGGCTGTGCTGAGCGTCACCTCAGATGCCGCGGTCGAAGCGTACGCGGGCTGGGGTGGGTACGGTGCCGCCAAGGCTGCGCTGGAGCAGGCGTGCCATGTGCTGGCGGCTGAGGAACCTGTGGTCCGGATCTGGTGGGTGGATCCGGGTGACCTGCGCACGTCCATGCATCAGCAGGCTTACCCCGGCGAGGACATCTCCGACCGGCCGTTGCCTGAGGCGGTCGTCCCCGGATTCCTCCGGCTCATCAGCGAGCGGATGCCGAGCGGCCGTTACCGGGCAGCAGATCTGATGCCCGCCGGCGTTGCGCAGGCCGGAGCTGCCTCGTGAGCGCCGCGGCGGACGTCGCAGGCTGGCTGGCCGAGCCCGGCGCCATGCCGTTCGACCTGCGGCCAGAACTTGAGGCCCATGAACCACCTGAGGCCAGGGGAACGACCAGGGACGACGTGCGGATGCTCGTCAGCCGGACCTTGTCGGGTGAAGTCGATCACCACGCCTTCGCAGAGCTGCCCGAGCTGCTGCTGCCAGGCGACCTGGTGGTCGTGAACAACACCGCCACACTGCCCGCCGCGGTGGCGCTGCCGGCCCCAGCCGGCGCGGACCCCGTGACCGTGCACTTTTCCACTGCGATGCCGGAGGGAGACTGGCTCTTCGAGCTGCGGTCAGGATCCCGCGGGACTTCCGCGCCGTTCCGCGGCGGCGCCGTCGGCGACCGGCTCGACCTCCCCGGGGGCGCAGTGCTCACGCTGGATCGCCGGTTCAGCCCGCGCTTGTGGCGGGGCCGGCTCTCCACCGCGGTCATCCCCTACCTGCTCCGGCACGGCCAGCCGATCAGGTACTCCTATGTCCCTTTTGCCTGGCCGATCGAGGCTTACCAGACAATATTCGCAACCTGGCCAGGCAGCGCGGAGATGCCGAGCGCGAGCCGCCCGTTCACCCCCGAAATCGTGACGAGGCTGGTGAGCCGCGGGATCGCGATAGCCCCGGTCACATTGCACACCGGAGTCTCGTCGCTGGAAGGCGGCGAGGACCCCTACCCTGAGTCCTTCGACGTCCCGGCCGCCACGGCCAGGCTGGTCAACCTCACCAGGCGGGCCGGCGGCAGGGTCATCGCGGCGGGCACGACGGTAGTGCGCGCGCTGGAAACCGCGGCGCTGAGGGACGACTGCACTGGCAGTGCCGTCACCGACGGCCCGTGTTACGGCGGTCCGAACGAGGCAGGCACGGTCAGTGCGGCAGCGGGCTGGACCTCGCATGTGGTGACCAGGCAGACCGGCGTCGCGGTCGTGGACGGGCTGCTGACCGGCCTGCACGAACCCCGGTCCACGCACTTGTGGATGCTCGCTGCCTTCACGAACGAGGCGATGCTCCGCCGCTGCTACCAGGCCGCTGCCGGGAACGGCTACCGGTGGCATGAGTTCGGTGACGTCCACCTGCTGCTGCCGTGACTAGCAAACGCTAACTGAATCCCCTGGTAGCCATGCTGTAGCCGGGGGTCGATAGCGTTACCAGCACAATGTCCGGTCCGCAGATCACGTTGCTGGTCACTCTCACCGGCCGTGACCGGCCAGGGGTCACGTCCCGGCTGTTTGCCACGCTATCGGCGCACGAGCTCGCAGTCATCGACGTCGAGCAGGTCGTGATCCGCGGCCGGCTGGTGCTGGGAGTGCTGCTGGCCGCTGACGGATCTCCCGACCTGACCGCGATCCACCAGCAGCTCATTTCGTTCGCCGCCGACATGGGCATGGACGTGGAGATGACCGTGGGTTCCGGTGAGCCGGCTCAGCGACCGCCAGGCCGTCTGCATGTCACGTTGCTCGGGCGCCCGCTGCTGCCGTCGGCAGTGACCTCGATCGCCAGCCGCATCGCCGCTCACGGAGCGAATATCGACAGGATCGGCCGGCTCGCTAGCAAGCCTGTCACCTGCATTGAATTCGAGGTGTCCGGGGCCGACCCGGTCGGGCTGCGAAACGCGCTTGCCCGCGAGTCCGTCGAGCTCGGCGCTGACGTCGCGGTGCAGCCAGGAGGACTGCACCGGCGAGCGCTGCGGCTGGTGATGATGGATGTGGACTCCACCTTGCTGCGGGACGAGGCCATCGACCTGCTCGCCGCCAGGGCTGGCTGCGCGGCGGAGGTGCGCGAGATTACCGCCGCGGCGATGCGCGGCGACCTCGACTTCGCCGCCGCACTACACCAGCGGGTTGCGCTTCTCGCCGGGCTGGATGCGGCGGCTATCGACGGCGTGCTGGCCGGCGCGCGGCTGATGCCCGGAGCACGGACGCTGATCAGGACGCTGAAGCGGCTCGGCTACCGGTGCGGCGTGGTGAGCGGTGGGTTCACCCAGTTCACCGACTGGCTGACGGTGGAGCTGGGCCTTGACTTCGCCGAGGCCAACACGCTGGAGATAGCCGGAGGGAAGCTCACCGGCCGGGTAGTCGGGCCGATCGTTGACCGCCCCGGCAAGGAACGCGCGCTCCGGCGCTTCGCTGCGGCCGCGGGAGTTCCCCTCAGCCAGACGGTAGCGGTCGGCGACGGTGCGAACGACCTGGACATGATCTCCGCCGCCGGGCTTGGCATTGCCTTCAACGCCAAGCCGGCGGTACGCGATGCCGCCGACACCTCGCTCAGCCTGCCCCATCTGGACGCGATCCTCTATCTGCTCGGGATCTCACGAGAGGACGTCGAGGAAGCCGATGCCGAAGACCCCGCGCTGGCTTCCGACAACCAGATCTTGCGCTCGCTTGAGGACTAGTCCGGCCTAGGCCGCAACGGGCGCCGCTGGCCGCCCCGCGCCGGCTGGCCCTGGCATCGGCTTGCTCGGCACTGTTCCCGCGCCTAGCTCAGCTATCGGCCGCGGATCGACCCGGACGCAGGTGACTCCCAGCGGCGCCAGCATGGCCCGCAGCGCGCCGGGGGCAAGCCGTATCCACTGCTGCGACGGCCCTAGCGTCATCAGGAGCGACGCCTCGGAGGTGAACGCCAGGCCAATGCGTTCACCAGAAATCAGCCGTCCGGTTTGCAGCGAGAGGGTCTCGGCCCTGCTATCTCGCACCGGGACAAGATACGTATGCATCATCGAGCACTCCTCACAGACCGGTATCCCGGAGCAGCAGGTCGCTATTCGTCTCCCGGCGGATCAGCAGGCGCGCGGCGCCGTCTCGGACCGCGACCACCGGCGGCCGTCCGACCATGTTGTAGTTGGAGGCCATCGAGTGGTTGTAGGCGCCGGTGCCAGGCACGGCGATGAATTCGCCGGGCCGGATGTCCGCCGCTAGCGGCACATCCGCCGCTAGCACATCCCCCGCCTCGCAGTGCCGCCCCACCACGGTCACGGGCTCCGGGCACGCAGCGGATTGCCGCACAGCCCGGACCGAGTACCTGGCCCCGTACAGTGCCGGCCGCGGGTTGTCGCTCATGCCACCGTCCACCGCTACGAAGGTCCGCTGCGGGCCCGCGTGCTTGACGACGATGACCCGGTACAGCGTGACGACGGCCCGGTTGATGACGGCCCGGCCCGGCTCGATGACGAGGTGCGGCACTGGCAGCCGGAGGCGTGCGCAGTCGTCTGCGATGACCCGGCGCATGCGGTCGGCGAAGCCCGCCAGGTCGAAGTCCGGATCGCCGGTGACATAGGGGACGGCGTGACCGCCGCCCATGTTGAGCTCGGAGAGCACGATGCCGTGGGTGTCCCGCAGCGCCGCCATGAGCCCTATCAGCCTGCGGGCGGCGACCTCGTACGCTGCCAGGTCCGTCAGCTGCGAGCCCAGGTGGCAGTGGAGGCCGACGAGTTCGAGCTCGGGATGGGCGAGCACCCGGTGCGCGGCGTCTGCGGCGGCGCCTGAGCGCAGCGAGAAGCCGAACTTCTGATCCTCCACCCCCGTCGCCACCGCCCGGTGCGCATGGGCGTCGACACCGGGCGTGACCCGGATGAGGACCCGCTGCCGTGCCGGCGACTGCGCCGCGATCCTAACGATCTCCGAGGCGGCGTCGATCACGATGCGCCCGACTCCGTAGCCGAACGCCGCGTGCAGGTCGCCAGGCGTCTTCGCGTTCCCGTGCAGGATGATTCGCTCAGGCGGAAAGTTCACCGAGCGCGCCACCGCCAGCTCTCCCGCCGAGCAGACGTCCAGCGAGAGGCCCTCCTGCGCGATCCAGCTGGCCATGGCCCGGCACAGGAACGCCTTGCCCGCGTACGCGACCTCGCCGTCTCCAAATGCCGCGACGTATGACCGGCACCGGGACCGGACGTCGGCCTCGTCGATGATGTAGGCGGGCGTCCCGTAGGCCGCGGCCAGGGAGCTCAGGCGCACCCCGCCAACCGAGATCTCGCAGTCCGGCTCGAGCCGCGCGGTGCGCGGCCAGACATCCGTGTCCAGCCCTGCCGGGCTGATCACACCATGCGCAGACGTCGCAGCGTCACCTCGTCCGGACGCGGACGGTCACTTCGACCGGATCACGCGCCACTGCGGTCACCGGAACACCTTGATCATGCTCCGTCACAGCAGCGAATCTAGTCATGCTGACCGCAATGTCCGCGTCTGCTAACACGCTTCATGCGGCGCTGCGGCAAAGACAAACAGAATCTTTTCACCGCCGGAACGCCCGCAGCCCCGCTTCTCAGAGTCCGCCCAGCTCGGGCCAGTTGGGCCTGGCGAGAACTACGCTCGGAACCTGACGGAACGGCTGCGGACTAGTCCTCGGCCTTCGGCGACCAGGACGCGACGAGCTCGCCCGTGCCGGCAGCCAGGTCCGCCCAGTCGCCCGTGAGCCCGATGACCGCGATCGCCGCAGTGGGAAGCGCGATCTCGGTGCCGGTCAGCAGGCCAGCCAGATCGGCAGCAGCCGGGTTGTGGCCGATATAGAGCAGCGTCCCGACCGCCGGCAGCGTCTGCCTGATGATCTCGGCCACGTCTTCGCTGTCAGCCTGGTACAGGCGCTGTTCCGGGGAGAACTCCGGATCGCCCCCCAGTTCCGGCGCAACATACTGCCAGGTCTGCCGGGTCCGCCTCGCGGCTGAGCAGATCACCGAGTCGGGCCGGAATCCGCGTGCGGCCAGCCACTTCCCCGCTGCCGCGCTGTCCCGCTGCCCACGTGGCCGCAGGGCTCGCTCGAAGTCCGGCCCGCCAGGCAGTTCGCCTGCCTTGGCGTGGCGCATCACGATCAGCCTGCGGGAGTCCTGCATGGCATCCATCGTCGGCTACCGGGTGCCGCAGCGCGTGGCCGGCCCGCGATCCCGCCTGCCTCTCGGACATACAGCGGGGCGGGTGCCGCCCGCGGCACCCGCCCCAGTGGGTTTGCCGGACATAAAGCGGGGACGGGTGCCGCCTGCGGCGCCCGTCCCAGTGGGTTTGCCGGACATAAAGCGGGGACGGGTGCCGCCTGCGGCGCCCGTCCCCGCTGCGTTGTTCCTGTGCGTCAGGCATGCACCGTGTCGGCCTGGGTCTTCGCCTCGGTATCGCCGCCCGAGATGTTCGTCGACCGGCGCTTCGAAATCACGATGGCGCCCACGACGATGGCGAACGCGACGACCGCCACGCCGACTCGCAGGCCGTCGTTGTGGTCGTACCGCACGACGCTGGTCGCGATCAGCAGCGACACCAGGTTCATCACCTTGATCAGCGGGTTGATGGCCGGCCCGGCGGTGTCCTTGAATGGGTCCCCTACCGTGTCGCCGATGATCGTGGCCTCGTGCGCTGGCGAGCCTTTACCGCCGTGATGCCCGTCCTCCACCAGCTTCTTGGCGTTATCCCAGGCCCCGCCGGAGTTGGCCAGGAAGACGGCCATCAGCGCGCCCGCAGCGATGGCGCCCGCCAGGAAAGAGCCGAGCGGGCCGTAGCCGAAGGCGAAGCCGACAGTAATCGGCATCAGCACTGCCAGCAGGCCCGGTGTGGCCAGCTCACGCAGCGAGTCCCTGGTGCAAATGTCCACCACCCGGCCGTATTCCGGCTTCTCGGTGAAGTCCATGATGCCCGGGTGGTTGCGGAACTGCTCCCGGACCTCGTAGACCACCCGGCCGGCCGCCCGGCCCACGGCCATGATCAGCAGGCCGGAGAAGAAGAACACGACGGAGGCGCCGATAATCAGCCCGAACAGGTCGTTGGGCTTATCGATGGACAACGTGAAGCTGCGCGCCGCCGGTCCGAGCGCACTCTCAACCTGAGTCCGGAAAGCACCGAACAGGGCAGTCGCGGCCAGCACTGCAGTAGCGATCGCAATGCCCTTGGTGATGGCCTTGGTGGTGTTGCCGACCGCGTCCAGCCGGGTCAGCACCTGCGCCGCCTCCCCCTCGACCTCGCCCGACATTTCCGCGATGCCCTGAGCGTTGTCCGACACCGGGCCGAAGGTGTCCATCGACACGATGACGCCGACGGTGGTCAGCAGTCCGGTGCCAGCCATCGCGACGGCGAACAGCGCGATCGTCGGGTTGCCGGTGCCGAGCAGGAACGCCAGGTAGACGGCGCCACCGATCAGCAGCGCGGAGTAGACGGCGGACTCCAGCCCGACCGAGATTCCGGACAGGATCACAGTGGCCGGACCGGTCGTCGAGCTCTCGCCGATCTCCTTGACCGGCTTCCGGTTCGTCTCGGTGAAGTAGCCAGTCAGCAGCTGGAT
>DATMMA010000451.1:0-13156 GCA_035570295.1 Streptosporangiaceae bacterium
GTACATGTTGGCGAGCACGACTGACACGCGCGCGTGCCGGCGGTGCAGATCGACCAATTACCAGAGATCTCCGCCGGTCAGCACATAGAGGAACGGCACCAGCGGAACGATCGCGAAAATCCCCCAGGCGAGCTTCGCCCCCGCGCCGATATCGTTCCGGGTCAGCAAGTCGATCCAGATCAGGACGACCGCGACCGGGTGCAGGAAGCAGATCAGCAACTCCAGAATCTTCTTCACGCTCGTCACGGTACCCTCGCCGGGCGTGGTTAGGGCCGGCTCGGCCCGACCGGCTCGGAATCCGGTGCCAGGCGTAGGTCACGCAACGCGGCACGGGCCGCCCAGTAACCGCACATGCCGTGGACGCCTCCACCCGGCGGAGTCGAAGCCGAGCACAGGTACACCCCGGCAAGCGGTGTCCGGTACTGGTTCCACCGCAGTACCGGGCGGCCGACAGTCTGCCGCAGCGTGCCGGCCCCGCCGGTAATGTCGCCGCCGACGTAGCTCGGGTTGTGGCGCTCCAGGTCGGCTGCCGTTCGTACCGAACGCGCGAGAATGCGATCACGAAAGCCGGGCGCGAACCGCTCCATCTGTGCCTCGATCCGGCTGGTCATGTCGGTAGCCGAGCCAGCCGGCACGTGGCAGTAACCCCAGAGCGTCTGCCGGCCACCCGGCGCGCGGCTGGAGTCGACCACGCCAGGTTGCGCGACCAGGCAGAACGGACGGTCCGGATGCTGCCCGGCGCTGACTTCGGCCTCACTGCGCGAGACCTCAGCGAACGTACCGCCGACGTGCACGGTGCCGGCTTCGTTACAGGCCTCGTTCTGCCAGGGAACGGGGCCGTCCAGCGCCCAGTCGACCTTGCACACGCCGGGGCCGTAGCGGAACCGCCGCATGGCCCGGCGGTAGCCGGCCGGCAATCGGTCGCCTGCCATCCGCAGTAGCTGACGCGGGGTCACGTCTAGCAGGACAGCCTTCGCCCGTGGCAGCTGGTCGAGCCGCTCGATCCACGCGCCGGTGGCTACAGTGCCGCCTAGTGCCGACAGTTCGGCCGTCATCGCCGCAACGAGCTGGCCGCTGCCGCCTTCGACGACCGGCCAGCCGGTGGTGTGCGCGAGGATCAGGAAGGTCAGCGCGAATGCGCCGGTCAGCGGCGCCGTCAGTGGCCGGAGCGAATGGCTGGCCATACCCGCGAAGAGCGCCTGGCCCTCAGGCGTGCGCAGCCGCCGCGTCAGCACCGCCGCGGGCAGCAGTCCCTCCACCGCGAACCGCGCCGCAGGGACGACCGCATCAGGCAACGACCGCAGTGGTGCCATGGCCATCCGAACGATCGGCTCCGCGTCGCGGACCAGCGGTCCCATCAGCCGCCGGTAGGCGCTTGCGTCGGTCCCCAGCCCGGCGGCCGTATCGGCAACCGAACCACTGACCACGCCGGCCCGGCCGCCATCGAGCGGATGGGCCGCGGCAACCTCGGGTGTCAGCAACCGGACGCCGCGTGCCACGAGGTTGAAGCTGGCGAAGAACGGCGATGCGAGCGCGAGCGGGTGCACGGCCGAGCACACGTCGTGGGAGAACCCGGGCAGAGTCAGCTCAGCCGTCCGGCACCCGCCGCCCGGCTCTGCTGCGCCCTCGAAAACCTGGACCGACAGCCCTGCCTTCGCCAAAGTCAGGGCGGCGGCCAGGCCGTTCGGCCCGGAGCCCACGACGATGGCATCTGGCTCGCTCACAAGCCGATCCTCTCGCCGCCGGAATGCCGGGCAGGCCCGGCCCTGTATTACCGCGAGTACGACCTCGCGGGCGCCAGGACACTGGCCGGATAGCAGGGCTACGATCGCAGCGTGAGCGATCTTGGAATGCCAGCGTTTCCGCCGGGCTTTGCCTGGGGCGTCGCAACTGCCGCCTACCAGATCGAAGGCGCGGTTTCGGAGGCTGGCCGCGGTGATTCGATCTGGGACACGTTCTGCCGTCAGCCCGGCGTGATCCGCGACGGGCAGACCGGCGACATTGCTGCCGACCACTACCACCGGTGGCCGGAAGACGTCGCACTGATGGCCAGGCTGGGCATCGGGACGTACCGGTTCTCCCTCGCGTGGCCGCGAATCCAGCCGACCGGATCGGGCGCGGTCAATGCGCCAGGCCTCGACTTTTACGACCGGCTGACCGACGCGCTGCTGGCCGAGGGCATCAACCCGATGCCGACGCTCTACCACTGGGACCTGCCGCAGCCGCTGGAGGACGCAGGCGGCTGGATGGCACGCGACACTGCATACCGGTTCGCTGACTATGCCGTCATCGCCGCCGAGCGGCTCGCCGACCGCATCCCGACCTGGATCACGCTGAACGAGCCATTCATCGTGACTGCCTTCGGGTACGCGCTAGGCATCCACGCTCCGGGCAAGACACTGATGCTGGATGCGCTCGCCACCGCGCATCACCAGCTTCTCGGGCATGGCCTGGCCAACTCGGCGCTGCGGGCCGCAGGCGTCCGCGAGGTCGCGATCACCAACAACTACACGCCCGCGTGGCCCGCATCAGATAACCCGCCGGACGTAGCGGCCACCGCAGCGTACGACGCGTTGCACAACTGGACGTTCACAGACCCCGTCGTGCTCGGCAGCTACCCGGCGGGGCTGTCCGCGTTCGGAGTCGGCCCGGACGGCCCCGACTGCGTTCGCGACGGCGACCTGGCCATCATTTCCGCGCCAGTCGATGCGCTCGGCGTCAATTACTACAACCCGACTCAGATCTCCTCGCCGCTCGCAGCCCACACTGCACAGCCACCAGTACCGCAGCCAGCAGCGCCAGACTCCGGACTGCCCTTTCAGTTCGAGCCGATCTCCGGCTACCCGGTCACAGCGTTCGGCTGGCCGGTCATCCCGGCCGGCCTCACCGAGATGCTGACGACGCTGGCGGGCCGCTACGGCGCCAAGCTGCCGCCGGTCTACATCACCGAGAATGGCTGCTCGGTCGCGGACCAGCCCGACAATCTCGGACAGATTGACGACCAGCCCCGGATCAGCTACCTGGATGGTCACATCCGCGCAGTTGCGGACGCGATTGCGGCCGGCGTCGACGTTCGCGGCTACCTGGTATGGACGCTAACGGACAACTTCGAGTGGGCCGAGGGATATCACCAGCGGTTCGGCCTGGTGCACGTCGACTTCGAGACGCAGCGCCGCACGCCCAAGTCGTCATTCGGCTGGTACCGGGACCTGATCGCCGCCCAGGCAGGCCGTCATACGCCTGCGCCTTAGCGCGCCAGCCACTCACCTGCCGGACGGCTGTCCTGGCACGCCGGCGCCGCGACCTGATTCGGACACAGCAGCACGGATCACGCACCCAGCCCAGTTACCTAGACTTGGGGATCATGCGTAACCGGTGGCCCGACGCCGAGATCGGCGTGCTGTGATTTCTGTCACCACGGCCCGGCCATCAGGCCCGCAAACCGGGGCACCAATCGGTACCCGAGAGCGGATCCCGGGCAGGTGGATCGACCGGTTCGCTGGATCCGACCCTGGCCTGAACAGGTTCCGCACGGCGCTCCACAGCGTGCTCACGATTGCGGTCATCCTTGGCGCCGAAGCGCTCTTTGTGCGTTTCACCCATGCCCTGCAAATCCAGACGCACGGGACCGCGCTTCCCGCCGCGGCGGCAGCCGAGGTGGCGGTGGCCAACCACGAGTATCTCGTGATCGCCATGCTGCTCGGCGCGGTCGTCGGGATGATGTCTTGCTTCGGGGTCATGGACACCACTGCCCGGGGCCAGCTCATCAGCATGCTCTTCCTGCCCGTCCCGCTGATTGCGGCACTGAGCCTTGGGATCGCGCTCGGCGGTCACCGCATCCTGGCCCTGATCTCCTTCGCGGTCGTCCTGGCCGTCGGCACCTACGGCCGGCGCTTTGGCCCGCGCGGGTTCATCGCCGCAATGCTGCTGTTCATGGGGGACTTCTTCGGATTCTTCCTGCACAGCGCCGTCACGCTGGGTGACCTCGGCTGGCTCGCCGCCGAGATCGGTGTCGGCACCGTCATCGCCATCGCTGTCCGGTTCGCGTTCTTCTACCCCCGCCAGGCCAGGGCTCTGCAGCGCACCCAGCGTTCCTATGCTGCCAGGGCCCGCAAGGCGGCCGCCCTAGCACTCAAGGTGCTCGACTACCCCAGGCATGCTCCGCATACCGCTCGGGCCTCCCGCCGTCTGCACCACCAGCTCGTGCGGCTCAATGAGGCCGCCCTGATGATCGACGCCCAGCTCGGGGATCCGGGCGCCGTAGCCGACGGTTCGTCGGCCCAGCTGCTTCACCAGCGCCTCTTCGACGCCGAGCTTGCCCTGGCCAATATCGCTCGTTTCGCCGAGGCCATGGCCCGCTACGGCCTCCCCGCCTCGCAGCATTTCGAGGCCCGCCTGGCGCTCCGAGCGCTGATCCGGGGCGAGAATGAGCAGGCCAAGGCCCATGCCGCCCGGCTGATCAGCCTGCTCCGTGAGGGAGGGCCCGTTCCGGCCGGCGAGGACCGCGCCTTGGTGGTGGTCCCGCACCGCTTCGCCGGTTCGGTCATCGCCCTGGCCGATGCCATGACCGAGTGGATGGCCATCGGCGCGACCCGGGACGGCGAGGGCGCCTTCCGGCCGTCTGTCCAGCTCTTCGGCGGGTGGTTGCCCGGCTCGGCCCAGGTCAGCACGACGGCATCGCTCGAGCCCGGCACCCGGCTGAGCGAGCGGATCCGGCTGCAGCTTCATACCCGCACTGCGATCCAGATGGCTGTCGCCGTCGGCGCGGCTACCGCTCTCGGCGACGTTCTGTCCCCGCGCCGCTTCTACTGGGCCGTTCTCGCCGCCGTCATCACCTTCATGAATGCCAACACCACCGGCGAGCAGGTCCGCAAGGCGTTCTTCCGGGTGGCCGGCACCGTGGTCGGCATCGGCGTCGGCTCACTGCTTGTCACCGCCGTGGGCCATCACACCTACTGGTCCATCGCAGTGATCCTGGCCGCGTTCTTCTTCGGCTTCTACCTGATGCGGATCAATTACGCCTTCATGGTCATCGGGATCACCGTGATGGTGTCCCAACTCTATGTGCAGCTTGACGAGTTCTCCAACTCCCTGCTGCTGCTCCGCCTGGAGGAAACAGCCCTCGGTGCGGCCGTCACCATCGCTGTGGTGATGCTCGTGTTTCCGCTGCGGACCCGCCGGGTCCTGCGCGTCGCATTGCGGGACCTTGTCCAGGCGGTCGGGCGGCTGACGGACCACGCCAGCGGCAACCTGCTGGGCGAGGACGACGGCGCGCAGGCGACCCTGCGCTCCGACGCCCGGGCCGTCGACGCCGCCTACCAGGCCCTTACGGTCACGGCACAGCCGCTGCGCCGTAGCCTCACTGGCGGCATCGACGAGGACACCGGGCGTGCGCTGCGCCTGGCTTCTGCAGCCCGGAACTACAGCCGCAACCTGGTCACCGACACCGAGAGGGCCGGGCTGCTCGACCCCGGTACACGTCTGGACATCGAACTGGCCAGCGCGACCCTCCGTCAATCCCTGAACGCGATCGCCGTCGGCTTGACCGGGCCCAGGGACGGGGTCTACGCACGGTCATCGGCGCTCTTCGACCAGGCCGAGCGCCGCGTCGAGGAGCGCTCAGGCATTGCCCACCCGGTGCAACTTGCGATCCGCGACCTCAAGCTCATCGACGGCACCATGGCGCGGCTGGCCGCCGACCTGGGACTAGCCATCACCGACTACGACACCGTATCCGTCAGGTGAGGCAGTTCAGGTGGCGCAAGCGCCCACCCAAGCACTTGCTGGCCGATTCTGCCGCTGGCACCGAGTACTGCAAGTCGCATACTGAGCTCCCCGCTGTCCCTGCATTCCTCGTCCCCCGATGAGATCAGGCGATGACGACGCCCTCGGCGGCTGGCTGGCTCGCTGCCGCCGCCGCGCCCTCGCCGACCCGGCGCCGGCCAGCGCCACGGGGCAGCACAGCCATCAGCAGGAAGCTCGCCACGAAGACGGCCACCTGGAACCACAACGTCCGCTGTAGCGCCGCGGCGAAGTCATGCCGGACCGCGACCGCTCCCACGCTTGCGAGTACCGTGCGTACCCCGGCTGGCGGTGCCTGGTAGCCCGCTAGCTGGCAGGCGGCAGGCGTGACAGTCGGGTCCGTGGCTACTAGCCGGGCGTGCAGGCAGGCGCCGAACTGACCCTCGATCGAGGCGGCCACTGGTGCGGGCACCCTGGCCGCGGCCAGGGCCGTGCGCAGTTGCGGAGCGACCGACGCGGCCGCGGGCGCCGACTGGCTGCCGAGCAAGCCGAAAAAGATAACCCCGATGACCGCGATGCCGATGGACGCGCCGACTTGCAGGCTGGTGTTGAAGATGCCGGACGCGGAACCCGCGTCCTGCGCCTGGACGCCGTCCAGGAGGATGTCCGCAAGCGGCGCTAGCAGGCCGCCCATGCCGATGCCGGCCGCTACCAGGGCCGGCGCCATGTCCCAGGTCGTGACCGCGCCGCCGTAGTGGTGCACGATCGCGATCAGGCTGGCCATGCCCGCCGCCATGACAAGTGCACCAGTCATCGTCACCCCGCGCCCGAACTTCGGCGCAAGGCGGGCCGCCGCACCGGACGCGACGAGCACGCCGGCGGAGAATGGCAGGAAAGTCAGGCCGGCATGTAGCGGCTCGAAGCCGAGGCCGATTTGCAGGAACAGCGTCAGGATCAGAGCGAACGATGTCACGCCGAGAAAGAACGTCACCGCGATCGCGATGCCGACCGCGAACGAGCGCCTGCCGAACAGGCTTAGCTGTACCAGCGGCGAGCCGTCGCGCCGGTCCTTGGCACGCTCATACCAGACGAAGACCGCGAACACCGGAACTGCCGCTGCCATCGACACGAAGGTCCACACCGGCCAGCCCAGCTGACGGCCCTGGACCAGCGGGTAGAGCAGCAGGAGCAGCGCAGCCGAAATTAGCGCCACACCGCCAGGGTCGAGCCGCGGCGGGCGCGGCGCCCTGGACTCGCGGACCAGCACCGCTGACGTGCACACGGCGATGATGCCGACCGGAACGTTGATCAGGAAGATCGGCCGCCAGTCGAGGCCGAACAGGTTGTGCTGGGTCAGCAAGCCGCCCAGCAGCGGCCCGCTCACGGTGCCGAGGCCGGCGGTGACTCCGAACGCGGCGAGCGCTTTGATCCGCTCTGCTGGCGGGAAGATCACCTGGATAACCGAGAGGACCTGCGGGATCATGATCGCGCCCATCGCGCCCTGAGCGACCCGGCAAGCGATCAGCATGCCAGGGGTCTGCGCGGCGCCGCATAGCGCCGACGTCAGGGTGAAACCGGTGACACCGATCAGGAAGAGCCGCTTGCGCCCGAAGGTGTCGCCCAGCCGGCCCCCGGTGATGAGCACGAGCGCGTAAGCGAGGGTGTAGCCGGCCAGTGCCCACTGCACATCGGCGTAGCTAGCGTGCAGGTTTCGCTGGATGGACGGGATCGCGATGTTGACGATCGAGATGTCGAGCAGGTTCATGAATGTCGCAAGCAGCAGGACGACCAGCGTGAGCCATCGCCGCGGGTCGGGTGGCGGGTCGCTTGCCAAGGTGCGCGGTGCCAGGATCTGAGGATCTGGTGACATGGGATTCTCCGCTGATGGAAGGCCGCTGCAGTTACGTAGGAAGGCTATCGTCTCACTTAGCCATTGTCTAGTTTACTTAATGATCAGGGAGCTGAGGAATGTCCGAGAGCGGAGAGAACTGGGAAGTGCCGTGGGCCCAGGGGCTCGACTCGAGCACCTGGAGCCCGGAGCGGGCCAGCCTGGCCAAGACCTTCGCAGGGGCCATCAGACAGACCGGATCGCTCATGGTGCTGATGACTCACGCAGCTGCGGACCGCATAGGCATCAACGCAACCGACCTCAACTGCCTTAACATCCTCAGCTTCAGCGGCCAGCTGACGGCTGGCGAGCTGGCGAAGGCGACCGGACTGACAACGGCGTCGATTACCGGCGTAGTCGACCGGCTGGAGCAGGCCGGCTTCGTGCGCCGCGAGCGGGACGCCCAGGACCGGCGGCGCGTGGTTATCCACCTTGACACCAAGCGCGCGCTCGGCACGGTCGCGCCGGTGTTCGGGCCGATGATGGGCGCCTGGCAGCGGCTGGCCGACGAGTACACCGATGACGATCTGCGGCTGATCGTGGAGTTCTATGCCCAGCTACAAGGCATCCTCCGCGATCACCTGACCAGGCTGCGCGAGTCGTGATCGCGCCTTAGCCGCCCGGTACCGGACGTTTCCCATGAAACGTGGCCCCTGCATGACGGACACAGCCGCGTATAGGTCAGCACTGTGGAGGTCAGGGACTGGCCAGGGATGACAATGGCACTGACGACAGGAGGCGCGGTGACAAATACTCGCGAGCAACCGGGCACGGGTCCTGGGGCCGGTCCGGACCGGCATGCGCTCGACCCGCTGTCGGCGGACGAGATCGGCCAGGTGGCTGCCGCGTTACTGGCCGCGAAGGGTGTCGATGACCACTGGCGATTCGGCTCCATCGAACTGTCCGAGCCGGCCAAGGATGAGCTCAAGGGTGGCGCGGATGGCATCGTCCGGAAAGCTCAGGCGGTCTGCTGGAATACCGCGGACGGGCAGGCGTACCGCGCGGTCGTGACCGTGCCGGGCGGCGAGATCGCGCACTGGCAGCATCTGCCCGGCGTGCAGCCCAACATGACCGTCGACGAGTGGCACGAGTGCGATGAGATGCTGCGCCGCCACCCGGCTCTGACGAGCGCACTGGCCACGCGGAACATCACCGACATGAACCTGGTGCTGACCGATGTCTGGGCCTATGGCGCGGCGCTGGTACCGGAGCGCCACCGGGGGCGCCGGATTGGCTGGTCTGACGTCTGGGTCCGGGGCAGTGCAGACGGCAACCCGTACGCGCATCACGTGACCGGCTTGCATCCAGTCGTGGACCTCAACCGGATGGAGTTGCTGGAACTCGAGGACAGTCTTGCCGCCGACAGCACATCCTCGAGCACCTCCTCGAGCACCGCTGACCCGCCCGAGGTGATGGGCGAGTACCGGCCCGGCCTCATCCCGATAGCACCGCTCCTGGCGCCGCAGCGCGAGCTCAAGCCGATTGAGGTGAGCCAGCCCGACGGGGTGTCCTTCACCCTGCAAGGGCGGCTGCTGCGCTGGCAGAACTGGGAGCTTCGGCTCGGCTTCAACCCTCGCGAGGGCCTGGTCCTGCACACTGTCGGCTTCGTCGACGCCGGGCGGCTGCGGCCGATCGCGCACCGGATGTCGTTTGCGGAGATGATCGTGCCATACCGGGACGCCACCACGGACCACTACCGGCGGACCGCATTTGACATCGGCGAGTGGGGCCTCGGGTTCATGACGACGTCGCTGGAACTCGGCTGCGACTGCCTCGGCGAGATCTCTTACCTCGACGCCGTCGTACATGACTCCCACGGCCAGCCACGCACCATCCGCAACGCCGTGTGCATCCACGAGGAGGACGACGGGATCTTGTGGAAGCACGTTGACGAACGGACCGGGGCGGAGGTCCGCCGCGCCCGGCGCCTCGTGGTCTCGTTTCACGTAACGGTCGCGAATTACGAATATCTCGTCTACTGGCGCTTCTACCAGGACGGGAACATCGAGTGCGAGGTGCGGGCGACCGGCATCATGGTCACCTCGTCCATTCCGGGCGACCGGCCGCCGGCCACCGGGACGGTGGTTGATCAGCGTACCTATGCGCCCTACCACCAGCACTTCATCGTCGCCCGGCTCGACCTCGATGTCGACGGGGAGCCGAATACCGTCTACGCGATCGAGTCACGGGCACTGCCGGTGACTGACGCCAACCCGCACGGGCTCGCGCTGGTCATTGACGAAACGCCGCTGCGGACCGAATCCGACGGCCGCCAGGACTACGCCTGGGATAGCCAGCGGAGCTGGAAGGTCGCGTCGACGCGGTCAGTCAACGGCCTGGGCGGGCGGCCTGCCTACAAGCTGATACCGGGCGGCAGTTTCCCGGCCCTGATCGACGAGTCATCACCGGCCTTCCAGCGCGCCGAAGTGATCGGTCACACGCTCTGGGTGACGCCCTACGCGCCCGGTGAACGCTGGCCCTGCGGTGAGTTCCCGAACCTGAGCGCCGCCGACTCCGGGTTGCCCGCATGGACGGCGCGGGACCGGCTCATCGAGGACACTGACGTCGTGCTCTGGCACGTGTTCGGCCTGCATCACCTCACCAGGCCCGAAGACTGGCCGGTCATGCCAGCCGACCGGACATCGTTCTGGCTGAAGCCGTGGGGATTCTTCGACCGGAACGCGGCGCTGGACGTGCCACCGAGCCCGCGCGAGCACGGCCATTAGCACTAGCCGTGCTTCCCGTAGCGGGTGACCCGCTAAGTTTCGTGGCATGACAGCTGCAGATCGGCCGGGCCGCCCGGCACCCGGCCACGTCGAGATTTACACCGATGGCGCCTGCAGCGGGAACCCGGGCCCCGGCGGCTGGGGAGCCGTGCTGCAGTACGGCGACCGGACCAAGGAACTGTGGGGCGGCGAGGCGACAGCGACGACTAACAACCGCATGGAGCTGACTGCGGCGATCAACGCGCTCGAGGGGCTGACCAGGAAATCCACGGTACGGCTGCATACCGACAGCAGCTATCTCCGCAACGGGGTGACCGGATGGCTCGCTGGCTGGAAACGCAATGGCTGGAAGACCGCCAGCAAGCAGCCGGTAAAAAACGAGGACTTGTGGCGCCGGCTCGACGAGGCCGCCCGCAAGCACGAGGTGCAATGGCTATGGGTCAAGGGACACGCCGGCAATCCGGGCAACGAGCGGGCCGACGAGCTGGCCAACCGCGGGATGGCCGAGGCCCTCGCCGGTGCGCGTGCCAAGCGGCCGTGACTGCGAGCGCTGGCAGAGCTGCCAGACTCAGAAACTCGCCCTGGCGGGATTGTTGTCCCGCCAGGGCGAGCCTGATGACCGGTCCCCCGGAATCATCTGAGTGGGTCCCCCATTACAGAGTGTGACATGGCAATTACTGCAAGCCTTCACCGGGGCCGGCATTTGGCGTTTCTGAGCCGATCCGAAGGGCCAACCAGGGCGAGCGGCATCGTCATCCCAGCCGCGCACGCGGCGGCAGATATTCAGCCTCGCAAGTCCGGGCAGCTTACGTCACCGTGCGGAAGATGCTGATCGCCTCGCACCTGAACGCACCAGTCCATTCCACCCAGCACGGACGGCGGCTGCCAGCCCACAACCAGGACCTGAGCGCAGCAGCATCTCCGCCACTTGATCTCCAGCACCGGCGGCACCGGCCGCCTCGCCCAGACCTTGCCGGTACGCTGGCAACGCTGACCTGGCCCGGCAACAGCCTGGTGCGTGAGCTCTGGAGTGATCTTGGCATCAGCCGAACGCCGAGCCGTCGGCGTCACGTTCTTCGTCAACGGCACCGTATTCGGCACATTCGCCTCCCGGCTGCCGTGGATAGCAGACCGGCTGCACCTGAGCAGCGGAACACTCGGCCTGGTCGGCCTGAGTACCAGCATCGGCGCGCTCGCCACAATGCCGTTCGCGGCCCAGTTCGTCCATCGCTATGGCCCCAAGGCAACGACGCGCGTGCTTATCGTCGCGTCCAGCGGCGCACTCGTGCTGCCAGCTGTCGCCCCGGACCTGCTGGTGCTGACAGCGATGATGCTGATCTTTGGCGCCCTGACCGGGATCAACGACAACGCGATGAACGCCCAGGCGGTCGAGGCGGAGCAGCGGATTGGCAAGTCGATCATGTCGGGCCTGCACGGGATGTGGAGCCTCGGCGTGCTCGCTGGCGCGCTGATCGGCTCACTGTCGGCGCGCGCGCACCTAGACCCGGTGATCCAGTTCGCGATCGTGGCCGTGGCTTCGGCCGCGGCTGGCGGCGTCGCGGGCGTCTGGTTCGCCGGACAAGCGCCGGTCGGCGCGGCGGCCGAGATTGACGTCCCGCGGTTCGCGTGGCCGCGTGGCACGATCTTGCTCATCGGGCTCGTTGGCTTCGCGTCGATCTTTGTCGAGTTCGCGGCGAATGACTGGTCCGCAGTCTTCATGCACTGGGACTTGCACTCCAGCCAGGCAGCGGCAGCTATCGCTACCGGCGCGTTCGCCGGATCGATGGCAACCGGGCGGCTATGCGGCGACGCGGCAGTCCGGCGCTTCGGCCCGGTGCTCAGTGTGCGCGCCTGCGGCGTGCTCGGAACAGCGGGCTGCGTGCTGGTCGCGACGAGCCCGGCAGCGGTTACCGCACTGATCGGCTTCATCCTGATAGGTCTCGGCGTCTCGGTTGTCGTGCCTCTGGTCTTCGCTGCGGCGGGACGCTCCGGCCCGAGTCCGGCGATCGGCGTCGCCGGCGTCGCCACCGTCAGCTACGGCGCAGGCATGGCTGCGCCGAGCGTGATGGGCGGAGTCGCAGACATCTCGTCGCTGCGAATCGCGTTCGCGGTCGCCGCGCTGTTCACCATCGGGATCGGGGCCGGGGCGGGACTGCTCGGCCGGGAACGCCTGGACGCGCACGAGCCGGCCGCGGCCACTTCTGGTGGCAGGGGCTGAGCAAGGTCTGGCTAAGCACGCTATAGCTGAGCGCGGTCGCGTCAGAAGAAGATCAGCTTTACCGCCGAGATGACGCCGATCAGCACGACAAAGATCCGCAGCGCCTGAGGTGGCAGCGTGCGGCCAAACTTGGCCCCGAGGAAACCGCCGAGTGTGGAGCCTAGCGCGATCAGCAGCACGACGAGCCACGCCACGTGCGCGAAGATGATGTAGACCACAGCGGCAGTGCCGTTCACGACTGCCACCAGCACGTTCTTGGCGCCGTTCACCCGTTGCATGCTCTCGTCCAGGAACGTGCCGAGCAGGCCGATCACCAGCACTCCCTGGGCGGCACCGAAATATCCGCCGTAGGCGGCCGAGCCGAATACGCCGGCCCCGAGTACCGGGCTGATCCGCTCGCGGTCGGGCGAGGCGGCGCCATCCCGCTCCGACTGCAGCTTGCGCCTGGCAATAACCCGGCTGTTGAGCCAGGGCTGGATCAGCACGAGCACGCACGCGATCAGGATCAGCGCGGGCACGATCAGCTGAAACGAACTCGACGGCAGCAGTAGCAGGGCAGCGGCGCCGGCAAGCGAACCTGCG
>DATMMA010000452.1:0-2815 GCA_035570295.1 Streptosporangiaceae bacterium
TTGCCATGCACACCAGCGCCGCAGCCATGCGGCAGCCCTCGCCGGGAACACCACGCCACTGCGGCGCGTTGCATCATGCGACGGGGCAATTGCCGCACCGCGCGAGAGCTCCTTCGTCTAGAGCACCTTACCTCGCTCTGAGGGGTCCGCTGGACGGGAGAACGCTGGCACGACGGGGCCTGAGCCCCTGTGGCACACACTGACCGAACTGTTGACCGACTTATACGCAACGACACACGTCGAGAACTGACACCGTGGCCACCGACGACCACGGTCACCTGGCTGAGGAGAGCTATTCATGTCTGAGGTACGCCGTCAAGCCGCCCTGATGCAACGGCCGAACTGGGGCTGGCAGGATGAGGCTGCGTGCCGGGGCCGTGATGTCGTGCTCTTCTTCGGGCCCGACGGGGAGCGGCAGCCGGAGCGCGAGATCCGCGAGCGCAAGGCCAAGGCTGTTTGCGCGGCCTGCCCGGTCCGAGCCGAGTGCCTCACCTACGCGGTGAGCCGGCCGGAGAAGTACGGGACCTGGGGCGGCCTCAACGAGGACGAGCGCTCATCAGAGCGACGCCGCCGCATGCGCCGGGCCAACGCGGCCTGAGCCAGCTGACTGCGACACAGGACGCGATCAGGTCGATGGTCTGCGCAGGATGCCGGGCTCAGCGGCACGAGGAGTGCCGCGGTGGCACCTGGTGTGACTGCCAGCATCAGCCGCCGCCCAAGCCCGAGACGCGCCTCGGCTGGATCCGGCAGGGCTAGGGCACGGGTTTCCACCATGGGCGCCGGAATACCGGCGGCATGACGATGGTTGCGCACGCTGGCAGGGTTTCGCTTAGGCGCGGCAGGCAGGAATCGTGACGCTCGGGACGGCCCAGGATCCTTGTGACTTGCGCGACAGAGCGTGCACTGGCTTACGTTTGGCCATACTGTGGACTGGAATAGCCGATCTCTACGGCTACGCGTGTGCCGCACGAGGGCCAGCTAAGCTGCCAGACGAATGGACCGCCGCGAGGAGGAGCCCAGCGACATGGAGAGGCTAGCCGCGGACGCGGCTGATGCACTGGCGGGAGCCCCGGCCGACGAGGTGATCGCATGGGCTGTGCGGACATTCGGCCGCCGGATCTGCATTACCTCGTCAATGACCGACGCCGTGCTGGTCAACCTTGTCGCCAAGCACCTGCCGGGGATTGACGTGCTGTTCCTGGACACCGGCTACCACTTCCCGGAGACCGTGGGCACCAGGGACGCCGTGGCCGCCGTATACCCCGTGAACGTCATCAACGTGACGCCTCCCACCACGGTGGCCGAGCAGGACGCCGAGCTTGGCCCGCGCCTGTACAGCCGTAACCCGGACCTCTGCTGCTACCTGCGCAAGGTGGTGCCGCTGGAGGAAGCCCTCGGCCCCTACGACGCATGGTTCACCGGAGTGCGCCGCGAGGAGACAGAGGCCCGCAGCGACACCAAGGTCGTCCAGTGGGATGCCAGGCGCGAGATGATCAAGGTCAACCCGATCGTCGAGTGGACCCAGCAGCAGGTCGACGACTACATCGTCGCCAATAACATCCTCATCAACCCGCTTGTCTATGACGGCTACCCGTCGATCGGCTGCCGTACCTGCACTTCCAGGGTGGCCGAGGGAGCAGACCCGCGCAGCGGCCGCTGGGCCGGCACCGCCAAGAGCGAGTGCGGCATCCACACGTCGTAATGGCGGACCCGACGCACGAGGTCTTCAATCAGGTCCCGGCGCTGGCCGAGTTCGACGTCGCTGAAGAGGCAGCGTTGCTGGCTGCGCTGCACCGGGAGGGCGGCGGCTGGGCTGAGCCCGAGGTGCACGAGCTCGGGGTGCTGGCCGGCTCCGCGCAGACTCAGGAGCACGCCCGGCTCGCAAACGTTAGCAAGCCGGTCCTGCGGACCCATGACGCTCGCGGTTACCGCGTCGACGAGGTCGACTTCCATCCGTCCTGGCACCACCTCATGACCACCGCGGTTAACCACGGCCTGCATGCCGCGCCGTGGGCCGATGCAAGGCCCGGTGCGCACGTCGCTCGGGCGGCCAAGTTCATGGTCTGGACGCAGGCCGAGGCCGGGCACGGCTGCCCGATCTCCATGACCTATGCGTGCGTGCCCGCGCTGCGGCACGCGCCCAGCCTGGCGGCCAGCTACGAGCCCCTGCTCACCGCCGCGGTCTACGATCCGGGCCTGCGCGCGCCCGCCACCAAGGCCGGGCTGCTCGCGGGGATGGCAATGACCGAGAAGCAAGGTGGCTCGGACGTGCGGGCCAACACGACCCGCGCAGTGCCCGCCGGTGACGGCAGCTACCTGCTGACCGGGCACAAGTGGTTCTGCTCAGCGCCCATGTGCGACATGTTCCTCGTGCTCGCCCAGGCGCCGGAGGGCCTGTCGTGCTTCTTGCTCCCCCGTGTCCGGCCCGACGGCAGCCGGAACGCCATGTACATCCAGCGACTCAAGGACAAGCTCGGCAACACCTCCAACGCCTCCAGCGAGGTCGAGTACGACGAGGCGGTCGCCTGGCTGGTCGGCGAGCCGGGGCGTGGCGTCGCGACGATCATCGAGATGGTGACCGCGACCAGGCTCGACTGCGTGCTGGGCAGCTCGGCGGCGATCCGGCAGGCCTGCGTGCTCGCGGCGAACTACGCCAGCCTGCGCACCTCATTCGGCACCCGGCTGATCGACCACCCGGCCATGACCGGCGTCATCGCCGACCTGACGCTGGAGTCAGAAGCCGCAACCACCCTCGCGCTCCGGCTGGCAGGCGCGGCAGACCGGGCAGCCCGCGGCGACAGCGCCGAGGCCGCGC
>DATMMA010000453.1:0-15618 GCA_035570295.1 Streptosporangiaceae bacterium
TATCGCTCCATAGTTAGGGTGGTTGAGGCAAAGGCGAGGGGCGGAGGCATATGGGTCAGCAGGCTGAACTGGTGTTTGCAGGCGGCGCGATCTACACGGCCGATGCGAGCCGCCGCCGGATGGTCGCGGCCCGGGCGGCAGATGGCAGCCCGGCCAGTTCGGTCGCGGTGGCTGGCGGCCGCGTCGCGGTGATCGGCGCCGCTGCCGACCCGGCGATCCAGGAGCTGATTGGCCCGGCGACCGAGGTCGTAGACCTGCGCGGCCGCGCGCTGCTGCCCGGCTTCCAGGACGCTCACGTGCACCCGGCATTCGCCGGCCTGACGATGATCGGCTGCAACCTGATCGGTGCCACAACTCTGGACGAAGCGCGCGCCCGCATCAGCGCTTACGGCGAGGAGTACCCCGAGCGCGAGTGGATCGCAGGATCCGGCTGGCGGATGGAATGGTTCCCCGGCGGCACGCCGGACCGGCACACGCTGGACCGCCTCACCGGCGGCCGGCCCGCCTTCCTGTCGAACAGGGACGGCCACGGTGCCTGGGTCAACACGCGCGCACTCGAACTTGCCGGCATCGACGCGCGGACACCCGACCCCGTCGACGGCCGGATCGAGCGAGAACCGGACGGCGGGCCCCAGGGCACCTTGCATGAGGGCGCGGCTAACCTGGTCGGCCGCCTGGTGCCCGAGCTGACCTTCGACGAACGGCTGGCCGGACTGATGCTCGCCCAGCAGCACCTGCACGCTCGCGGCATCACCGCCTGGCAGGACGCGATCGTGGGGGACTACCTCGGCAGTCCCGACCCGCTACCGGTGTACCTGGCCGCTGCCGCCAGCGGCCAGCTCACCGCTCGCGTCGAGGGCGCGCTGTGGTGGGACCGGGCGCGCGGCGGCGAGCAGCTGCCCGACATCCTGGCCAGGCGGGAGCGAGGCCGCGGACCGCGCTTCCGGGCGAACACCGTGAAGATCATGCAGGACGGCGTCGCGGAGAATTTCACCGCCGGGATGCTCGAGCCGTACCTGGATCCGACCGGTTGTCACGCCCACGGCAGCGGGCTGTCCTACATTGACCCGGTCGCACTGCTCGGCTACGTCACCCAGCTGGATGCCTACGGATTCCAGGTGCACCTGCATGCCATCGGCGACCGCGCCGTCCGCGAGGCGCTGAACGCGATCGAGGCGGCGCGCACGGCGAACGACTCGCCGGACGGTCAGGGCAGTGACAACCGGCACCACATCGCGCACCTGCAGGTCGTGCACCCCGACGACGTGCCGAGGTTTGCCAAGCTCGGGGTAACGGCGAACATGCAGGCGCTATGGGCTGCCCACGAGCCGCAGATGGATGAGCTGACGATCCCGTTCATCGGGCCGGACCGGGCGGCGAGGCAGTACGTGTTCGGCGACTTGCTGCGATCCGGGGCGCGCCTGGCAGCCGGCAGTGACTGGGCAGTCAGCAGCGCAAACCCGCTGCGCGCGTGCCACGTCGCGGTTAACCGTTCACTCCAGGGGGCGTCGGGCGCGGAGGCCGAGCCGCTGCTGCCCGGCCAGGGCCTCGACCTCGCCGAGGCGCTCGCGGCCTACACGATCGGCTCGGCCTACGTTAATCACCTCGATGACGAGACCGGCACTATCGAGCCGGGCAAGCTGGCGGACCTGGTCGTGCTGGACCGCGACCCGTTCGCCGGGCCGAAGTCAGAGATTGGCAGCACCGGCGTCCTCGCGACGTTTGTCCAGGGCGAGTCTGTCTATTTGTCGACATCCGGAGCCGCACATGCAGCTGACTGAACTGGGCCGCGGCGGCCCGCACGTCTCCCGGGTCGGGCTCGGCCTGATGGGCATGTCCGGGATCTACGGACCGGCCGACGAAGCCGAGAGCAAGGCCACCATCCGGGCCGCGCTCGACGCCGGGATCACGCTGCTGGACACCGGCGACTTCTACGGCATGGGCCACAACGAGCTGTTGCTGCGCGACGCGCTGCGCGGCGTGGACCGGTCCGACGTCTTCATCCAGGTGAAGTTCGGCGGCCAGCGCGACCCGAGGGGAGCGTTCATCGGGCACGACGCAAGCCCGGCGGCCGTGAAGAACTCACTGGCCTATTCGCTGACCAGGCTTGGCACCGACTACGTCGACCTGTACCAGCCCGCGAGGCTGGACTCGCGCGTTCCCGTCGAAGAAACGGTCGGTGCGATCGCCGAGATGATCCAGGCCGGCTACGTCCGGTACCTCGGGCTTTCCGAGATGGGCGCCGACACCATCCGCCGCGCGCACGCCGAGTACCCGGTGACCGCCCTGCAGATCGAATATTCGCTGATGAGCCGCGGGATCGAGGAGCGGATCCTGCCGACGGTGCGGGAGCTCGGCATCGGCGTCACCGCCTACGGCATCATGTCACGCGGACTGCTGTCTACCGACAGCGCCCGCGCAATCGGAGCGGCCGACCCGCGGTCCCGCTTCCCCCGGTTCCAGGGCGAGAACCTGCAGCGCAACCTCACCCTGCTCGCCACCCTCGAGGAGATCGCGGCCAGCCACGGCGTGACCACAGCGCAGCTCGCGATCGCCTGGGTGGCCTCGCGCGGGAGCGACATCATCCCGCTGATCGGCACCAAGCGCCGGGACCGGCTGGCCGAGGCGCTCGGCGCGCTCGAGCTGAGCCTGAACCCGGACGAACTCGCCGCGATCGAGGCTGCCGTGCCTAGTTCTGAAGTCGCGGGCGACCGGTACGAGCCGGGCCAGATGGCCGCGCTGGACAGCGAAAAACCTTAACTGCGGGAACGAGCACGCGTAGCCCGCAGCTGCCTGCCCGCTCGCTGAGGTCAGGGGGAAGGCACCACTGGGGGAGTATGACGCGTCGACGTGACTGCCAGCCCTGCGACTACGAGCAGGACTAGCAACAGCAGCCCTACGGTGCCGATGTAGCCAAGGATCAGCCCGGCCCGTGCCAGGCCGCTGCCCTGCTGGCCGGTCTCCCTGATACGGCGCCGTGCCATGTGACCCAGGATGATCGCGGCGATCCCGGCCGGGAAGCCGGCCAGCAACTGGCCGATTCCGCAGACGAGGGAGGCGATGGCCATCCCGTTGGTGGTCGCCTGGCCGGGCACCGGCTGGGTCTGGCTCAGCTGCGCCGGGTACTGCGGCCGCGGGCTTGCCGCCGGGAGGTCAGCGGTCAGCCGGTCCAGCTGGCCATACGTGGCCGCGGCGGCGAGTTCGCCAACGCGCTGATCCCACTCCTGCTGGTCCAGCCGGCCTTCGGCGAAGGCATTGTTGAGTACGTCCTGCACCCGCCGCCGGTCGTCGTCCGACGCTCGCATCGCGCCAGGGTAGCTTGCGTCCGCCATGATCCCCCGCCAGGTTGCCGTTGGATTTACCAGTGTAGGTGGCTAGCTGGGGCTAGTCAGCCCGCGCTGCAGTGCACTGTCGGTGGTACCGGCGACGATGAGGAGCCGTATCTTTGCTGGCGCGGCTGAAGCACGCCGGCCTGAGGTTAAGTAGCAAGGGCAGGACCACGATGACGATGAAGTTGCCTGACCTAGCCGACATGCCATTCGCGGCAGCGCTCACTCGCAGTGACGGCGAGCTCGACGGGTCCGATTTCGACACGGTTCTTTTCGAGGAGGCGGAGTTCGACGGTCCGCGCGCCGCGAACACGCGCTTTCTCGAGTGCGCGTTCCGGCGGGTATCGATCAGCGACGGCAAGCTGCAGCGCTCAAGCCTGCGCGACGTGTGGGCCCGCGACCTGCGGCTGACCGGCACCAGCCTGGCCGAGAGCCACTGGCACGAAGTGATAATGCTTGGCTCAGCGCTGGCCGGGGTGCAGGTCTTCGGCGCCGAACTGCGCGATGTCGTGTTCAGCGGCTGCAAGCTGGACTCGGTGAACTTCCGCGCGTCCCGCCTCACTGAGGTGGTCTTCGACAACTGCGTGCTGCGCGACGTCGATTTCGCCGGCGCGACGCTGACGCGTTGCGGGTTCCCTGGTTCGCAGCTCATCCGTGCTGATCTCAGCAAAGTCACGATGGACCAGACGGACTTCAGGACCGCTGAGCTCGGCCTGATCATCGACGCCGGCTCGCTGCGCGGCGCGATCATCAGCTCCGGCCAGCTGGCGCACGTGGCGCCGGTGCTCGCGCAGACGCTCGGCATACAGATCAACGACGAGCCGATCTGACCTGCCGGCGGCCAGCTTCTTGCGCCACAGGGTTGTGCGGCGCCGGTCTTTGCTGCCCAGGTTCTTGCTGCCCGTGATTTTGCGGTACTGGGCGGTCAGTATCCGGCGTGTGACCGCCTGGACTGCCAGCACCAGACCCAGGATGGCAGCCGCGACGATGCCGTCCAGCCAGAAGTGATTCGCGGTCACGATCACGACCAGCGTTGTCAGGCACGGGTAGAGCAGGGCTAGCCAGCGCCACCGGCTCCGGATCGTGGTGATGACCGCGATAGCGACCAGTAGCGCCCAGCCGACGTGCACCGACGGCATGGCTGAGAGCTGGTCCGCGTCGAAGCCCGCGGTAGTCGCGTAGACCGACTCGTGGTAGCGCACAGCGGTATCGACTAGCCCGGTCCAGGCCAGCATCCGCGGCGGGGCGACGGGGACCAGTTGCACGGCCAGGCACAAGCCGGTGAATGCGACGAGCGTGGTGCGCCACCGGCCGTACTGGTCACGGTGCCGGACGAAGAGCCACGCCATGCACCCGAGGAGGACCGGGAAATGCAGCGAGTCGTAGTAGAGGTTGAAGAGCTGGATGAGCAGCGGATGATGCAGGAAGAACCGCTGGATCGCTGTCTCGCTGGGCAAGTGGACTGCCCGCTCGAAGTCCCAGATCCAGCGGGACCGGCTGAGCGCGCCGCCGGGTCCCATCACCGCGAATGAGCCCGCGTACTGCCAGAGCGCGAACAGGCCAAGAGCCAGCGCGGTCTCCCGGGTGGCAACGGCGGCCTTTGCCAGCCGTGGCCTGCCAGCAGCCAGCCGCCGCTGGCCGGCCGCCTGGAGCGCGACAGCTGTGACACCGAGGCCCGCCGCGACTTCGGCGGCCTGCCGCCAGTCCAGCTCGAGGTTTATCACGGACGCAGACCTGTGGCGTTTTTTAGACTTATCACTCCACATACAGGTTACGTCCAGATAGCGCGCAGCCATCTGCCGGACCTCGGGTACCCGAACCCGTCAGTCGCGCGGTGGAGCTTGCGGCACAATCGTCGGCATGCGGCTGTCCGAGTTGTTACGGGCTCAGAGCGAGTTAAGGGCCGATGACTCGGCCCCAGGTCTCGATGAACCGCAGGCAGACAGCGGCCTCGCCGGGCGGCTGGCCCGCTTGCCTGCTGCTCATCCGTCTGCCCGGCCCGATGCGGGCTTGCCGGATGCTGTCTGGCCGACTGCCGGTGGGCGCACTGCTGCCCGGGACACTGCCAGCTGGGCTGATCGCCAGCCTGGCGGCGATCGGGCCAGCGAGGACGCGTGGTGGCGGGGCGAGAGCGATATCTGGTGGCGCGTCCCTGACCGGGCCGGGGGCGAGGCGGACTACGAGGACATCGGCCAGACGGGTGAATCCGGCGAGCTAGCTGACGCCGACGACGTAACTGATGCGCGCGGTCTGGATGACACTGGCGGTCCAGATGACACAGGCGGTCCAGACGACACAGGCGGTCCAGATGACACTGGCGGTGCCGACGAGGCTGATGCCACGGACGAAGCCGATGGCCAGGGCGGTGGCAGCAGCGGGGGGCCACCCCGGGCTGCGGGCCGGGCGCCCGGCACGGCCGGGCGGGACCACGCCCTGTGGGACGGCCACCGGGGCGAGGCCAGCGGGACCCGCGCCAAGCGGGACCACGGGTCGTACCGGCCGTGGTTCAGCCCGTCCGTGCCGGGGGATCCGTGGTTCGCGGCGGGCCCGGAATACCCGGCGGGAGGCTAAGCCGTCAGCTTTAACGCTGGTCCGGCTGGCTGTACCAGGCCGGGTCCGGTGGCCTGGGCAGGTTGACCTCAGCAGTGACGTCGGCGGCGAGCCGGACGATGTCACCGTCTGCGAGCCGCACATTGATGCCTGGCAGTACGCGGTCGCCGTTGACAAAGGTGCCGTTTGTCGAGTTCTCATCCCGGATGCTGGCATGGCCGCCATCGTCCACGGTTACCGTGGCATGCCGCCGCGACACGTTCTCATAGTCAGCGAAAGCGGCCGCTACCAGGGACTCCGCCGGGTCACGGCCCAATAGCAACGTGGTGCCAGCCGGAACTTCCACGTTCCCGGTCGGAAAGGACAGCCTCAGCACTGCCGGAGAGATCGGGCCAGTTCGCTCCCGCGGCCGGAGGTACTCCTGCATGACGGTATTGGCAGGCGGCGAGTCGTCGCCGCGCGCCCAGCTCCGGGGGAGGTTGGCGCCGCAAGTGAAGCAGATAAGGTCGTCGGGCTTCACTTGGGCCGCGCAGTTGGGACAAGTTAGCGTCGCCATCACGTCCTCCTGGACTCGTCAAGGGGCGGCCCCGGCCAGCCTTCGCACCGCGTTGCTCGCACGAGAGAGTAACGCGCCGGGCGCTTGCGTTGATGCCAGGCTAAGGGAGTCCTCGGCCTGCTTGATCATGACCTACGCGATCGGCTGTGGTCAGACCGGCAGCGGTAGCATCCAAGGCATGGTTGGCTTCACGCTCAATGAGGAGCAAGAGGCGCTCCGAGGCACCGTGGAGGAGTTCGCCCGCGAGGTCGTCGCGCCGGTCATCGGCCGCTACTACGAGCAGGGCGAGTTCCCGTACGAGATCGTTGCCCGGATGGGCAAGATGGGTCTGTTCGGGCTGCCGTTCCCGGCGGAATACGGCGGCATGGACGGCGACTATTTCACGTTTTGTCTCGCTTTGCACGAATTGGCCAGGGTCGACTCATCGGTCGCGATCACGCTGGAGGCCGGGGTTTCACTCGGCGCCATGCCGATCTACCGGTTCGGCTCGGCTGAGCAGAAAGACCGCTGGCTGCCCGAGCTATGCCAGGGCGAGCGCCTGGCCGCTTTCGGCCTGACCGAGCCGGGGGGCGGCTCGGACATCCCCGGCGGGATGCGCACGACTGCGCGGCTGGACGGCGAGGAGTGGGTGATCAATGGCGCCAAGGCGTTCATCACCAACTCAGGCACCTCGATCACCTCGGTAGTAACTGCCCTGGCGATCACTGGCCGCACTGACGGCAGGCCGGAGATCTCGGCGATCATGGTGCCGTCCGGGACGCCGGGCTTCATCGTCGGTCCGGAGTACTCCAAGGTCGGTTGGCGCTGCTCGGACACCAGGGAACTGGCGTTCTCCGACTGCCGGGTACCGGCCGGCAACTTGCTCGGCGGCCGCGGCCGTGGGTATGCGCAGTTCCTGCAGACACTGGACGAGGGTCGCGTAGCCATCGCTGCGCTGTCAGCTGGGCTGGCTCAGGGCTGCGTCGATGAGTGCTTGCGCTACGTTGCCGAGCGGACCGCCTTCGGCCATGAGCTAGGGCATTACCAGGCCATTCAGTTCAAGATCGCGGACATGGCGGCGAGGGCGCACGTGGCGCGGCTCGCCTGGTACGACGCGGCGGCCCGGCTCGTGGCGGGCCAGCCGTTCAAGTCTGAGGCCGCGATCGCGAAGCTGACGTGCTCGAACGCGGCGATGGATAACGCACGGGACGCGACGCAGATATTCGGCGGCTACGGATTTATGAACGAGTTCCCGGTTGCCAGGTTCTACCGGGATGCCAAGGTCCTGGAGATCGGCGAGGGAACGTCGGAAGTTCAGCGAATGGTTATCGCCCGGCAACTGGGCCTCGGAGTCGACCGCGGCTGATCCGGCCGGTCAGCTCTATGATTTTACGAGCATCGTATTGATGTCGAGCCTGCTGGCTATAATCGTATTATCCGTATTCATCATGGTTACGTTACCCATCAGCCGGACGACGCTCTGCAGGTTTGGGACGCTCGTGGACGTCGGATACGTACCAACGGTGATCAGGTCAGCGTCCTGAACGCTCATTCCGGCGGCGCTATGAAGGACTCCCTGCACCTGACCTGCCAGCGAGGCCTCGGCCTGGGCTTTCGCGATGGCAGCCTGGAAATCGGAGACCGCGCCGGAGTTCTGCTTGACCCATGCGTTCAACGCCACGTAGCCGAGTAGCGGCAGGCCGGCGGTTTGGCCGCTGCACGCGTCAAGCACCTCGACGGCGCCCAACGTGCTCTCTGCCTGGTAGATATATGGCTCGCTGACCAGGATCGCCTGCAGTTGGTGCCTCCGCAGCTCGTTGACCTCCTGCGGCTGTGACATGTGCTGCCAAGTCACCGGATTGGCTGCATTCCCCACGAAGCTTTTGAGCACCTGATCTGCCGCGGCCGCATCCAGGCTGTGAGGGGCGCTCGGACTGGCTAGTTTGGCGCCAGTCAGCCAGTCATCAGCGGGCACACCGATGTGCAGGTTCGGGTTGGTCAGGCTGGCTGGGTTCTTGATGGGCGAACCCGGATAGGTGAGCATCTCCAGCGAACCCGCGGTGGCGTCGTAACCGTCAGCGAGGATCCGCAGGTCGTGGGACACGGACTGGCTGTAAAAGACCTGGCCGTAATCGCTGGCCGCGATGTCAGCCTGACCGCCCCGGAGCGCGCTCATTACCTCGGCCTGGTTCTGGTAGGGCTGGATGCGCACGTGCGAGAGGCCCTCGGCAGCGAACAAGCCGTCCTTTTGCGCCAGATAAATGGCGGCATCGCTGACACCGGGTACGGCGGCGATGACCACCGTGCTTGACACAGCACCGCCGGGACTGCCCGAGTTGCCGCAGCCCGCGGCCAGCAGGAGAGCGAGCCCGGACGCTGCCGCGAGCACGCAGCGGGCCTTGACGGCACCCCGGTGCCGGTTCAGCAGCGGTACTCCGGCTGGGTCAAGCCTCATGACTCTCCTCGCACGGTTTGGGACTTATCGCCACTCATCCGGTCATCGGCGATGCGAACCGGAGAGTTTTCTGAACACGGGCGCTGCGGCAGAGAGTACCCTAATGCTGCCAGGAGGCCCGTCAAACATCACGTTACAGTGGTTTTTCCGATTCGTGCATGTATTGACGTAACGTGACCCGGTTAACGGCTAGAGTTGCCGTGGCTGTGACTGCACCCGATGATGAGTCGCTATCTGGGAGGATCGCCGTGTCGGTAGTGCCCGGTGGCCGATCGGCGTGCCCGTATCGCGGCGACAGGTGAGGGGTTCAGAGACTGTGCCGTCCCGAGACAACAAGGTCCGCACCGCCACTCCGGCTGCCAGCCGCTCTGAACGTCGCCAGGACAGGCCTGCGCCGGCGGGCCGCGCGCCGGCGAACGGCGCTGCCCAGGCCGGTGCAGCGGTCGGCGGACCTCCGGCGGGCAGTGCCGCGGCGGGCGAGAGCGTCGCGTCCGGCCAGCCGCCGCAGAGCAGGCGAATGCCATGGCGAGCGCTGAAGAACTGGCGTGTCCGGTCCAGACTGCTGTTGCTGATCATCATCCCGACGGTGACCGCCGTCGTGCTGGGCGGCACCTACATCGTGACCGCCGTTCAGAACGCGCTTGCCTATCAGCGGGTCGAGCACCTGGCGAACATCAGCTATGACGTGACCACACTGGCCGCCGACCTCGAGAATGAGCGGGACCAGACGATGTGGTGTATCGGCGAGAGTCCGTTCGGGGCCGGCAAACCCAACTGCCAGAAAGGTCCGTCGGACAGCGCACTGGTCAAGCAGGAGCAGGAGCTGACCGGACCGTGGATTCGAAAGGTCGAGTCGGACAGCGCGTCCATCGGCGCCGGCTACCCCGCCCAGGTCCAGCAGAACGCCGCCAACATCGGCGACGTCCTCAAACTGGTCGGACCGCTGCGGAGCGCCGCCGTGAACACTCACCTGCCAGTTGTCGTCGTGATGACCAAATACACCGCGATCATCGATCAGTTGCTGGCGATCGACGACAACATCGCCCTGGGCAGTGGCGACCCGGCGCTGACCAGTGACGTGCGCTCGCTGAACCTGGTCTCGCTGGTCGCGGAAGAGGCCTCGGAGCAACGGGGGCTGCTGGATTACACCCTTGCTCAGGACAGCACGTTTCCCAGTGCCAGCGCGTTCAACCCGGTCGTGCTGAGCGCGGTGCAGACCGCCCAGGAGGAGCAAAACGCGAACCTGGCCGAGTACGACCGGGTCGGCACGCCGCAGCAGGTCTCGCTCTATAACAACACAGTGTCCGGCAGCTTGGTGAGCCAGGCCAGCCAGTATGAGCAGGAGGCGATCGAGTTCGGCGTGCTCAAGCAGCCGCTGAACCCCAACGACTTTGCAACGCCCGGTCAGTGGCATGGCGCCATGTCGAGCGGCACCATCCAGGACATCAGGATTGTCGAGCAGTCCCTGGTGACCGCCACCGTTAACAGGGCCACTGCGCTGCGCAAGAACGCGATTATCACGGCTTCCGCTATCGGCGCTGCTGTGCTGATCGTCCTTTTGCTGGCGCTGATCCTGACAACTGTCGTCGGCCGGTCGATGGTCCGGCCGCTGCGGCGCCTGCGGTCCGGCGCACTCGAGGTCGCTGGCGTCCGGCTGCCGGAGACCGTGCGCCGCATGAGTGACTCCGATGGCGCGGGCGTCCCGCTTGAAGTCGAGCCGATCGACGTGGACTCTTCCGACGAGATCGGCGAAGTCGCGCGGGCATTCGACCAGGTGCACCGGGAAGCGCTGCGGCTGGCCGCCAACGAGGCCGCGCTGCGGGGCAACGTCAACGCCATGTTCGTCAACTTGTCCCGGCGCAGCCAGTCCCTGGTCGAACGGCAGATCCGGCTGATCGACGACCTCGAGCAAGGTGAGCAGGACGCGGATCGGCTCTCGAGCCTGTTCCAGATGGACCACCTGGCCACCCGGATGCGCCGCAACTCCGAAAACTTGCTGGTTCTGGCTGGTCATGACGCCAGCCGCCGGTGGAACCAGCCGGTCGCGCTCGTTGACGTGCTCCGGGCGGCGGTGTCGGAGATCGAGCAGTACGAGCGTGTGACGCTGAACGTGCAGCCTGGCATCGCGGTCCGCGGACATGCCGTCAACGACGTGGTGCACCTACTGGCCGAGCTGGCGGAGAACGCAACCTCGTTCTCCTCGGCGGATACCCCGGTAGTCGTCGCCGGTCACCTGCTCAGCAGCGGCGGCGTGCTGCTGGACATCACCGACCAGGGCGTGGGCATGGGCGCCGAGGAAATGGCCCATGCTAACTGGCGACTTGACAACCCGCCCGTCGTCGACGTGGCAGTTTCCCGTCGGATGGGGCTGTTCGTGGTCGCGCGGCTGGCCGCACGGCACGGAATCCGGGTCCGCCTCCGGCCCGCTCCGGCCGGCGGCCTCACTGCTCTGGTCTGGCTGCCGGACGAGGTTGTCAGCCACAGCGTCGATGGCAGCTCGCCAGGCATGCGCAACTTTGAGTTCCCTGGTGCGCCGGGAGGCCTGAGCTCTGCTGGCGCGCAACCGGGCGGACTTGTTGCCGGCGCGATGGCCGCTCTGCCGGCCGGACCGAACGGCGACGATCGCTTCGGCTCGCCTGCCGAGCAGGAGATAAATGCGGCTCGGATGCCGAAGTTCTCCTCGTCGCAGGCGGAGATGCCCGCTGACGCCAGCGGACTCGGTCCGCGCCGCGTGCCGGGGGCCGGCCTGCATCCTGGCCACGTCGGCTGGGGCGGCGCTGCCACAACGAGCCCGCTGCCCGCGTTCGGATCGGATGCCGCCGAGGCTGACCTCGCGGCTACTGCGGCTGAGCGCCAGAGTTCCGGTCAGATGGCTAGCGAGGCCGGGCCTGCGTTCGACTTCGCTTCGCCGCCGCAGCCTCAGTCTCCGGTCCAGCCGCTGGCCCTCGGGCAGCCCACCGTGGCGGGTCGTGGCAGCCAGGCAGAAACGGGTGGCCGACCTCTCGTCGCGAGCCAGGCCGGGCTGGCCGGACCCGAAGCCGATGAAGCTCCGGCCCCTCGTCAGCGCGACGGCTTCGGATGGGACAGCGGACTCGTCGGTGCCGGGGCGTCCGCCAGCGCGGGCGGTACCGCTGCCGGGGGCGTGGTCGTGCCGCCCGCCGAGGACGTTGCACACGGGAACAGGCTGCCGATCTTCGAAGCCGTCGAGTCCGACTGGTTCCGCCGTGGCCGCAACGGCGTGCCGGCCGGCTCAGCTCCGGCCGGCTCTGCTGGCATCGGCGGTGGCCGGAATGGCGGTACCGAGAGCCGGGGCGGATTCGGATCTGGTCCGGCCAGTGGCATGGGCACCGCCGGCGGGCCAGGTTCCGCGAGCGGCTGGCCGGCCCAAGCCGCCGGGGCGGCGCCCGAGACCGAAGTTGCCTGGGCAGCATCCGCGGCCGACCAGGGCTGGGAAGCAGCGGCGGCGGCCAACGCACCGGCGACTGGAGGTACGACCTCGGCAGGCCTGCCCAAGCGAGTCCCCCAGGCGAACCTCGTTCCCGGAACGGCACCGCCGGAGTCGGTCGCCCCCGTTCCGACGCGGTCGGCCGCGGCGACCAGGGAGCGGTTTGCAAGCTTCCAGCGCGGAGTACGCGAAGGGCGTGCGGCGGTGTCCGGAGATGAGGGAAACTCCGGTGAGGGTGACGGTTCTCGATGAGGGTGACACGATCTTGCTGAACCGGTCATGCTTAGCCTGAGAACGTGGATGCGCCGGACGGTCGCTCCGCGTGTAGCCATAGCGGCGCCGCGTCCGGCGGGACCGGATGCACGCCGCGAGAGGAAGGTGCGCCTGTGAGTCCGCTTGTGCGTCCGGCTCAAGACCTGAACTGGCTGATCACGAACTTCGTTGAGCGGGTACCCTCGGTGGCGCACGCGATCGTGGTCTCCGCGGATGGCCTGCCGATGGCGTTCTCGCGTGGCTTCCCAGCCGACCGCGTGGATCAGCTTGCTGCCGTGACCTCAGGACTTACTAGCCTCACCCAGGGTGCGGCTCGCGTCTTCGAGGGCGGTGCCGTCACCCAGACCGTGGTGGAGATGCAGCGAGGACTGCTGATCATCATGGCCATCAGTGACGGTTCCAGCCTGGCAGTCCTGGCCGCGGCCGATTGCGATATGGGATTGGTTGCCTACGAGATGGCGCTGCTCGTCGAGCGGGTGGGCAGCGCGCTAACGCCTGAGATTCGTGGTGGCCAGCCCGGTTGGGCTGGGGGCGGTCGATAGTGACAGGAGGCTGCCGTGTTTGGTCACGGCCGCGATGACTGGGATGCGGGCGATCGCCTGTACCCGGAGAATCGTGATGACCTCAACGGGACAGAGTTCGATTACGTCCCGGGGCACTCCTCCGCGCCACGTGACCCATGGCAGCACGACAGTGGCGGGCGCGGAATAGCCGATGAATCCAGCGCGCTGGTTCGTCCGTACGCAGTTACCGGCGGGCGCACCAAGCCCCGGACTCAGCTGCAGATTGAGGCGATGGTGGCCGCCTCGCACTACGAGGCGAGGGACCTCTCACTGCTCAGCCCCGAGTGCCAGGCCATCCTCAGCTTCTGCCGTGACTGGCGATCGGTCGCCGAGGTCTCGGCGGTGCTGAGGATGCCCTTGGGCGTGGCCAGGGTGCTGATCGCTGACATGGCAATGGAAGGACTGGTCCGGGTTCATCAGACCGACCACGCACAGGGTCGGCCGGACATTAACCTGCTCGAAAGGGTGCTCAGTGGACTTCGCAAGCTCTAGGGCCGTACCTGCGATGACCGCAGATAGCGCGATGACGTCAGTGAAGATCGTCGTCGCAGGCGGCTTCGGCGTCGGCAAGACCACGTTCGTGGGCTCAGTCTCCGAGATAACGCCGCTCACTACCGAGGCCGTGATGACGACGGCCAGCGACGGGCTGGACGATTTGAGCCACACTCCGGACAAGACCACGACCACCGTGGCGATGGACTTCGGCCGCGTGACACTCGATGCTGGCCTGATCCTCTACCTGTTCGGCACTCCGGGGCAGCACCGGTTCTGGTTCATGTGGGACGACTTGATTCAGGGCGCCATCGGGGCGGTGGTTCTGGTGGATACGCGCAGGCTGGCTGACTCGTTCCCGGCCGTCGACTACTTCGAGTCGGCGGGCCTGCCGTTCATCGTTGCGGTGAACGGGTTCAACGGCTCCTACCCGCATGCGCTGTCCGACGTCCAGGAGGCGCTGTCCATCAGTCCGCGGGTGCCGATCATGCAGTGCGATGCCCGCGGCCGTAACTCGACCAAGGCCACGCTGATCGCGCTGGTCGAGCACGCGATGGCTATGCAGCTCAGCGCCAGGTAAGCGGATGGCCCAGTGCTGGCCTGACTGCGGCAGACCTTGTGTGGCGGGCAACTCGCGCGTTCTGCTGTAATTGATCAAGTAGCCACGGGGCGGTAGCTCAGCCGGTCAGAGCAGCGGACTCATAATCCGCCGGTCGTGGGTTCGAGCCCCACCCGCCCCACTCGATGATCATGGTGTTGACCTCGGTCTTTGTACTCTGAGGTGGATTCCATGATCAACTGTGGTTGCAGTTGTGGTTGCAATTGGGCCGCGGCGAGTCAGCCCCAGAGGGCTTCAGACATCCGGTCGGCCGCATGTCGGCTGAGGGCTCTGGTGAGGTGTGTGTAGCGCTCGGTCTGGCTGAGCTGAGAGTGCCCGAGGATCTCTTGTACGACCCGGACGCTGACGCCCTGGTCGAGCAGCAGGGTCGCCGCCGTGTGGCGCGCATCATGGACCCTGGCGTCGCGGAGGCCTGCCGCACGAATGAGTGCACGCCAGTCTTCCCAGTCGTCGCGCGAGTCGATCGGCGCGCCGAAGGGCGTGCAGAAGACGAGCTCCCAGTCTTGCCAGGCCGCCCCGGCGGTGAGGCGCTCAGCGGCCTGCTGGCGGCGGTGCGCGCGCAGCTGGTCGATGAGCGGGGTCGGAAGCGACAAGACGAGTTTCGCCTTGCCCTGCCCAGCTTTGACGCCCTTTCGCCGGGAGAAGTGCCAGCCGCCGCCGACGCGCTGCGGGCATTCTCTGGCGTGGGCAGTGCAGCCAACGCGGCACGGTCGTTTCACCTCTGGGCACGTATGGCCGCGAGCAGTGCAGTCGGCTGCACAGTCGTCCCGGTGCCTGTGCCTGGTGCAGCGGCCCGGGCACGGCAACCGGTGTCGGCTGCCAGCGCAGGCGGCCGGTTGCTCGCATCCATGCCGGAACCGGGCTCGCCTGAGCTGCCAGCCGACTTCCACGGTCCCGGCGTCTAAGTCCACGAACTGCCAGCGGAGACCGAGAGCCTCGGACTGGCGGATGCCGACAGCGAGCGCTACCGACCAGCGAGCTCCGTTGCGCCGCTCGGCCGCGACTCGGAGGATCTGGCGGGCTTCGTCGCGGGTTAGCGGCTCGATGTCGACGTCCTCGCCGACGGGCGCGTCGACCACGCTGGCTACGTTGCGGGGAACCTTGCCGCGCTTCCATGCGACCTTCAGTGAGCGGGAGACGATCCGGTGGATCTGCACGATGGTGTTGGGCTTCAGACCCTGGGCGGCCAGCCAGCTGTAAAACGCGTCCAGGTGCTCCGGCTGCAGGCGGTCGAGCCGGTGTTTGCCGAGCTGCGGGATGATCCAGCGACGGACTTTCGGCGCATAAGTGCTGTCCAGCGTGCTCTGCGAGACGGTGCGCGGCGCGATCGTCGTCAGCCATGTTTCGAACCAGTCGG
>DATMMA010000454.1:0-2657 GCA_035570295.1 Streptosporangiaceae bacterium
GCCGCCGCTGACTGAAGCCGACCGTGCCTCGATGACGCTGCAGGCACTACAGAACCAGCGCCGGCCTGAGCAACAGATCGAGGTCACCTTCAGCGATCCTCCGGCCGGCGAGAACCTTCCAGCCAAAACCTCGGTCAGGCCAGAGGACGTGATCCCGCCGACGGCCGGGACGTCGGATTAACGATGGGCTCCCGGAGCCGGCCGCGATGGCCCGGCCCGGCTAGCTTGCGTCCGGCCCGGCTACCATGACCGGGCAGCCAGCAGGCCGGACGACGTACTGACTTACCGAGCCAGGCAGTACCGAAAGGCCTGACCGGGCCGCAAGCGCGATCACATCAGCCTGGATCCGCCGCGCGGCGCGATGATCGCGCGTCCCGCTAGTCCCGCGACGGCGAGCATTCGCGCCTTGCTGTGCTCCGGGCCTAGAGCGTCCAAGCCGCGTCGTTAAAGCACGCAAAGCCAAACCGCGAGCTGGCCGAGCACCCTTGCAGCAGCGCGCGCACCCGTTTCGGCGCCGCCCTAGGGGTAGTGCATAACTCATGAACAACGAGCTAGACACCGATGGCGCAGTACTCAGCAATCCGGCCGCCGCTGACGCACACCAGCATGCGCGCGAGGAGATTGAGGAGCGCGCGCGTGTGGCCGGCCGGCAGCTGAGTCGCTCATGGCTGCTGCGCCTGGCAGCAGTCGCTGCCGGCCTCATTGCGGCCGGGCTGGCGAAGCGCCGCAGGGCTGCGCATCGCGCGAGCGCGCGCTGACGAGCTGGCATAACAACGCCTGGCCAGCAGGCCTGCGGCCATGCGTCCCAGTCCGCCTGGCAAGGACGTGATCACTAGTTAAGCGGGATGAGTCAGTTCGTGCCGACCTACGCGAGATGCTGGCAGCGAGATGCTGGTCAGCCAGTACCGTCGGGCCGTGCTGGCTTACCGCTTCTAGGCGCCGGCTCGCCTGTCTCCGGGTCCAGACCCGCGTGGGCTGCGCGCCACTCCCGGCCCGCGCGACTGCCGCCATCGAACCCCCGGCTGGGCTCACCCGCAGCGATCTTCTCAGGAGACCAGTCACTTGCCTCTGCGTAGGCAAGGATCTCGGCAGGGTCGTGCTGCGGCCGCGTGTGGCGGTGGGTGAGCCAGTACGGGACGCCGATGGCCAGGACCACAATCAGGACACCGACAAGCGCTGCGACAGCGGGACTCATGACTATGTGCCTCCGTTACTCGGGTTCGCCGCCTTCACGGCGATATCACAACCGACTCCCCCAGCAACTGGCCAGCAAACAAGTCGTCGGTCGGTCAGCTGACTGCCGAATCTGCACCGCTGCTTGAGGGCAAGGGATTGTCCAGGGAACGGGTACTGGCGGTGGGCCGTCAGGCTCGTTGACCTCGGCTTCTTCAGCAGCAGCCGTGCGCGACGCGGGTCTTGAGCATCTCGTGGCAGGTAAGAGGCTTGCGAGGCCGGTGAGAGGCTCGCGAGTTAGGGGGATGCCGTGGCAGAGACGGCGAAGGCCGGGGCCAACCACGAGGATTCGAATTCACTTCAAGGCGCGATCAAGGCATGCGTGAACGCCTCGATCCCGGGCAGGTGGCGCCGGTGCTACTTCGCAAGCTGGACTGGCGGCGTCTTGCGCCGCTGACGGCAGTTACCGTCGCCGCCGCGGTATTCACGCTCTTGCTGATCTTCGTCCGGTTGCAGTGGGTTCCGCTGGAATCGGTTGACCGCACTTGCGCTGTTGATTTGAATAACCTGGTTGCGCGTCACGGGGCGTTGATCTCGGCGCTCAACGCGGTGACTCTGCTGGGCAGCACGGCAGTTCTGTGCATTGTCGTCGGACTGGCAGTGATCTTGCTGGCCATCCGCCGCCGGTGGCGGGTTGCGCTGTACCTGCTTGTCGCTGGCGCGGGCGCGCTGGTACTAGATCCGGTACTGAAGTCTCTGGTAGGCCGCCTTCGGCCGGTTCTGGCACACCCGATCGCGCATGGCACCGGCAGCAGTTTCCCCAGCGGGCACGCGCTCGGTTCGATGGTTTGCTACGGAGCGCTTCTGCTGGTGTTCCTGCCCGCCGCTCGCGGCCGGTGGCGGACTGTGCTCATGATGGTCGTGGCCGCGATCATTCTGATTGTCGGGATCAGCCGCATTCTGCTCGGCGTGCATTACGTGTCCGACGTTATCGGTGGCTGGGCGATCGGGGTTATCTGGCTCGGCATAACGGCGATCGCCTTCGAGCTGACCAGGTCAGCGGGTGGTCGGCGGGTAACGGATCCGGTCACCGAAGGGCTGGAGCCTGAGGACCAGCCGGACCTTGTGCTCGCTGAGCCGGAAGGCGGTGGGTCCGGTCCCGGCCGGGGCTGGCGCAGCCACGGCCGAGTCGCTGCCGGCATCCTCATCAGCTGGGTGCTGATCCTCGGCGTGGTCGTCGGGGTCGGCGAACTGATCACTAAGTACGGAACCGGGAACGAGCTAGGCGACAGGACACTCCCTCGCTGGTTCGCCGCGCATCGCACGCCCGCCGAGACGCATTGGAGCCTGATCTTCACCACCCTTGGCGGGGAGGCAGGGATTGTGATCGCCTTCTTGGTGGCGAGCGTGGTGTTCCTCGCGATCACGCGTCGATGGCGGCCCGTCGTCTACCTCGCTACGCTGATGGCCGGCGAGATCACCGC
>DATMMA010000455.1:0-7408 GCA_035570295.1 Streptosporangiaceae bacterium
TTGGCCTCCAGTACGTACAGCACCCCGGCCGCCAGGGCGTACTGCACGTTCAGCAGCCCCCGCACACCGACCCCGCGGGCAATGCTCTCGGTCGAGGACCGGATCAGCGAGATGTACTCCTGGCTGAGCGTGATCGGCGGAAGCGCGCAGGCCGAGTCGCCGGAGTGGATGCCGGCCTCCTCGATATGCTCCATGACTCCGCCGAGGTACAGTTCCGAGCCGTCGTACAGCGCGTCCACGTCGATCTCAATCGCATCGTCGAGGAATCTGTCGATCAGCACCGGGTGCTCGGGCGAGGCTTCGGTGGCACGGCGAACGTAATCGGCCAGCGCGGCGTCGTCGTAGACGATCTCCATGCCTCGGCCGCCCAGCACGTAGGACGGCCGCACCAGGACCGGGTACCCGATCTCGTGCGCCACGACCTCGGCTTGCGGGACTGACGTGGCGGTGCCATGCCGCGGTGCCAGCAGACCCGCTGCCGCGAGCACCTGCCCGAACTCACCGCGGTCCTCGGCGAGGTGGATCGCCGCCGGTGAGGTGCCGACCACCGGCACGCCTTCGGCCTCGAGCGCCCGCGCCAGTCCGAGCGGGGTCTGCCCGCCGAGTTGCACGATCACCCCGGCGACCGTGCCGCTGGCCTGCTCGGCGTGCACCACCTCGAGCACGTCCTCCAGGGTCAGCGGCTCGAAGTACAGCCGCCCGGAGGTGTCATAGTCGGTCGACACGGTCTCCGGGTTGCAGTTGACCATCACGGTCTCGTAACCGGCCTCGGTCAGCGCGAACGAGGCGTGCACGCATGCGTAGTCGAACTCGATGCCCTGCCCGATCCGGTTCGGCCCGCTGCCGAGGATGATCACCTTCGGCTTGTCCCCGGCCGGGACCTCGGACTCCAGATCGTAAGTCGAGTACAGGTACGGCGTCCGCGCCGCGAACTCGGCGGCGCAAGTATCGACTGTGTGGTACACCGGCCGGACGCCCGCCGACCACCGCAGCGCGCGGATCTCCGCTTCGGTCTTGCCGGTGAGCTGGCCGAGCTGATCGTCGGAGAACCCGAGCGACTTCGCCGCTGTCAGCGCCCTTGCGGTCGCAGGACCGCCCACGCCGATCCCGTCATCCTGGATCCGCCGTGCGTGCTCCTCAATAGCGGCGATCTGGTCGACGAACCAGGGGTCGATCGAACTGGCCGCGGACACTTCGGCGACGGACGCGCCTGCCCGTAGCGCCTGGTGGACGGTGGTCAGCCGCCCGTCGTGCGGCACCGCGCACGCGGCCAGCAGCGCGTCCTTCTCCCCCGGCAGCGACGCCCAGCTGAACGGCGCGCTGCGTTGCTCCAGGGATCGCTGCGCTTTCTGCAGCGCCTCGGCGAACGTTCCGCCGATCGCCATCGCCTCACCAACCGACTTCATGTGCGTGGTCAGTACGGGGTCGGCACCAGGGAACTTCTCGAACGCGAACCGCGGCATCTTGACCACGACGTAGTCGAGGGACGGCTCGAAGCTGGCCGGCGTCTCGCCGGTGATGTCATTGCGGATCTCGTCGAGCGTGTAGCCGATGGCGAGCCTCGCCGCGATCTTCGCGATCGGGAACCCAGTTGCCTTGGACGCCAGCGCGCTGGACCGGGACACCCGCGGGTTCATCTCGATGACGACCATCCGGCCGGTCTGCGGATGCACTGCGAACTGGATGTTGCATCCGCCGGTATCGACACCGACCGCGCGAGCAGTGGCGATCGCCACGTCGCGCATGTGCTGATACTCGCGGTCGGTCAGCGTCATGGCCGGCGCGACGGTGACCGAATCGCCGGTGTGCACGCCCATCGGGTCGATGTTCTCGATCGAGCAGACGATCACGACATTGTCGTTCTTGTCGCGCATCAGCTCGAGCTCGTACTCTTTCCAGCCGAGTACCGACTCCTCGAGCAGCACCTCGGTCACCGGGCTGGCGTCCAGCCCGGCACCGGCGATCCGGTCCAGCTCGGCCGCCGTCCGCGGGATGCCCGAACCTGTGCCGCCGAGGGTGAAGGACGGCCGCACGACGACCGGGAAGCCCAGCTCGGCCGCGGCCGCCCGGCACTCGCCGAGCGTGTGGCAGATCCGGCTGGCCGGAACCTCGGCACCGACGCCGACCACGATCTCCTTGAACCGGTTGCGGTCCTCCCCGGCGCGGATCGCGTCGATGCCGGCGCCGATCAGCTCGACGTCGTATTTGGCCAGCGTCCCCCTGTCGTGCAAGGCAACCGCCGCGTTCAGCGCCGTCTGGCCCCCGAGCGTCGGCAGGATGGCATCCGGCCGCTCCCGCGCGATGACCTTCTCCAGCACCTCGTGCGTGATCGGCTCGACGTAGGTGGCGTCGGCGAACTCCGGATCAGTCATGATCGTGGCCGGGTTGGAGTTGACCAGGCTGACCCGGATCCCCTCGGCGCGCAGCACGCGACACGCTTGCGTGCCCGAGTAGTCGAACTCGCACGCCTGCCCGATGATGATCGGCCCGGAACCGATCACGAGCACCGACTTCAGGTCCTGCCGCCTAGGCATGCCGCGCCCCGTCAAGGTCAAGACCGTCATACCCACGGGAACGGGCAGTCCCGCCAACCCTGCGGCCTGGCCGGCCTGCAGCTTGCTGGGCCAGCCTCGTTCCCGCCCTTATCATCGGCTACCCTCCATCAACTCGCAGAATTCGGTGAACAGCCCCGACGCGTCATGCGGACCAGGCGCCGCCTCCGGGTGGTACTGCACGCTGAAGGCCGGCGCATCCAGCAGCCGCAGGCCTTCGACGACGCCGTCGTTGAGGTTCAGGTGAGTGATCTCGGCGGGGCCGAACGTGGTCTCAAACTGGCCGCCAGCTTGTGTACTCGCGGGCGATCCAGGCACCCAGTCGATGGGGCCGTCGGTGCCAGGCGGCGCTACCGCGAATCCGTGGTTGTGGCTGGTGATCTGCACCTTCCCGGTGCGGACGTCGGCGACGGGCTGGTTCACGCCGCGATGGCCAAAGCGCAACTTGTAGGTCGCCAGGCCGAGGGCGCGGCCGAGTACCTGGCTGCCCAGGCAGATGCCGAACACCGGCTTGCCCGCCGCCAGCACGCCCCGCATCGCGGCTACGGCGTAACCAATCGCGGCCGGGTCGCCGGGACCGTTGGAGAAGAACACGCCGTCCGGGCTGGCGGCCAGGATCTCCGCCGCGGTCGCGGTGGCCGGGAGCACGCTCACCTCGCAGCCGAGCGCCGCCATGGATCGCGGCGTCGCTGCCTTGATGCCGAGATCCACCGCAGCCACCCGGTAGCGGACTGGCGTGCCGTCTGGCGGGCGGACGACGTACGGCTCGGGCGTAGTGACCTCGCCTGCCAGGTCAGCGCCCGTCATCTGCGGGCTGGCCAGCACTCGTTCGAGCAACGCGGCCGGGTCCTGCGTGTGCGCGCTGATCCCAGCCCGCATCGCGCCGCGATCGCGCAAGTGCCGGGTGAGTGCGCGGGTGCCGGGCATGGCGATGCCAGTCACGTCCTGGCGAGCGAGCTCGGCCTGCAGGCTTCGCTGTGACCGCCAGTTCGACGCGATCCGGGCTGGCTCGCGCACCACGTAGCCGCTGACCCAGATCCGCCGGGACTCCGGGTCGGTGTCGTTGACGCCGGTGTTCCCGATGTGCGGAGCGGTCATCGCCACGATCTGGCGGGCGTAGGAGGGATCGGTCAGCGTCTCCTGATAGCCGGTCATGCCGGTGTTGAATACCATCTCGCCGAATGACTCGCCGCCCGCTCCGAAACTCATGCCGCGGAAGGTGGTGCCGTCCTCAAGTACCAGGATTGCCGGGCCGGTCATCGGGCCAGTTTCCCGTCCAGCACGGTGGGCTCGCCACGCAGGAACGTGGCGATCACCTGGCCGGGCAGCTCCATCCCGCGGAACGGGGTGTTGCGGCTACGAGAGGCGTGCTGCCCCGGATCGACGACGCTGCGCGCGGCCGGGTCGTAGAGGACCAGGTTCGCCGGGGAGCCGGGCTCCAGCGGACGGCCGTGCAGCAGCGCGAATGGCGATGGAGCACCCCTGGTGCTTGCGGCGCCGGTGCCTGCGGCGCCGGTGCTTGCGGCACTGCTGGTTGTAACGCTGCCGTCGAGCTGGCCGATCGCGGCTGGCCGGGCGGACATCCGGTCGGCTACCCCGGCCCAGTCCAGCAGGCCGGTGTCGACCATCGCCGCGTGCACGACCCGCAGCGCGGTCTCCAGGCCCGTCATCCCGAAGGCGGCCGCCTGCCACTCGGTTTCCTTGTCCTCGACTGCATGCGGCGCATGGTCGGTGGCGACGCAGTCGATGGTGCCGTCGGCGAGACCGGCGCGCAGAGCGTCGACGTCGGCGCGCGTGCGCAGCGGCGGGTTGACCTTGTAGACCGGGTCATAGCTAGCCGTCAGCTCGTCGGTCAGCCACAGGTGGTGCGGGGTAACCTCGGCCGTCACCCGCCAGCCCTTCGACTTGGCCCAGCGGATGATTTCTACCGACCCCGCCGTGGACACGTGACAGACATGCAAGGCCGAGCCGACATGCGCGGCTAGCAGGCAGTCCCTGGCGATGATCGCCTCCTCGGCAACCGCCGGCCAGCCGGTCAGGCCTAGCAAGCCGGACATCTCGCCCTCGTTGAGCTGCGCGCCGTCGGTCAGCCGCGGCTCCTGCGCGTGCTGGGCGATCACGCCGCCGAACGCCTTGACGTACTCGAGCGCTCTGCGCATCAGCATCGCGTCAGACACGCAATGCCCGTCGTCGGAAAAGATCCGCACCTGCGCTGCCGAGTCCGCCATCGCGCCGAGCTCAGCGAGCCGGCTGCCTTCCAGCCCTGCCGTGACAGCGCCGACCGGCCGCACGTCGCACAAGCCAGCCTGCCGGCCGAGCCGCCAGATCTGCTCGACCACACCGGCCGTGTCGGCAGCCGGTTCGGTGTTCGCCATCGCGTGGACGGCCGTGAAGCCGCCCAGCGCCGCGGCCTGCGTGCCGGTCAGCACCGTCTCTGCGTCTTCGCGGCCCGGCTCGCGCAGATGAGTGTGCAGGTCGACGAGGCCGGGCAAGGCGATAAGCCCGGTGCCGTCCAGCAACTGGGCGCCTCGCGCGGTCAGTCCCCGGCCAGTCTCGGTGATCCGGCCGCCGGCCAGGATCAAGTCAGTCGCCGGACCGCCGGCCGGCCGCACGCCCTTGATCAGCCATGTCTGGCTGCTGCTTAGCTGACTGCCCGTCACTGTTTTGTCTGTCTCTGTGTTGGCTGTCATTGGGCCACCTCCGATGCCTCGCTGCTCAGCCAGCCTGCATCTGCCCGCCTGGCGGCGGCCTCGGCGGCGCCGGCCTCGGCATTACCCAAGTCGGCTCCGCCAAGCAGCAGGTACAGAACGGCCATCCGGACGCTGACTCCGTTGGCCACCTGCTCGACGATGGTCGAGCGAGCCGAGTCAGCCACTTCGGCGGCGATCTCAACGCCCCGGTTCATCGGGCCAGGGTGCATCACGATCGCATGGTCGGGCAGCAGCGCCATCCGGGCGACATCAAGCCCGTACCTTCTGCTGTACTCGCGCACGGTCGGGAAGTAGGCGGCGTTCATCCGCTCCGCTTGCACCCGGAGCATCATCACCACGTCGGTCTTCGGCAGCACGGCCGAGAGGTCGTAGGAGACTTCACACGGCCAGGCCGATACCGCGACCGGCAGCAGTGTGGGAGGCGCCACCAGCGTGACGTCCGCGCCGAGCGTGCGCAGCAGCAGCACGTTCGACCGTGCCACCCGGCTGTGCAGCACGTCGCCGACGATCGCTACGCGCAGCCCGTCCAGCCGGCCAAGACGGCGCCGCATGGTGAACGCGTCCAGCAAGGCCTGGGTTGGATGCTCGTGCGTTCCGTCCCCGGCATTGACGACACTTCCCGCAACCCAGCCGGCCAGGCGGTGCGGCGCTCCGGACGCCTGATGCCGGATCACGACCGCATCGGCCCCCATCGCCTCCAGGGTGAGCGCGGTGTCCTTCAGGCTCTCTCCTTTGGCGACGCTGGACCCCTTGGCGGAGAAGTTGATCACGTCCGCTGACAGCCGCTTGGCCGCCGCCTCGAAAGAGATTCTCGTCCGGGTTGAGTCCTCGTAGAAAAGGTTCACCACCGTCCTGCCGCGCAGCGTCGGCAACTTGCGGATCGGCCGCTCGGCCAGTTGAGCCAGTTCCTCGGCGGTATCAAGGATCAGCAGCGCGTCGTCGCGGCTCAGGTCCGCCGCGGAGATCAGATGGCGGTTCATCGCGCGGCCTCCGTCGGGAAGCCGTCGCCGGGCGTGCCGCCAGGACCGGACGCGCCGGCCCGCAGCGGGTTCGAGCGCGCGGCACTCGGCTGTGCAGTAGTCGGCTGTGCAGTAGTCGGCTGGGCCGCGTCCGGCTGGATGGCCCGGCCCATGCCGAGCACCACCGCGTCTTGCCCGTCGGTCTCGGTCAGCAGCACCTGCACTACCTCGCGCTGCGACGTCGGCAGGTTCTTGCCCACATAGTCGGCGCGGATGGGCAACTCGCGGTGCCCCCGGTCGACCAGCACGGCCAGTTGCACCGCGCGGGGCCTGCCGATGTCACCGAGCGCATCCAGTGCTGCTCGCACGGTCCGGCCTGAGTAGAGCACATCGTCGACCAGGATGACGATCTTGCCGTCGATGCCGGCTGGCGGAACTGCGGTGTGACCGAGCCTCCTGGCCGGGCGTAGGCGCAGGTCATCGCGGTACATGGTGACATCCAGAGATCCGGCCGGTGCCGGGCGCCCCTCGACTTGGCTGAGCTTCGATGCCAGCCGCAGGGCCAGCGGTACTCCCCTGGTCGGGATGCCCATCAGGATGACGTCAGCGGCGCCATTCGTCCGCTCGAGGATCTCGTGAGCCACCCTGGTGAGGGCCCGGCTGATCTCATCTGGCCCGAGCACTGTCTTACTGCCAGCGGGCGGGACAGTGCGCGCCTGGCCTGATCTAGCCCCTGCGCGGCCTGCTCCGGCGCTGTTTGCTCCGGCACTGATTGCCCCGGCACTGTCCGGTCCGGCTGCGTCCGCGCCGCCGGGGTTAAGCGCATGCATCAAAAGGACCCCCTTTCCCGCCTCACAGGACGGGGCTTAAAGGACGTCTGTCCGCACAACCGTACCAGGTGCGGCGCACTGGCTGAGGAAGCCGGCCGCGTGTCTGAGCTGGTGAACCGGGCCTGACAAAGCGGACGATCAGCGCGGGTCAGAAGCGACTCCCCCACGTCGTTCCCCCCGCGCGCCACTCTTCACCCGGAACGCGAGTCGAGAACCGGCCATAACACCACATAAGCCCGAAGTTGAGCGCTGGCCCGAGTGAAAAGACATGCCAGCGAGCAGATACCGGACTCGCATTCCCCTTATTTCGGCAAACTGCCGCCTGCAGGCCGGGCGGATGGCATGAAGGGACCGGA
>DATMMA010000456.1:0-5079 GCA_035570295.1 Streptosporangiaceae bacterium
TCAAGCAGCTCAGCGTGCCCGACGGCCTCGGCCAGTGACCGGAAGCCGAGCTGAGCCAGGTACTCGCGGACCTCCTCCGCCAGGAACTCGAAGAAGTTCACGATGAATTCCGGGCGGCCGGTGAACCTGGTCCGCAGCTCCGGGTTCTGGGTAGCCACGCCGACCGGGCACGTGTCCAGGTGGCAGACCCGCATCAGCACGCAGCCCGCTACCACCAGCGGCGCGGTGGCGAAACCGAATTCCTCGGCGCCGAGCAGCGCCGCGATGATCACGTCCCGGCCTGTCTTCAGCTGGCCGTCCACCTGAACGACGATCCGGTCCCGCAGGCCGTTGCGCAGCAGCGTCTGCTGCGTTTCCGCCAGGCCGAGCTCCCACGGCGCGCCAGCGTGCTTGATGCTGGTCAGCGGCGATGCGCCGGTGCCACCGTCGTGCCCGGAGATCAGCACGACGTCCGAGTGTGCCTTGGCCACTCCGGCCGCGACGGTTCCGACGCCCGTCTCGGCGACGAGCTTGACGTGCACTCGCGCCAGCGGATTGGCGTTCTTGAGGTCGTGGATCAGCTGGGCCAGGTCCTCGATCGAGTAGATGTCGTGATGGGGCGGCGGGGAGATCAGCCCGACGCCCGGTGTGGAGTGCCGGGTGGCCGCGATCCACGGGTACACCTTGTGCCCACCCAACTGGCCGCCCTCCCCCGGCTTGGCACCCTGGGCCATCTTGATCTGGAGGTCATCCGCGTTGACCAGGTACTCGCTAGTGACCCCGAACCGGCCGCTGGCTACCTGCTTGACCGAGGAGCGGCGCAAGTCGCCATTGGAGTCCGGCACGAACCGGCGCGCGTCCTCGCCGCCCTCCCCCGTGTTGGACCGGCCGCCGAGGCGGTTCATCGCGATCGCGATGGTTTCGTGCGCCTCAGCCGAGATCGAGCCATAGGACATCGCGCCGGTGGCGAATCTCGCGACGATGCTGGATACCGGCTCGACCTCGGCCAGCGGAACGGGTTCCCGGCGCGCTGTAGTAGCCGCGTACGCGGAGCCGCTGGCTGGCTCGTCGATGCCGCGGATCCGCAGCAGCCCGCGAAGCGTCATCAGCTTGGCCGACTGGTCATCGACGAGCCTGGTGTAGTCGCGGAACACGCTGACCTGCCCGCTGCGGGTGGCGTGCTGCAGCTTGAACACGGCCTCCGGGCTGAACAGGTGCGGCTCGCCGTCACGGCGCCACTGGTACTCCCCGCCCGTTTCCAGCCGCAGGTGCGGCCGGCCACCACGGGCGGGATAGGCCGCCTGGTGCCGGCGGCCGACTTCGGCGGCGATCTCGTCGAAGCCGATTCCGCCTAGCGGAGACGCGGTGCCGGCGAAGCACGAGCCGACTACTTCGGGGCCGAGACCGACAACTTCAAACAGCTGAGCGCCGGTATAGGAGGCGACGGTCGACACGCCCATCTTGGACATGATCTTGAGCACGCCCTTGCCGAGTGCCTTGATCAGGTTGGCGCCAACCGCGCGCTCGCTGACGTCGCGCAATGTCCCGCGGCGGACCATCTCCTCGACCGTCTCGATAGCCAGGTACGGACAGACGGCCGCGGCACCGTAACCGAGGAGCAGGGCGATGTGGTGGCACTCGCGCGCGTCGCCGGACTCCACGACCAGCCCGACCCTGGTTCTGGTCTGCTCAGCGATCAGGTGATGGTGTACCGCCCCGGTCAGCAGCAGCGACGGAATCGGCGCGAGGTGATCGTCGCCCGGGTGCGTGGCATGCACGGCGTCCGGCACAAGCGCCGCTGGCTGCGGGCTGCCACCGCCGGCCTCGGCGCCCCGGTCGGATAGCACGATGATCCGCGCGCCGGACGCGATCGCCGCCGATACCTCCGCGCGGATCTCCGCCAGCCTCGCCTGCAACGCCGCGCCGCCGCCTGCTACCTCGTACCGGCCGTCGACGACATGCGCGGCGAAGCCAGGCAGGTCCCCGTCGTCGTTGATGTGCACGATCTTGGCCAGGTCGCTGTCGCTGATTACCGGGAACGGCAGCACCACCTGACGGCAGGATGCCGGACCCGGCTCGAGCAGGTTGTGCTCAGGCCCGGTCGCGGTGCCGAGCGCGGTGACGAGCTCTTCCCTGATGGCATCCAGCGGCGGGTTCGTGACCTGAGCGAACAACTGGCTGAAGTAGTCGTACAGCAGCCGCGGCCGGTCCGACAGCACGGCAAGCGGAGTGTCGGAACCCATTGAGCCGAGGGCCTCAGTGCCGGTGCGTGCCATCGGCGCGAGCAGTACCCGAAGGTCTTCCTCGGTGTAGCCGAACAGCTGCTGCTGGACGAGCAGCACCCGGCTGTCGGGCAGTTCCCTGGTGCGCTCGGGCAAGTTGCGCAGGTGAATCATGCCGGCGTGCAGCCAGTCACCGTACGGGTGCTCGGCCGCCAGCTTCGACTTGACTTCCTCGTCCTCGATAATCCGGCCGGCCCCGGTGTCGGCCAGGAAGATGCGGCCCGGCTGCAGCCTGCCCTTGCGCACCACCCGGTCCGGGTCAATGTCGAGCACGCCTACCTCGCTGGCCAGCACGACCAGGCCATCGCCGGTCACCCAGTACCGGCCTGGCCGCAGCCCGTTGCGGTCAAGGACCGCGCCGACAACGGTTCCGTCGGTGAACGCGATCAGCGCCGGCCCGTCCCACGGCTCCATCAGCGAGGCATGGAAGCGGTAGAACTCACGACGGCCGGCGTCCATGGTGAAGTTGTTCTCCCACGGCTCCGGAATCATCATCAGCACCGCGTGCGGCAATGACCGGCCGCCCAGGTGCAGCAACTCCAGGCACGCGTCGAAGCTGGCTGAATCGCTGACGGTATCGTCCACGATCGGCAGCAGCCGCTCGATACCCCGCCCGGCGGTGTCCCTGCCCAGCACACCGGCCGACAGCTGCGCCTCCCGTGCGCGCATCCAGTTGCGGTTGCCGCGAATCGTGTTGATCTCACCGTTGTGCGCGATCAGCCGGAAGGGATGCGCCAGCGGCCAGGACGGGAACGTGTTCGTGGAGAAGCGCGCGTGCACCAGCGCGATCGCCGAGGCGTACAGCGGGTCGGACAAGTCAGTGAAGAACGGCCCCAGTTGCAGCGCGGTCAGCATGCCCTTGTACACGATCGTCGCGCTGGCGAGGCTGGCCAGGTACAGGCCGGTCTCGTGCTCGGCCCGCTTGCGCAGGCAGTACGCCTTCCGGTCGAGCGCCATCCCGGACTCGCCGGCTAGCCCCGACACGACTAGCTGAACGAGCCTCGGCAGCACCGCCCGTGCCTCGTTCCCGCAGAAATCCGGATCGTGCGGAACGTCGCGCCAGCCAAGGACGGTCAGCCCCTCCTCGGTCGCGATCCGCCGCACCGCGGCCACGTGTCTGGCGGCGTCGGCCTCGTCGGCAGGCAGGAAGGCAAGCCCGGCCGCGTAGCTGCCGGCTGGGGGGAGGGCGAAGTCACAACGAGCCCGCAGCAGGTCGTCGGGCATCTGGGTGAGAATGCCTGCGCCGTCACCGGACTCCGGGTCAGCGCCCTTCGCGCCCCGGTGGTCGAGATTGCGCAGCACAGTGAGGGCATCGGCAACCGTTTGATGCCGACGCTGGCCGGTGAGATCTGCCACGAAGCCGACGCCGCAAGCGTCGTGCTCGTTCCTGTTGTCGTAAAGGCCGGTACCTAGCTGTTGGGTGGCAGATGCCATCCAGCGTGCTCCTGTCGTCTCGCCCGCCCCTATAGCTAACGGAACCGCTATAGCCAACGGAAGGGTCATGGGATCGGGACGACACTGGCCCTGTCTCGCGGGACAACACTGGCCCAGCCGCGCGGCGGCAGATAACACTGTGGCAGTAGCACCGCAGCGCGCTCGCTTGCAGTATAACGAAGCTGGCTGGCCGCGATCAGGCCTCGCCGGGGCAAGATTTGTCACTGCCCCGGCAAGATCATCCTCATACGGCCCGCACAAGTCCTTGATCATTGTGAGATTTGGGGGGGCCATACACCCCTAAATTCACAACGTCAAGGAACTGGCGGGCGGTTAGTGGCGTCGACGGCTGGCAGCCCGCCGATCTACTGGCAGCCCGCCGATCTAGCAGCCGGCGCGGACGCCCCCGGCGAGTTCACGGGCCAGGTCGCGGACGCCGGCCAGCCCGGCCGACGGGCTGTCTGCTGCCAGGAGCCGCTGCACGAATGCCGAGCCCACGATCACCCCGTCGGCGAACGAGGCCACCTCGGCCGCCTGCTTACCGTCCCGGACGCCCAGCCCGACCGCGACAGGCAAGCTGGTGTGCGCCCTGACCCGGCGCACCAGGCCCTCGGCCTCGCTGCCCACCGACTCCCTGGTGCCCGTGATTCCCATCAGCGACGCGGCGTACACGAACCCCCGGCAGGCCGAGGTGATCAACTCGATCCGCTGGTCAGACGAGCTAGGGGCGACCAGGAAGATCGGGTCGAGGTCCAGCGAGGCGGCTGCTGTGAGCCACGGGCCGGCTTCTTCGGGGGTCAGGTCCGGCGTGATGAGGCCGCTTCCTCCCGCTTCCGCCAGATCCCGGGCGAACTTCCCGACGCCGTGCTGATCCACGGGATTCCAGTAAGTCATGATCAGCGTCGGTATCCCAGCGCCGGCCACGGCTCGGACGGTGCGCAGCACGTCGGCAACCCGGGTGCCGCCGGTAAGCGACCGGTGCACCGCCTCCTGGATGACCGGGCCGTCCATTAGCGGGTCGGAGTACGGCAGCCCGATCTCGATGACGTCCGCTCCGGCCTCGGCGATCGCGATTGCCGCTTCGATGGCGCCGTCAACCGAGGGAAAGCCGGCCGGCAGGTAGCCGACCAGCGCCGCTCGATGCTCCGCGGCAGCCTTCTCGAACGCGGCCCTGACGGCGCTCACTGAGCCGTGCCGTTCGGGGCCGAGGGGCCGTTCCAGGGTGCGGCGTCGCCCGCGAGGTGCCCGAACCACCGGCCAGCGATGTCCACATCTTTGTCGCCGCGACCGGACAGGTTGACCAGCAGCACGCCGTCGGGCCCGAGTTCAGGGCCGAGTCGCAGCGCGCCGGCCAGCGCGTGCGACGACTCGATCGCCGGGATGA